>JBHJHK010000066.1:0-7539 GCA_050330975.1 Candidatus Competibacterales bacterium | reverse complement strand
CCCCCCCCCCCCCCCCCCCCCCCCCCCCCCCCCCCCCCCCCCCCCCCCCCCCCCCCGCCCCCCCCCCCCCCCCCCCCCCCCCCCCCCCCCCCCCCCCCCCCCCCCCCCCGCAACACCCGCATGCTATTGACCCTGGCGGCCTTTGTCGCCGGCTCCTTCATCGCCACGGCCCACATGCCCTTTTGGTATCAATTGCCCCACCTGCCGGCGTGGTCGGCGGTGCGGGAGTGGGGGGCGGCGCCCGCGTTGGGGATTCACTTGGCGGCCTTTTTCGCCATCGCCCTGGGGGCCCGTTGGCTGGAGCGTCGGCATCGCGGTTCGCCGACCACCGGGGCTTTTGCGCCGACGGTTGGACCTTGGCAGTCCTGGTACCGGGGCCCCTGGTCCTTGACCTTTGGCGCGGTGGCATTGGCGGTGTTGAGCGTGGCGGTGTTGTACACCGCCGGCCACCCCTGGGGCATCACCTCGGCCTTTGCCCTTTGGGGGGCGAAAATCGCTTTGGCGTCGGGTGTCGACGTCACCACCTGGCCCTACTGGGAAGGCCGCCAGGGGGCTTTGGCCCGCAGCGTCTTTCAACACCCGGTATCGGTGATGAATTTTGGCATCGTCTTGGGGGCATTGCTAGCCGCCGGTCTTGCCAACCGCTTTGCCCCCAGCTGGCGCATCAGTCCCCGTCAGGCCACGGCGGCCCTAGTGGGGGGTCTCATGCTGGGCTATGGCGCCCGCCTGGCGTCGGGCTGCAACATCGGCGCCTATTTTAGCGGTATCGCCTCGGGTAGCCTCCACGGTTGGCTGTGGTTGGTGGCGGGGTTTGCCGGTAGTGTGGTGGGGACCCGCCTGCGCCCTCTGGCGGGCTTCAAGGACTGACGCCTCGAACTCGAGCTCAGCCCTAGGCAAGGGCCGCGGCAAGGGGGCTATAATGGCCTGCCCACGCCGCCGGTTTTTGCCCCCACGCCACCGCCGAATCGTTCGCCGCCATGCGCTTTTTCAACACTGCCGGACCCGTCGATCCCCAAAAACACTACTGCCTGGCGCCCTTGGGACGTCTCGATTTGGCCGAGATCCTGGCCCTCATCGAACAGGAGCAGTATTTTGTGGTCCACGCGCCGCGTCAGACCGGCAAGACCTCCTCGCTGCTGGCCCTCATGGACTACCTCAACCGCCAGGGACAATATCGCTGTGCCTACGTCAACGTGGAAGCCGCCCAGACAGCTCGCGAAGACGTGCCCACCGCCATGGCCACCATTCTCGACGAGCTGGCCACCTGGGCCAAAATTGGCCTCGACGACCCCTTTGTCGACGAGCGCCAGGAGGCCCTCCTCCAGGGCCGCCCCCCCCATACGGCCTTGACCCAGATTCTGACCCAGTGGGCCGCCCAGAGCCCACGGCCCTTGCTGCTCATCGTCGACGGCATCGACACCCTGGTGGGGGACACCCTGTTGAGCGTACTGCGCCAGATCCGCGCCGGCTACCCCCGAAGGCCCCGCCATTTTCCCCAGAGTGTCATCTTGGCCGGGGTCCACGACCTCAACGGCTTTCGCATCCGCTCGGAGCGGGAACAAGCGGTCATCACCGGGGGGTCGGCGTTGAGTATCAACACCCCCACCATCAAATTGGGGCTGTTTTCCCGCATCGACATCGAGACGCTGTTTCATCAGTACAGCGATGACACCGGGTACAACGTCACCCCCGAGGCGTTGGAGCGCATCTGGCAACTCACCCAGGGCCATCCCTGGTTGGTCAACAGCCTAGGCCGCGTCCTGGTCCAAGGCCCCGGCGAGCGCCACGGGGTGGACATCACCTTGGATCGGGTGGAACAGGCCAAGGAGACTTTGATCGCCCAGGGCCACAGCCATTTGAGTCAGCTGGCCGACCGCCTAGAGGAACCGCCAGTGCGGCGGGTGTTGGAGGCCATGCTCACCGGCGACGTCCTGGCCGACGACTTTCAAAAGGGAGACGTGGACTACGTCGTCGAACTGGGCCTCGTCCACCGGGGGGGCCACGGCGCCTTGACCTTGGCCAATCCCCTCTATCGGGAAATTATCCCCCGCATCCTGGTGGCCGACCTCCAGCAAGGCATGACCGAACAGGTCCATCGCTACGTGGACAAGTCCAACGGTCGCCTGGACGTCCACCGCCTGCTGCGGGGTTTCCAGCAATTTTGCCGCGACCACTCGGCCCCTTGGCTCCAGCGCTTTCCCTACCGCCGGGCGGCACCGCTCCTGCTGCTCCAGGCGTTTATCCAGCGGATCATCGACACCAATGGCCACTTGGAGCGGGAATACGGTCTGGGGCGGGGTCGCACCGATTGTCTGTTGACTTGGCCCACCTACGACGGCGTCCAGCGGGTGGTCATCGAGATGCGCCTGGTGCAAAAGAGCCTGGTGGCGTCCCTCATCGAGGGCATGGAACAGACCCGCAACCATATGGTTCGCTGCAGCACCAAAGAGGGGCATTTAGTGGTGTTCGACATCGATCCCCACAAGACCTGGGACGAAAAGATGTTCTCCCGCCGGGAAGAGTTCAAAGGCCACACCATCGAAGTGTGGGGCATGTGAATCGACCCTAGGGCAGATCCTGCCGGGGATCCCCCAGGGCCTTGGCCTCGGCGACGGAAGTCTGGAGGCGATAGAGCCCGGCGTAGACGCCGTTGCGGGCCAAGAGTTCTCGGTGGCTGCCCCACTCCACCACCCGACCGCCGTGGAGAACGGCGATGGCGTCGGCCCCCTCGATGGCCGACAGGCGATGGGCGACGATCAGGGTGGTCTTGCCCCGCCGCAGGCCCTTGAGGGCCCCTTGGATCCGCCCTTCCGTGGCGGCATCCAAAGCCGCCGTGGCCTCGTCGAGGAGCAATATATCGGCGTCTTTAAAGAATGCCCTGGCCAACGCCAGGCGCTGACGCTGGCCTCCGGACAACCGCGAGCCGTTGGGTCCCACCGGGGATCCATAACCCTCGGGCAAAGCCTCGATGAACTCCGCCGCCGCCGCCGCGCGGGCGGCGGCCACCACCCGGCGGTGCAGCATCCCCTCCCCCGGCCCGTCGTCCAACGCGCCAAAGGCGATGTTGGCCGCCACCGAGCGGTCGAATAACACCACCTCTTGGCCGACGTAGGCCAAGGTGTGACGCAACGTCGCCAAGGGCCATGCCCCCACCTCCAACCCGTCGATGGTAATGCGTCCCCGCTGGGGGTCGACAAACCGCAACAACAGCTGGAGCAAGGTGGATTTGCCGCTTCCCGACGCGCCCACCAGGGCGACGGTGGCGCCCGCGGGGATCGTCAAGTGGAGGTCCGCCAGCACCGGGTTGTGGGGATCGTAGCCAAAGGACACCCCCTGGAAGTGGATTTCCCCCCGGGGCCCGGGCTTGGACCGTTCTGGGCCGCCGGGATCGCCCTCGGGGGTTTCGTCGATGAGGGCAAAGACGCTCTCCGCCGCCGCCAATCCCCGCTGGATCACTTCGTTGATGCGGGTGAGGCGTTTGATGGGGGCCAGCAACAACGTCATGGCGGCGAACAGGCTGCCGAATTCCCCCACGGTCATGGCCCCGGCCGCCGCCTGGCGAGCCGCCAGGTAGATCACCGCCGCCAAGGCCACCACGGCCAGACTTTGGACGATGGGGGCGCTGGCCTCGGCGGCCACGGCGAGCTTGACGTGATCCCCCTGGAGGTTGTGATTGAGGGCCTCAAAGCGGGCCAGCTCCCGCTCCTGGGCGTTGAAGGTCTTGATCACCGGAAAGCCGCGGATCACCTCTTCCACCAGGGCGTTGAGTTGGCCCATGCGCCCTTGGAGGTCACGACTCACCCGCCGCAGCCGACGACTGGCCACCCCCACGACCCAGGCCACCAGGGGCGCCAACAACAGCATCACCGTGGACAGCGCCCAATCCAGATAGAGCAAATACCCCAACAGCCCCACGATGGCCACGCTATCGCGCCCCAGGACCACCAGGGCTTGGGTGGCCGCCTGGGTCACCTGGGCGACATCGTAGGTGAAACGAGACAAAAGCGCCCCACCGTCCGTTTGACAGCGGGCGGGGGGCAGCTGTAATAGGCGCTGGAACATGGCCCGGCGCAAGTCCATGACCACTTGCTGGGCCACCCACTTGAGCCCCACACCCGCGGCAAACCCCAACACCCCCCGGAGCAGAAACAGCCCCGCCAAGGCCGCGGGCACGGCGGTGACGTAGAAGGGATCCCGGGCGACGAAGCTGCCGTCGAGGAGGGGCTCCACCAGGGCGGCGATGAGGGGCTCCACCGCCCCCAGCAACAGCGTACACACCACGGCCCCGGCAAAGGCCAGGCGGTAGGGCAGCACCTGCCCCAGGAGACGTCTGTAGAGGGTGGGTGAGGGACTGGTCAAGGGCGATGGAGACCAAAGCATGGGGTCAGAGGGGGAATAGACCGGGCCCCGGCCTTGGGACCGACCTGGAGGGCGATCTTGAGATACAATAATTCACTACAGCTATAGGGTCGGGGCGGTTGAGGCGCCGGGCCCCCTAAGATAACCCTTCTCGACCGCCATCGCTCATCCCGTCGAGGGTCATTGGGAGGGGTTTTGTCCATGGGTCGCCGTGCGCTGTTGATGGCCCTTTTGACTTTGGGCCTGGGAGTGGGCTCCCCCCCGACGCCCGGGGCGAGCTATGTGCCCATGGCCGATGCAGACCTCCTGGCCCAGAGCCCGGTGGTGGTGATCGCCACCCCCCAAAGCCGCCAGCCGCAGCTGCGAAACGGCTGGCCCATCACCCGCCACCAGGTGGTGGTGGTCCGCAGCCTCAAGGGGCAAGCCCCCCCCACCTTGGAGGTGGAGACCCTGGGCCATCCACCGGGGGCGGGGGGCTCCACCCCTGGCGCGGCACTGCTGTCCCCGGGGCTAGAGCATATCTTGTTCCTCGAACCCCGCAACAGTGGTCGCTACGGGGTGGTCCACCTGGCCCTGGGCGCCTTCTTTGCCGCCACCGACCCCAGTGGCCGCCGGGCGGCGGTGCGCGATCTCCGGGGGATGCACCCCACCCAAAACGCCGGGTTGGCCCGCCGCTACGGCGAGGCCCGGGATTTCGCCGCCTTTGCCGCCTGGATCGAGGCCCAGACCCAACACCCCAGCCCCAAAAGCGTCGGGGCCGAGGACTACTGGATACCCTTCTCGGAGTTCTACCGCCACCAGCCCACGGCCAAGTTCAACTTGTTGACGCCCCTGCTGCGCTGGTTTGATTTCGACCGGGGAGATGCCGTCACCTGGTACGCCACCTCCCATGGCAAGGCCGGCCTCCCCGGCGGTGGCTTTGCCGAGTTCCAAGGGGGCCTGGAGGCCTGGAATGCCGACCCCGACAGCCACATCGAATTGCTCTACGGCGGCACCGTCGAAGCCCATCGGACCAGCGACGACAACGTGGTCTACCTCGACGACCCCTTCGACGACATCGCCGGAAGCTACAACTGCAGCAGTGGCGGGGTGCTGGCGGTGGCCTCGGCCATCTCCCAAGGGGCCCGCCAGACCTACGATGGGCGCTCCTTCGAAGCGATTGCCCGGGCCCGAATTATCACCCAAGACGGCGCCGGCTGCGCCTTTGCCGAACGGGGCAACTCCACCGCTGCCGAGGTCTTCGCCCACGAGTTGGGCCACACCTTGGGTCTAGACCACGCCTGTGGCGACAGCCGCAGTGGCTTCTGCGTCCCCGACAGCCTCGCCGACCGGGCTTTGATGCGGGCCTTTGTCCACGGCGACGGCCGCGGCGCCGCCTTGGGAGACGACGACCGATCCGCCGCCGCCAACCTCTACGCCCTCCATGGCGGCCCCGGAGATCCAGGGCCCCCCCTGCCCACCCCCGCGGATGTCACCGCCAGCGACGGCGAGGTCTCCAGTGGCGTTTTGATAGTGTGGCGCCCGGTACTCGACGCCGACGACTACCAAGTGTGGCGCCACATCGACGACGATTTCACCGCTGCCAAAGTCCTGGGCACCACCGCCACCAACGCCTTTGAAGACACCACCGCCCAGGTGGGGGTCGAGTATTTCTACTGGGTGGTGGCCCGCAGCAGCGCCGGCAGCAGCGAACCCGGGGGACCCGATGGGGGTCTGCGGGGCCTGATGGCCCCTTCGGGGGTGGCGGCCGCCGATGGCACCAGCACCAGCGGGATTCGGGTGACTTGGGAGCGGGTGGCCGAGGCCCAGGGCTACACCGTGTGGCGCGGGCCCCAATCCCCCGACCCGGGGGTCGACAACGGTCCCGACCTCGCCGACGCCGACCTCCTCGCCCAGGTGGGGAGCCGCCTCTACTACCAAGACAACGCCGCCGTCCCCGGGGTGGCCCATTACTACTGGGTCGCCAGCCGGCGCGGCGAGTTGGAGAGCTCACCCAGCGCCCCCGACGGCGGCCATGTGGCCCTAGAGGCCCCCGACGACGTCACGGCCAGCGACGGCACCTGGGGGGGACGCATTGCCCTCACCTGGACGACGGTGGCGGGCGCCAGCCACTACGGGGTGTTCCGCGGCACCTCGTCGAGCGCCAACGCCATGGAACTGCTGGGGACCACCGAGGGCCTGGCCTGGGACGACTTCGCCGTCGAAGGGGGACAGCGCTATTACTACCGGGTCGTCGCCTTGAGCGTCGTGGCCGAGAGCCCCTTTAGCGCCGCCGACTCGGGTCGAGCCCGGGCCGATGGGGCGTTGTTTAGCGATGGCTTTGAATCGCCTTGACCTGTGGCTGGGGGTCTACGGCGGCCTCAGCTACGGCCTGTTGCTCCCCGTGGCCCTGGGACGTCTACTGTGGCGCAGTCGCCGCGACCCCCACTACCGCCAGGCCCTCCACGAGCGCTTGGGCCTCGGGGCCGCCCCCGCCGGCGCCATCTGGTGCCACGCCGTGTCCGTGGGCGAGGTCCGGGCCTTGGAAGTGGTCGTCCAAGCCCTCCGCTGCCGCTATCCCCACACCCCCGTACTCCTCACCACCACCACCCCCACGGGTCGCGGGCTCGCCACCCACCTGGCGAGCACCCTAGACGGGGTCAGCGTGGGCTACGCCCCCTTGGATATCCCCTGGGGGGTGAATCACTTTATCGCCCGCCGGCGCCCCGCGTTACTGCTCATCGCCGAGACCGAACTGTGGCCCCACTGGTTGGTGGCCTGTCGTCGGCGGCGGATACCGGTGATCGTCGCCAATGCCCGGCTGTCGGCCTCCTCCGCCAGGCGCTACGCCCGGGTGGGGGATTTTGCCCGCCGCGTCCTAGCGGGGGTGACCCTCGCCGCCCGGGATCGGGCCACCCAGCGGCGCTTTTGCGCCTTGGGTCTCCCCGCCCCCCAGGTGCCGCTGGTGGGAGATCTCAAACAGGAGCGATCCTACCCCACAGCCGCCGTGGCCGCCGGGGCGACGTGGCGCCGGCGCTGGGGGTCGGAGCGGTTGGTGTTGTTGGCCGCTAGCACCCACCCCGAAGAGGCGGGGGGGGGGGGGGGCCCCCCCCCCCCCCGTCAGGCGGCCCAAAACCGAACGCGGGGGGGGCTGGGCGCCGCCCCCCCCCCCCCCCCACCCCCCCCCCCCCCACCCCCCCC
>JBHJHK010000065.1:0-2063 GCA_050330975.1 Candidatus Competibacterales bacterium | reverse complement strand
ACCTTCGCGCCCCAGACGCGCTTTGCCGTGGGCTCTCGTCCTCGATCGGTCACCCTGGGGGACGTGAATGGCGAGGGGCGACTCGACATCGTCACCGCGAATGGGAGCACCGATGATGTGAGCGTGCTGTGGGGGGGGGGCGACGGCACCTTCGGGCCCCAGACGCGCTTTGACGTGGGCTCTCGTCCTCGATCGGTCACCCTGGGGGACGTGAATGGCGATGGGCGACTCGACATCGTCACAGCGAATCAAAGATCCGATGATGTGAGCGTGCTACTGAATCAGGGGCCCTAACCCCTGAGCCTGAGGACGCTTCATCAGGGACACCATCGATTCGCTCCCCACGGTGATCTCGTCTCCAAAGCGCCTCTCTAGGGATATCATGGGCGCTTTGGCACCCTGCAGGGCCCGCATCATGGACGGCGCGGGTCTTGCCGCCTTCGACACGATCACCTCTCCCCGAACCGCCAGCCCCCGGGCAGTTCCTTGCCGTAAGGATCTCCCGTGGCGCCGGCGATCCCTGGTGCAATAGGGCACAGTCGGGAGAGGAGGACAAAGCTTCACCACGGGGCGACTGGGTTCGCCCCCCACTAAACCCCAAAACCACATTGGCTCATTCGCTCATTTCCGGTAGATGCCCGCCTTCTCTTCGAGCTCCGCGGTTCGCGCTTCAACAAACGCGAGCATCTCGCTGATCATCTTGCCGCCATTGGCGCCGCTGCAAGCGGTTTTGAAGCGTCGGTGAAGACTTTCCGGGAGATCCAGGCTCAGGCGCTTGGTGAGTTCATCGGACTCAGCGGGTAAAGCGACGCGCTGTTCAACCTCTGTCTCCAGGATGGGTATACCGGCCTTGGTCGGCCGCAAGCTTGCGGGTGTGGCCCGGCATGGGGACCGCCGTGACCCCCCGGGGGGGTGCGGCCGACCCCCCACGCCCGAGTGATCTGGCCCCAAGAGGCCAACGCCCTGGGCTACGCCCGGGGGCCCTGGGCCACAGCGTCGACGCCATTCCTCTGGGCCACCGCCTGCGCCTCGGCATGACCAGCAACGTCGCCCACACCCTCCTTTGAGCCCTAGCCGAGCACCTCGCCCACCACACCCCCCCTGTCGACGCCGATAATGTCCTTATGGCTCGCCCACCCCGAGTAAAAAAAACCTTTGCTACATTATTTCACGCATCCTTGATCTAGATCGTGCGAGCGGTGGATCGACGTGGACCATAATAGCCACGTCGACGAGCTCGCGGACGGGGCATCTCTGATGACCTAACTCCTGAGCTCGCGACGCATAACGCCTCACTGAGAACGCTACGGAGAATCCCGCCATGCCCTTTTCCTCTCGAACGGTCCAGACCCTCCTCGCATCCCTGGCCCTAGTGGGGGCTTCGATCGCCGCCGAACCCGAACCCGAGCCCGAAGCCGCCGTCGATCCCATGCTCCAATTGGCCGCCACCAGCGGCTGCTTGGCGTGCCACTCCATCAACCCCGAACCCGTCGACCCCGACGAGGTCTTGCCCGTGGGACCGGCCTGGCGAGCCGTGGCCACCCGCTACCAGGGGGATAGCCAAGCCCATACCAAGCTGGTCGAGATCGTCAAAATCGGCTCCAATCCCTACAACCGCCACTGGCAAGGCAACGTCAGTGGCCTGGCCATGCCCCCCAATGTGGCCCTCAAAGACGAAGACGCCGAAAAGCTCATCGCCTGGATCTTGGACCTCGAGCCCCTAGACCAGTAAATCTCCGGGACTCACCCGTCCGTTGGGATCGAGTCATCCCAACGGCCCAGTCAACGCCCCAGTGGACGAGGGCGCCGTCCATCGCGGGGTCAAACCTCGATCCCCATGCCGAGAATCTTCTATCCTCATGGGGGACAGTGCCCGCTGCCCCCACGCGTTGGCCGCCCGGACGCCCTTGAGGATAGCTCCCTTGACATCGACATCACGCCCTCCCCCCGCGCCTCCCGCCTCTGAGGTCCCCGCCGACGCCGCGGCCCGCCGGGCTGTTCCCCCCGTGGTCTGCTACCCCCATACCGCCCTCAAACCCCCGCCCTTGGCCCTCTACCAAGGG
>JBHJHK010000064.1:0-13750 GCA_050330975.1 Candidatus Competibacterales bacterium | reverse complement strand
GGCCCTCACCCTTGGATCCTCGGGTCGAGGGTGAACTGGATTACATCGGCCGCCAGGTTGAACAGCACATAGCTGGCCGCCACCACTAAGACCCCACCCTGGACCAGGAGGATATCCCGCTGGGCGATGGCCTGGACCAGCATCCGGCCGATACCCGGCCACTGGAACACGGTTTCGATATAGACTGCGCCCCCCAACACAAACCCCGCCTGGATGCCGATGACCGGCACCACAGAGGCCAAGGCCACCCGTCCGGCGTGGCGGCGGATCACCCGCCCCTCGGCGATGCCCGCCGCCCGGGCGGTGCGGATAAACGGCTGGCGCAGGACCTCTAGCATCTGGGTGCGGGTCAAGCGGGCGATGACCCCGGTGGCCACCGCCGCCAGGGTGACGGCGGGCAGGATCAAGTGGTACAGCAGATCCCCTATCCCCCCGCCGCCGTAGACGGCGTACATACCGCTCACCGGCAGCCAGCGCAGTTCCACGGCGAACAGCAGGATCAACAACAGCCCCAGCCAAAAAGAAGGCAGGGAGATGCCCACCAGCACCAACACCGTGAGGACCCGGTCGGGCCAGCCGAACTGGCGCACCGCCGCCGTGACCCCGGCGGCGAGGCCCAAGAGGGTGCTCAAAAACAGCGCCGCCGCCGCCAAGATCAAGGTGGCGCCAAAGCGTTCTAGGACTTCGTCGAGAACTGGGCGGTTGAGGCTATAGGCCCGGCCCAGGTCTCCCTGGAGCAAATTGGTGAGCCAGTGGAAGTACTGGATCACCAGGGACTGATCCAACCCCAGTTGGCGCCGCAGATCGGCGATGTTCTCCTCGGTGGCATAGGCCCCCAGGATGGCCAGCGCCGGGTCCCCGGGGATGGCGGCCATGATGGCGAACACCACCACCGACAGGCCCAGCAAAATGGGTACTAGGGCAGTGATGCGGCGAAGGATGTAGCGGCCCATGGCGCGCCGTGGTCAGGGCTTGGCGACTTTGTGGAGCAATAGCAAAAACGACGGCTGGAGGGCGAAGTTCTGCACCCGTTGGCTGGCCACGGCGTTTTGTTGCCAGTGGGCGATAAAAGCCCAGGGGGCGTCCTGCTGGACGATGGTCTGCATTTCTTTGTAGAGCTCGGCCCGTTGGGCGCGGTCGGTGCTGCGCCGGGCGGCCTCCAGGAGTTTATCCACTTCGGGGTTGTGGTAGTAGCCGGAGTTAAACCCCCCTTGGTCCGGCCACGCCGCCCGGCGCAGGGCCAGGTAGGGGAGGGTATCGGGGTCGTTGGTCATCCAGGCCATTTGGGCCATGTCTGCCTTGCCCTCTAGGCCTGGGTTGACCTGGCCCAAGAAGGTGTTCCACTCGTAGGTCTGGATTTCCACCTCCAGCCCCACCTCGGCCAAATCCGCCTGGATGGCCGCCCCCATGGGCACTGGATCGAGCATCCCCGAACCCCCTTCGGTGACCAGAAAGGTGAGTTTGGCCCCGGTGGCGCCGGCTTCTTCCAGGAGGGTTTTGGCCTTGGCGGGGTCGTGGGGGTAGGGCTCCAGGTCTTCGTTGTAGGCCCAGGCAAAGGCCGGGGGGGTGGGGCCGGCGGCCACGGTGGCGGTGCCCTGGAGGACGAATTCCACTAGGGCTTGTTTGTCGATGGCGTAGTTCACCGCCTGGCGCACCCTTCTATCGGCAAAGGGGCCTTCTTTAGTGTTGAGGATCAAAAACCACAGGTGGGGGCCGGCCTGTTGGTAGACGCCAAAGCGGTTGTCTTGGGCGAAGGTGGCCACGTTGTCCGGGGGGACTTCCACCATGAGATCTATCCCCCCGGCGAGCATCTCCGCCACCCGGGTGTTGGCGTCGGTCACGGGGCGAAACACCACGGCCCCTAAGGGCGGGGGGCCGTCCCAATAGTCGGGGTTGCGGGTGACCACCACCCGGGCGTTGCTCTGCCATTACTCGAACACAAAGGCCCCGGTGCCCACCGGGTTGCGGCCGAAGTCCGCCCCGTGTTCCTCGACGGCCCTAGGGGAGACGATCAACCCCGTGGGGTAGGCGAGGTTGGAGAGGAAGGGGGCGTAGGGCTCTTGGAGGGTGAAGCGCACCGTGGTGGGGTCTAGGGCTTCGACGGTGTCGATGCTGGAGAAGAAAAACGCCAGGGGAAAGGGGCCGGTGTCGTGGTAGGGGTGGTCTTCGTCTAGCATCCGCTGGAAGTTGAACACCACGGCCTCGGCGTCAAAGGGGGTGCCGTCGTGGAAGGTGATGCCGTCGCGGAGCTGAAAGGTGTAGATCGTGCCGTCGTCGCTGATGGTCCAATCCTCGGCCAAGCTCGGTTCCACCTCCAGGGTGCCGGGGGTGTAGCGCACCAGGCCGTCGTAGAGGTTCACCAAGATACGGAAGTCGTTGACGGCGGTGACTGCGTGGGGGTCCAGGGATTTGGGCTCGGCGATCTGGCCGACGATGAGGACGTCGGGGGGGGGTTGGGCCAGAGCCTGGCCTTGGCCAACCCATGAGCCACCCCATAAAACGACGGCGAGCGCGGCGACGAGGTGCCGAAGGGGGGGAGTGATCATCGCAAGCTCCTGTGACGGCGGGAAGCGTTGGGGGGGGGAGGATAGATGCTGACCCTCAAAACGTCCTTCACTTTGACGCACTTTGCTTGGGTGAATCAAGTTGCGCTTATCCGATGAATTTTTCAAGATTCTCGTTTTGCCCGTTGGGGATCGAGCTGAGATAATTGTTTATCATAAAAGCACAGATGTTGAAGTGCGTGCTGTTTGTCAATGGTCGGAACTTGGCCTGGATATCGAAAATTGTAAAACAAGAATTATCGATCAGATCCTTGGGGGTCCAAAACACATTCGTTGGAATTTGGCAAGGACGTGCAACGGTGATTCGCTTTGGGTGGAGCATCTTGCTAGTGGGGCGATGACGAGGTCTCGTTTGACGAAAAACGCACCCAAAAACATCAAAGAGATTATGCTCGACGAGCTTATGATAAAAGTCAATCGTGTTGATGGCGGTACGGATGCCATTCTATATGCTTACGTCGGGCCCTCCGAAAAAAGCTCTGTAATGCCATGTCGTGTGGTCGGACCGACAGATGCCTCCCGATGACGTCCTACATCTCCCCTTGACACCGCCAGTGCTCTCACCTCAACCCTCTTTGAAGCCACTCGCTCGCGTTTCCATGCGGTTCCCGATAAAACCGACACGATCTCACTATACGTTGTTAGTCGATGCGCTCATGCGGAAGATGCTCGACATGGTCATTCCGATAATATCTATTGATGATCACCATTTATTAAAAACGGGCTGATTGGCTGTGGGTGAGCGCGGATGGCAGCTTACACAAGGCCCCCCGGGGGGGGGGAGGGATGTGGCTTCAACCCTTGCGATCGGCGCAAGCTTGGGGCCAAAACGAGCCTCGTTGTCGACGGTCAAGGGGTGATGACCGGTGTTGCCACCACCGGCGCCAACCGGCCTGATGCCGAGATCTTGGTGGCCACGTTGCACAGACAGCTGCCCTATCGAGTGGCCAAAGCCCCCGCCGGATCTGTATCTGGATAAGGTTTACCGTGATAAGGTATTGTTTGCTCGCCTCAATCGCCGGGGACATCGCGTTTTCCTGCCAGGTTATGGTGAGGCCGTCTGGCAAAATCATGACCGTCTATAGCTCTCTTTTATCGCTCCCGCTCAACTTCGTTGTTGAAACAATTGTTGGAGGCGTGATGAATAAGTTGAATATCAAGTGCTTGATATCAGGTGTTGAAACGGAAGAAAAAGTATCTGTCTTTGAAGAAGTTGTCGCTCCAGATTCAGGGCCGCCTCTTCACTTGCATGAAAACCAATTTGAAATATTTCATGTAATCGTTGGTCATGTAAAGTTTGAATTGGGAGGGAAAAGAATTGATGTTTTTCCAGGAGGAGCAGTTGTGATTCCACCCGGAAAAGCGCATGCATTCATAAATAAATCCAAAGAGGAGTCCATTATTCATTTTGAATTACTGCCGTCGGGAGCTTCTGAGTCGTTTTTTCAAAAATTAGTGTCGGGAAAATTTGACGATTTATCGAAACTCTTTGAGGAGCATGGAGTTAAGTTGCTTGGCCCACCGATTCAGTGAGTGCTGCTCCTTTCGGATGTTGAAAACTGCTCAAATGGATTGATGCGCCCAGCCGCCGATTCTTTCAAGCTGATTTTGAGATAATCAATGATGAAATTAGATGAAATCAAGCAAAGGTTAGGTCGTCTTGACACGGCTAGCCTAGCCGATGCGAACAAAAGCTTGCGTGTGGTTGATTCTGGGATTCGCCCTATTAAAGCCGGGCTCAAGTTGATTGGTGTTGCCCATACTGTTCGTTGTCATGAAGACTTTCTCACCGTGATTAAAGCCCTGCACGATGCGACTCCGGGAGAAGTTCTGGTTGTCGATACAGGCGACAGTCGGACTGCGGTCGCTGGTGAGCTTTTTTCGGTGGAGGCGTTTCGCAAGGGGCTAGCTGGCCTTGTGATAGATGGGGCCTGTCGCGACACCGCCAAGCTCAAAACCTTGGGTTTTCCGGTTTATTCTCGCTCGATCACCCCCGTTTCTGGTGCTGCCTCCGGTATATTTGAAACACAAATCCCAATAACTTGTGGCGGTGTAGCCGTCAGCCCTGGGGATATTGTGTTTGGCGATGACGACGGTATCGTTGTTGCCGGGATGGAGGAGTTGGCCAAGTTACTTCCCATGGCTGAAACAATTCAAAATAAAGAAGAATATATTCTGACTAACATGGGGCGAGGAGTGGGGCTCCTTGAAATGCTGAACTTTGAAGAGCATTGGAGTGAGCTGGAATCTGGCAAAGACAGTAAACTGACGTTTAAGGTCTAACGGCTAACTTACCCGCACATGACACCAGCCGATAAGCCCACAACTCGATGAGATCGTTGGGCCATTGGCTGACCCCTTACCGATGTATCCTTTACCTCGACGAGGGGCGATCGCCTCCCCGGGCGAGGCTATCTCTAGAGTGGGGTGTGCTGGTGGATGGGATGTTCACCCCTGAATGTGGTGAGTTTCTCCATCGCTTGCAAACGCCAGTTGGGGATGGCGCCCCAAGATTTCTCGTCTTGACAGGCTAGATTGTCCCTTTTAAACTGCTAGCAATTGCCAAACCATAGTAAGACCTTTAGCCCAACCCATCCGCACCTCTAGGTTGAGGTGCATCGCCCACCCAAAACCCCCTCCCAATCTCTTCGCCCTATAAAAGGGCCAAGGCAAAACTTCTGGGAGCGACAAAGCCCGCTTCAGTCCCACGCTGAGGCCTTGACCCCCTAATCCACTGCTCCAAGGGTTTCATTACCCTGGATTGCAGCTGGCATTACGCGTGATCCATCCCAACGCGGTGGATTGCTAGTGCGCTATCGCGCGCGCGTCATTAGGGAACGTCATGAAAAAAACTCTCGGGGGACTGACGCTTTGTGGCGTCTGCTTGGCAATGGCCTGGCCCGGCCTCGTCCGGGCCCAAGGCACATGTAATGTCGCTTTGGATTACCACATTCTCAACCAGTGGAACAATGGTTTCACCGGCCAAGTGACCTTGACCAACAACGGCGCCACCGCCGTCGAAGGTTGGCGGGTCACCTGGACCATGGCCGATGGCCAACAGATCAACAATGCCTGGAAAGGTACCGTGGACCAAATGGGGGCTACTGTGGCAGTGACGCCTGCAGCCTACAACCAGACCATTCCCCCCGGGGGGCAGGTCGACTTTGGTTTCAACGCCAGTCACACGGGGCAAAATAGGCCTCCGGACGACATCGCCCTGGACGATCCGGACTGTGGGGGTTTTGAGTCCCCACCGCCGCCGCCCCCCGATGAGCCAACCGCCTGTGCCGTGGAATACACCATCGTCCACCAGTGGGGGAATGGTTTCACCGCCGGGGTGCGCATCGACAACACCGGGACCACGGCGATCGACGGTTGGACGTTGACCTGGACCATGGCCAATGGCCAGCGGCTCACGGGGGCCTGGAACGGAAACCACACCCAGTCGGACGCCGATGTCCAAGTAGTGGACGCCGGTTACAACGCCGCCCTGCCTGGAGGAGGAAGCGTCACCTTTGGCTTCAACGCCAGCCATACGGGTACCAACACCGTTCCCAAGGCCTTTGCCCTCAATGGCGTGGCTTGTGGTGGTGATGGCGATGACGACGGTGGCGCCGACGGTGGAGACCTCCTCACCCAACTGACCCCCAATAGCTACGGCCTAGTGCCCTACGCCAGCGGTCTGATCCAGCCCGTGGCCTTGGCCCATGCCGGCGATGAGCGGCTGTTTGTCGCCGAGCAGGGGGGGCGAGTGCGGGTGATTGCCGCCGATGGTACCTTGTCGCCCACCCCGGTCATCGATATCCAAGATCGGGTAGTGGTGGGGAGCGAAGAGGGCCTCTTGAGCCTGGCCTTCCACCCCGACTACGCCATTAACGGCCACCTCTTTATCTACTATGTCGCCGCCACGGCCCAGGGCAACCGCTCCCGCATTGCTCGCTTTACCGTGGATGCCGACAACCCCGACCAGATGGACCCCACCAGCGAGGTGGTCATCCTGGAATTTGCCCAGCCCCACGAAGGCCACAAGGGGGGGACCTTGGCCTTTGGGGCCGATGGCCTCCTCTACGCTTCTTTTGGCGACGGTCACACGGTGCCCTTCCCCCACGAAGGGGGGATGGGTGACCCCCTCGACAGCGCCCAAAATGACACCGTACTTTTGGGCAAAATGGCGCGTCTCGACGTGGACATTCCCCCGGGTACGGGGGGCGGCGACTGCGATTTATCCGGCAATGGCCACTATCGCATCCCGGCTGACAACGCCTACGGCGATGGCCCGGGAGGGCAGGGCTGCGATGAGATCTACCTGAGCGGCCTGCGCAACCCCTGGAAGTTTAGCTTTGATGCCGCCACCGGCGATCTCTGGATCGGCGATGTGGGCTATGCCGAGCGCGAAGAAGTGGATTATATCCCCGCCGCCACCCCAGGGGGCTTGGATTTGGGCTGGCGTTGCTACGAGGGCAACCAGCCCTACAACGTCGAGGGCTGTGCCGCCGAGACCCACTTTACCTTCCCCGTCTACGACTACGGCCACGAAGGGGGCAAATGCTCCATCACGGGGGGCTATGTTTATCGGGGTAGCCGCTATCCGGGTCTCAAAGGCCACTACTTGTTCGCCGACTGGTGTCACACTGGCGTCTCGGCCCTCCCGGGACCGTCGGGTGGCGATCCCGTGGAGATCATTGCCCCGGGCAATGCCACCTACCCCACGGCCTTTGGCGAGGGTGCCGACGGCGAGCTCTACGTCATCAGTTGGATTCCGGGGACGGTTCTGCAGTTGGCCACCGCCGACGAGGCTGCTTCGGTCAACGATGGGGCCGGCGGCGAGGCCTTGTATCTCTCCAAAGGCTGCGCCGGCTGTCACGGCGGCGATGGCAGTGGTGGCATCGCCCCACCCTTGACGGGGCCCTACCCCGACCGAGACGCCCTGGCGGCGCGCATCGATACCACCATGCCGTTTCTCAACGCCATCGCTTGTACGGGCGACTGCGCCGCTGAAATCGCCGACTACATCTTGGCCACCTTTGTCGATAATGGCGACGGCAGCGACGGCAGCGACGGCAGCGACGGCAGTGGTGGGGTGTGCTCCGTGGAATACACCATCGCCAACCAGTGGCCCACTGGTCTCACCGCCCAGGTGGAATTGACCAACCTCGACGACAGGGACCTCCAGGGCTGGACTCTCACCTGGACCGCGGGCCCCGGTGAGGCCATGACCCAGGCTTGGAATGGCAGCTACACCCAGGAGGGCGACCAGGTCACCATGGTCGACGCCGGCTACAACGCCGCGTTGCTTGCGGGGGAAAGCGTGACGTTTGGCTTCAATGCCAGCCACGGCGGTACGCCTACCATCCCCACGGACTTTGCCCTCAACGGCGCTTCGTGTGGCGGCGACGGCGGCGATGGCAGTGACGGCGGCGACGGCGGCCACCCCGGCTACACCCTCTACCTTGAGCGGGGCTGTGCTGGATGCCATGGCGAGTTCGGCGAAGGGGTCGGCAACTTTCCAAGCCTCATCAAACCCTACGACAGCCGGGCTAGCCTGGCCCAGAAGATCACCGACACCATGCCCCTGGGCAACCCCAGCGCCTGTGACGCCGACTGCGCCGACTGGATCACCGACTACATCCTCACCACCTTTGCCGTCCAAGACCCCATCGACGATCCAGATCCCGTGGCCTGTGGCAGCCCCACCCCGGGGCCACGCCTATTGCGGTTGCTGACCCGCCGGGAGTACGACGCCACCACCGCCGACCTCTTGGGGGTCACCACCCCCTTGAGCGCCGGTTTCCCCGTGGAGCCCCGAGTGGCGGGCTACGACAACAACGCCGATGCCAACATCGTCACCGTGCGCCATATGGAGTCCTACTTGGCTGCGGCCGAAGATCTCGCCGAGCGAGCCCTGGTGGACAACCCCGCAGCCGTTTTGAGCTGCGATTTGAACGCCAGTGGTTGTCCCCGCCAGCTCGCCCAAACCCTGGGCCTCAAAGCCTACCGACGGCCGCTGACCGAAACCGAAGTCGAGCGGTTACTGTTGGTCTTCGCCACGGGGGACACCCCAGAGTCGGGGGTCGAGCATATGGTCACCGCCCTGTTGGTGTCCCCCAACTTCCTCTACCGCTCGGAGTTGGGCACCGCCATCGGGGGGGATCGCTACCGTCTCACCCCTTATGAGGTAGCCAGCAGCTTGTCCTACTTGTTCTGGGGCACCATGCCTGACGAGGAGCTGTTCGCCGCCGCCGCCGCCGGGGCGTTGGCCACCGCCCAACAGCGCAGCGCCCAGGCTCAGCGATTGTTGACCTCTCCCAGGGCCAAAGATGGCCTGGCACTATTTGCCGCCCAGTGGCCCGGCGCGGACCCCGCCCAGGCTGGGGAAAAGAACCCGGCGGTGTTTCCCAACTACTCCCGGGACGTCCAAGAGGCCATGGACCGGGAACTGGCCGCCTTCGTCAACCACGTGATCTTCGAGGGCAGCGGCCGCTTCGACGAGCTGTTCACCGCCGACTACGCCATGGTCAACGAGACCCTCGCCGCGTTCTACGACTTGGCGCCGGTGTCGGGCGATGACCTGGTCCAGCAGCTGGTGAGCGATGACACCCGCGGCGGGGTGTTGACCCTGGGTAGCGTCTTGGCCCACCACGCCCACGCCGACGACGCCTCGCCGGTGCGCCGGGGCGTCTTTGTCCGAGAGCGGATTTTGTGCCACGACCTGCCGGCGCCGCCGCCCACGGTGGACAACACCCCCCCGGGGTTGGACCCCACCCTCACCACCCGGGAGCGGTTTGCCGTCCACAGCGAAGCCCCCTTTTGCCAGGTGTGCCACCAGTACATCGACGGGGTGGGCTTTGGCTTTGAGGGCTACGACGGCGCCGGGGGCTTTCGCGCGGCGGAGAACGGCATCCCCGTGGACGACTCCGGGGAGATCCTGGGGCTAGACGACTTCGACCCCACAGACCTCCAGGCCCCCGTGGCCCGTCTGGACTTCCAGGGCCTGGGGGAGTTGGCGAACACATCGCCGCCAGCGACTCGGCGCCCTTGTGCCTCACCACCCAGTACTACCGCTTTGCCCAGGGTGTGGAACCCTCGGCCACCGACCGCTGCACCATCGACGAGTTACACCAGCGCTTTGCAACCAGTGGCTACGACCTCAAGGCGCTGTTTATCGGCCTCGTCGCCGCCCCCACCTTTGATCTACGCCGCGATGTGGCCGAGGAGAACCGCTGATGCCCACCGTGAACCGCCGTCGTTTCCTCCAGGGGTTGAGCGTCGCCGTACCCCTTTCCTTGGGGTTTGACATCCGCCCGGTGCTGGCGGGAACCGGGGCCAAGAAGGCCATCTTCGTCTACATCCCCGACGGTTGTATTCCGTCCCATTGGCACCCCACGGGGTCGGTGTCCAACTTCACCCTCTCCCCCATGATCGAGCCCTTGGCCGCGGTCCGCCAGCACTGCGTCTTTATCTCTGGGCTCACCATGTACGAGGGGGGAGCCACTCACGAGGGTGGGATGGCCAAGGTGGCCACGGGCAACAGCGATCGCTCCCTGGACGTCATGCTGGCCCACTCCCTCACCACCAACCGGCCCATCTCGTCGCTGTACTTGGGGGTGGCCGCCAATTTTCAAAACGGCGGCAAAAACTTTTCCTACCTGCCCGGCGGCAAGGTGCGCACCCCCGAGGACAACCCCATCAACGCCTTTAACTCGGTGTTCGGCGGCGTGGCGGAGGGCGGACCCACCGATCCCACGGCGAGCATTTTGGACGCTGCCATGGGGGACCTGGCGGGACTTCGAGGGCGATTGGGGATCGCGGAGAAGGGCAAGTTGGATTTGCACCTGGACGCTTTGCGGGAGCTGGAGCAGCGCCTAGCCAGTCCCGAGGCCCAAAGGGCCTGTTCCACTGCGGGCTGGAACGACGAGAACTTCACCGTCCCCGAGGGCTGGCACGGCTACCCGCCGGTGTACAATCGGGAAGAGAACTTCCGCTTGGTGGGCAAGCTGCAGATGGAGTTGGCCACCTTGGCCTTGAGCTGTGATCGCACCGATGTGGTGGGGTTTCAGTGGTCCCACCCGGTGAGTCCCACCCGCATGGAGTGGACCGACTCCAGCCAGCGCCACCACGATGCCTCCCACTACGGCAACGCGGAAAGCCAGACCGCCCAGGACTTTATCAAGCTCCAGCGCTGGTACACCGAGCAGTTCGCCGAGTTCCTCCAGCTGTTGGCCAGCCGGCCCTACGGCGACGGCACCCTGCTGGACAACAGTCTGGTGTTCTTGTTTTCCGAGCTGGGGGACAGTAACCGTCACGACCACCGCAATATGCCCTTTATCCTCGCCGGCGGTGGCGGTGGAACCCTGTCCACCGGGCGCTACCTCCACTACCCCGAGGAGGCCCACACCAAGCTGTTGGTGAGTATCGCCAACGCCATGGGGGTCAATATCGACACCTTTGGCTACAGTGGCCACGGCCAGGGTGGTTTGCCGGGGTTGATGAGTCTGTAGGGGACCCATCGAGTCCCCATGTCGAGGGCGAGTGCCCAGCCCCGCGGCCTCCGGGCGGCGGGGTCCGCTTCGCTTAATCCAACCATCCAAACGGACTCGCGGCCCCTGGGCCAACAGCACTGAGCTCCGGGACCAGGTCGGCGGTTACTCCTCCACACGCCCCGAGGAGAGGAATGTGCTACCCTTGGCTGGCGCCGTTGGTGGCGCCTTTGCTAACGACTAAGTGACGGTTTTGTAATGATTTTTGTCATCGGGCTACTGATCTTACTGGGGCTTGCACTAATGCCCACCTGGTGGGTGCACCGGGTGCTGGCGCGCTACAGCGATCCGAAGGACCGCTACCGCGAGCGCGGCAGCGGGGGTGAGCTCGCTCGCCACCTCATCGGCCAATTCGACCTCAAGGGGGTCACCGTCGAGCCAACCGATGAGACGGGGCCCCTGGCGGGGGATCACTATGACCCGCGCACTAAAACGGTGCGGTTGCAGCCAGCCCACTACCACGGTTACTCCCTAGCGGCCATCAGCGTGGCGGCCCACGAGGTGGGCCACGCCATTCAACACCACCGCCGCGAGGGGCTCTTTGAATGGCGTACCCGCTTGGCGATGGGGGCGCTGGTGGCAGAACGGGTGGGGGCCGTGCTGATGTTTAGCGCGCCTTTGTTGGCGGGTATTACCCGCATCCCCAACGCTGGCCTACTCTTTGTCGTCGCTGCCGTCGCCGCCATCGGCAGTAGGGCCCTCGTTCACCTAATCACCCTACCGGTGGAGTGGGATGCTAGCTTCAATAAGGCGCTGCCGATATTGGCTGAAGGTAATTACCTCTACAGCCCCGACTATCCCCACGCCCGCCGCATCCTCAGCGCCGCCGCCTATACCTATTTGGCGGGGTCGCTGATGAGCCTCATCAATGTCTACCGCTGGATTCGCATCTTGCGCCCATAAGGGGGACGGGGGAGAAACCTGAAGATCCCCTCTCGCCACGGTTAAATTGGCGGCCGTAGCGCTAGGCCAACAAAGCAAACCCCCGGGCCCACCCCGCGTTGAGCAACGCCACCACCTGGGCGTCATCGATGGCGGCCAAGCGTCGCTGCCACGCCCCTGTACTCACATCCCCCCCGCCGTGGAAATACCCCCGGGCCCAGCGGTCCATGAGCCCCAAAGTGTCGTCGTCGGCCACCGCGAGTTGCTCGGCCAGTTGCCGGCGGCTGGTGGCTAGGGCGTCGGTGGGTTGGTGTTTAAAAGCCGCCACCACCTCTGCCAACGCCGCCTCTACCTGGTCGCGCTGGGGACGAGGTCCCTGCCACACCAGGCGATACACCCCGCCATCCGTCCAGTATTCCCCCGCGGCGGCCAAGCCGTAGACCAGCCCTTGCCGTCGCAGGTGGTGGTACCACTCCCGTTTGAGGGTGTGGGTCAGAAGGATATGGGCGGGGTGATGGGCCGCTGCGGGGGCGGGGAGGGGCCACAGCCAGACCCCGGCAGCTTCGTGGGGTGACCAGGGAGACAGGGTGTAGCGACCGCCCTGGAAGGGCGGTGGCGACCGCAACGGGCGTTCCCCAGGGGGCAACGTGGCCAAAGGCGCGGCGGCGGCCACCAGGGCGGTGTGATCCACGGGGCCCACGGCCACCAGTGCCAGCCGCCGACCCAGGCGATGGGCTTGTAAATGGGCCTCTAACGCCGCGGCCGTTGGCGGCACCTCGGGCAGGGCTCCGAGGGGACGGGCCACGGGGTGATGATTAAAGGCCCGCTCTAGCCCCAAGGTCTCCAGGGTGTGGCGGGGGGACTGGGCCTCCCGGATCTCTTGCACCAACACCGGTCCCTCGGCGGTGGCCACTTCGCCCCGCAAACCCACCAGACGCTGGCAAATCCAGCGCGCCAGGGCCAAGGCCCGGGGGGCGGAGACCCAGCCCGTCAACGCGGTCAACTCCCGCCCGCTGTGGGCGTTGACCCAGCCCCCTAGGGGATCCAGCCAGGGGGGAGGGGGATGCCGTGGGTCGTCGGCCAACAGGCCGTGCTCCAGCAGGTGGGCATAGCCCGCTTCTCCCGCCCCTTGGTGGCGCACCCCGTGCTCCCACCACAGGCCCACGGCCACCCCCTGGCCCCAGGGGCGGTGGACGCTGAGGACCACAGCGCCATTGGCCAGGGGGGTGAGGGTCAGTCCTGCAGGGGGTGCTTTGCAAGTGTGCATGGGTTGCACCTCAATGGTGCCTGGGGTGGTGCCAGCCCTGGGATGGGAGGGGGATGGGCGGGGGGAATCTCGAGAAGTCGGGGCCCTGGAGCCGGGGCAGGGACAAGGCGCCCCGGGGAGCGCTAGCCCCGGCGGAGGGTTTGGCACAACTCGTGCCCAGCAAGCCCCAAGGCGGGCACTCCGTGGTGCCCTGCCCCCCGTTTGCCCGTCGCACCCCCCAAGCCAAGGAAACGCCCCCATGCCTTTTACCGACCTTCGACCCCACCGCTTGCTGCTATCCCTGTCCTTGGCCCTAGGCCTGGCCCTGGTCCTGACCGCGGTGAACCC
Source organism: Candidatus Competibacterales bacterium (assembly GCA_050330975.1). Lineage (GTDB taxonomy): Bacteria > Pseudomonadota > Gammaproteobacteria > Competibacterales > Competibacteraceae > JBHJHK01. The sequence continues at coordinate 173 of JBHJHK010000064.1, read as the reverse complement.
AGCCCAGGCCCAAGAGCGTCCCACGTTTCGCATCGCCTGGTCCATCTATGTCGGCTGGATGCCCTGGGGCTACGGGGCCGAGACGGGGATTGTCGATCGCTGGGCCGAGCGCTACGGCATCGATATCGAAGTGGTCCAGATCAACGACTATATCGAATCCATCAACCAATACA
>JBHJHK010000063.1:0-7228 GCA_050330975.1 Candidatus Competibacterales bacterium | reverse complement strand
CAGGCGGAGGATTTTGTACATCGTCCCCGGCCCCACCGCAGGGTCGGCTTGGATGTCGGCGGCGATTTGCGCCGGAGGCAGGCGACGAATCCAACAGACTTCAAAGCCAAAGCCTTTGGAGAAAGTATAAGGTGACGTCTTGGGGTGGGGTTGATAGGTGTTTTTCCACCAATGCATAGACAGACGTTGGGATTGGGCTTTTAGATGGCCACCTCATCGACATTGATCTCCAGGTCTATGACCGACGCCACACCGTTATTGGCCACAAACGCGTCGAGATTGGCCCCCGGCGCCGAGGGGTAACGCCCCCGGCGCCGACCGCATCTAACTAGCGACATTTGTCAGCGCCGTTTGGCCCCATCCCCCGTTCCAAGCCTTTGTCACCGGGAGCGACCGTTTGCCATGATCCAACATCTTATCGACGTCCTCATCCCCCTGGCGATGCTGGCCCTGGTGGCCCTGGTGGTCCATTTGTGGCTCCGCACCCTGCGCCGCCAGGGTCTGGTGGCCGCCGTGCGCTTTTTGCTCTCCTGGCGGGTGCTGACCCCAGTGTTGGGGGTCGTGGTTTTGCTGCTGCTGCGGGCATCTTTAGTGTTTATCGACCCCCAGGAGGTGGGGGTGGTGGTGTCGTTGCGGGAACCCGGGGGGCTTCGCGGTCAGCGCCTCGATCCGGGCCTCCACGTCATCATTCCCCTGGTGGATCGGGTGTACCAATACCCCATCGTCGCCCGCACCTACACCATGTCCAACCAACCCCTGGAGGGGGAAAACCCCGGGGACGACTCCATCGCCGCCCGCACCGCCGATGGCCAGCTGGTGAACATCGACATCAGCGTCATCTACCGGGTCAACCCCGAACAGGTGGTGTTCCTCCACAAATACTGGCAAAACCGCTACGTCGACGAACTGCTGCGCCCGGCCCTGCGGGCCATCGTCCGCAAGGAGGCCTCCCAGTACACCGTGGACCAGATCAACAGCCAGCGGCGCCTGGACTTCGCCTCCTCCCTGGACCTCCAAACCAAAGCCGTCACCGATAGCACCGGACTGCTCGTCGAACAGGTGCTGTTGCGCAATATCTCGTTTTCTCCCGAGTACGCCCTGTCCGTGGAGCAGAAAATGGTGGCCCTCCAAGGGGTCACCCAAACCGACTACGAGGCCCAGCAGATGGCCAACCTGGCCCGGGGGCGCTCGGAGCGGATCCGCATCACCGCCCAAGCCGAGGCCGACGCCCGGCGCATCCGGGCCAGGGCCATCGCCGACGCCCGGGTCATCGAGGCCGAGGCCGCGGCCGAGGCGTTGCGCCGCATCGGCAGGTCCCTGGATAACCGCCAGGATTTGCTCACCTACCGCTATATCGATCGCCTGGCCCCCTCCATCAAGGCGCTGTTGGTGCCCAACGACTCGCCCCTGGTGCTGCCCTTGCCCGCCGTCCCCAACGCCGTGCCCGCCGCCGCGCCGTCTCCCCCAAAGGAAGACCGCCCCGGGCTGCAGGCGGTGGCTGACGGCCAAACCCCCCCGGTACCCAAGCCCCCCTTGGGACCCGTTCTCGACCGTGGAGTGCGTTGACCATGCTGGTACGCCACGCCTTTGACGTCGTCTTTCCCCTTTTTCTCGGGCTCATCGCCCTCGTCGCCCTCTACGGCTTTTGGCGCACCTGGCGCCGGCGGGGTCTCAAGGCCGCCATCGCCACATTGACCACCCGTCGAGCGGTGATCGTGGCGGCTGTACTGGCAGGGGTTAGCTACATCCGGGCAGGACTCGAGTTCATCGATCCCCGAGAAGTGGGGGTGGTGGTGTCCCTCCTCCAGCCCCATGGCGTCCGCCCCGAGCCCCTGGGGTCGGGACTCCACTGGGTGTGGCCGGTGTTGGAGCGAGTCTACACCTATCCCATCATCGTCCAGGCCTACACTATGTCCCACAACGACGACGAGGGGGAAAAGTTCGGCGACGATGCCATCGCCGCCCGGACCGCCGACGGCCAGTTGGTGTATATGGACGTGACGGTGCTCTACCGCATCGACCCCGCCAAGGCGGTGTTCCTCCACACCTTTTACCAAAGCCGCTACATCGACGTGCTCCTGCGCCCCGGCCTGCGCTCGTTGGTGCGCAAAGAGGCCTCCCAGTACACCGTGGACCAGATCAACAGCCAGCGCCGAGCCGACTTCCAGCGCTCTCTAGATCAAAACATCCGCGTGATTTGCAAGGGATCCTCGTTGCTCATCGAGCAGGTGTTGCTGCGCAATATCGCCTTTTCCCCGGAGTACGCCACCGCCGTGGAGGACAAAATGATGGCCCTCCAGGGGGTGACCCGCTCCACCTACGAGGCTAGACAAATCGCCAACTTGGCCGAAGGGGAGGCCCAGCGCATCGAGCGCACCGCCCAAGCCCAAGCCCGGGCCACCGTGGAGCGGGCCCAGGCCTACGCCGAGGCCACGGTCCTGCGGGCCGAAGCCGAGGCCCAGGCCCTGCGGGCGGTGGGCGAACCCCTCGAACAGCGCCCCGATCTTTTGACCTACCGCTATATCGATCGCCTCGCTCCCAATCTCAAGGCGGTTTTGGTCCCCGCCAATGCGCCGTTGGTACTGCCGTTGTCCAATCTCCTCACCGATGAGACGACGCCAGTGGCCGACCACCCGCTGGTGCCCGAAGCCGCGCCACCGCCATCGCGCCAGGGGCCACCTTTGAGCCCCCCGCCCCTGATGACTGCCGGAACTCGCCCTGGGGGGGGAGCACCGTGATCACCCAACTGTTTTCCTTCCTGTTGCTCCTGGCGTGGGCCCTCATCGCCATCGCGGCCCTGTGGTACCTCAACCGCGTGCGCCGTCGCCAGGGCCTGGGGGCGGCCGTGGGCCGGTTGTGTTCCCGGCGGGTATTGCTCCCGGTAGTGCTCTTGCTGGCCCTGACCCTGGTGCGGGCCTCGCTGGTGTTTATCTACCCCCAGGAGGCGGGGGTGGTGGTGTCTCTGTGGGCCGAACGGGGTTATCGCCCCGAGCCTCTCAAATCGGGGCTCCACTGGATTGTGCCCCTGGTGGAACGGGTGGAGCGCTACCCCATCTATCGCCAGACCTACACCATGGCCTACCGCCCCTTCGAGGGCCAGCACCTCGGCGACGACGCCGTGGTGGCCCGCACCGCCGACGGCCAAGAGGTCAAACTCGACGTCTCCGTCATCTTTAGCCTGGACCCCGATCAGGTGGTGGATATCCACATCAACTGGCAGCACCGCTACCTCGAAGAGATGATCCGCCCGGGTATGAGGGGGGGGCTGCGGGAGATATCCTCCCAGTTCACCGTCGACGAGCTCAACAGCAATCGGCGCAGCGCCTTCACCGACGCTCTCAACCGACAGATCAAGGCCGCCGCCGCAGTGCATGGCTTTCTGATCCAGGCGATTTTTATCCGCAATATCACCTTTTCCGAGGTCTATTCGGCTTCGGTGGAGCAAAAGCAGGTGGCCCACCAGGGCCGCACCCGCTCGGAGCACGAAGCCGCCCAAATCGAAAATCTCGCGGTGGGCAGGGCCCGGAAAATCCAGCTAGTGGCCGAAGCCGAGGCCGATGCGGTGCGCATCCGCACCGAGGCCGCTGCCGAGGCCCGGGTGATCCAAGCCCGGGCCGAGGCCCGGGCGCTGGAGCTGGTGGCCGACGCCCTGGAAGACCGCGACGAACTCCTCACCTATCGCTACATCGACAAAATCGGTCCCAATCTGCACGTCATGCTCCTCCCCGGGGCCAGCCCCCTCACCTTGCCGCTAGTCAACGGCCAAGGCTTGGTCAGCCCGGCCAGTTCCCCCCAACTCCCTCCCGCAGCCCCCGACCGTGAGCGCCATGAGAATGTGCTAAGGTAGACCGCCCAGTGTGGGCACAACGGGAGGATACGGTGAGAAAACGGTGGGGGCTTGTGGCCCTCGTGGGCCGTTGGGCGACGAACGTCCAGGGGGACTTCGAGGCGGCTTTGAAGGCCTTGGAGCGGGGTGACTTTGCCGCGGCAGCCCGGGAATTGCGCCCCCAAGCCGAGGCCAACGACCCCCACGCCCAGTACCTCCTCGGCCGGCTGTTCCGAGACGGTCGCGGGGTTATCCAGGACTACATCCAGGCCCACCGCTGGTTCAACTTGGCCGCCGCCGGCGGCCATCGCCACGCCGGGGAGGCCCGGGACCGCTTGGGGCAACAAATGACCCCCCGTCAGGTGGCCCAGGCCCAGGACTTGGCCCGTACCTTTAGCGCCGCTGAAGACCCCTTCGCCCCGCCGTCGACAGACAGTTCCCCCGCCAGGCCGGTGGGGGTGGAACGGCTCTCCCCACCAGGGGAGATAGCCGCCGGCGCGATGCCCTCCGAAGGCCTTGTGGCCCGGGTGCAGTTGGCCCTGCGGCGACTGGGTTACAACCTCGAGCTCAACGGCGTCCTCAACGGCGAGACCCGGGAGGCCATCCGCGACTACCAGTTGCGCAATGTGCTCGACATCGACGGCCTACCTTCGGACGCCCTCTTGACCCACCTGCAAGCGGCCCGCAACGAGCCCCCCATCGCCGCCGGCGACGCCCCCAAGACCCCTCCGCCCCCCAATACCCACCAGTGGCGTCGGGTGGTGATCCAAGACATGTTTCGCGACGGCAACTACGACCGCAATCCCCCCTGGGAAGTGGTGTCCGGGCGCTTTTGGGTGGAGGGCCAAGCGGGGCTGCGCAGCGGCCCCGTGGCCACCGCCACCAACACCTCGGCGGAGATTCATCGCGCCACCGCCATCCCGGCGTCCTTTGCCGTGGAGATGACCATCGACGCCCAGACCAACGAGGGGTACTTGGAATTTGGTCCCTACACCGACGCCGATACCCGCAGTGGCGGATACCGCCTGCGCTACGAACCCGGAGAGGTGGGGAGCTTGACGCTGGTCAAACAGACCCGCCGCTCGGCGGGAGTGTTGGACCGCACCCGGCGGCGTCTCAACCCCGTGAGCGACGGCTCTCACCAGTTGGTGTGGACCCGGGACGAGGTCGGCGACATCCGAGTGGTGGTGGATGGCGTCGAGATGTTGAGCGTGCGAGATCGGGCCTTTGACCAGGGCTTTGCCGGGTTTACCCTCATCAACCGGGGGGGCGATTTCGCCATGCGCAGCATCCGGGTCAAGGGAGATAGCTCTTGAACGCCCTGTCTTGGCTCCGCCAGGGGTGGCGGCAGTCCCTTGCCCTGGTGGGCAAGGGGTTTTGTATGGGGGCCGCCGATGTGGTGCCCGGGGTATCCGGGGGCACTATGGCCTTTATCCTCGGCATCTACGCCCAATTCCTCGCCGCCCTGCGGTCCTTTGACCGGTCTTGGCTCGAAGCGTTGTTGCGCCTGCGGGTTCGCTCGGCCCTGACCCGGCCCCACTGGGGGTTTCTGCTGCCCCTGTTCGCCGGCATCGTCGCGGCACTGTTGTTTTTCACCCGGGTGGTGCCCCTGCCAGAACTGTTAAAAACCCATCCCGAACCGGTCTATGGCTTATTTTTTGGTCTCATCGTCGGCTCTATCCTGGTGTTACTCCCCACGGTGCGCACCTGGAATCCCCGGGCTTGGGCGTGCCTGGGCCTGGGCCTGGGCCTGGGATTGGTCGTGGTGACGGCAGTGCCCGCCACCACCCCCGATGCTCCTTGGTTTGTGTTTTTGAGTGGCGCCTTGGCCATTGCCGCCATGATGCTCCCCGGGGTGTCGGGTTCCTTTGTGTTGTTGCTCCTCAACAAGTACGAGACGGTCTTTGGCGCCATTGGCCGTTTCGATTTCGCCATCATCATCCCCTTTGGCCTGGGGGTCTTGGTGGGCTTTGTGGCCTTTAGCCGGTTGCTGGGCTGGCTGCTGGAGCGCTACTTCCAGGCCATGCTGTTGGCCATCATCGGTCTTTTGACGGCGTCGTTGTGGGTGATCTGGCCCTTCCAAGAGCGCCAGTATGTCCTGGTGCGGGGCAAGGAGCGCCCCATGGGGTCGACGCCCCTGTGGCCCGAGGACTGGAACGACACCGTGGCCTTGACCGTCGTCACCACGATTTTGGGATTGGGGTTGGTGGTGATCCTCCACGCCATCGCCCAGCGCCGGGGATGGACAACGGCCACCGCCCCCTCCAATACCCCTTCGTAGCCCTCCTCCCAGTACCCCCCAAGCCCATCTTCCCGGGCTTGGGGGGCACCTTCAACGGGACCCCGCCTCGGCCAGGGATGCGGTCGTAGACAATCTCCTTGGGAAAGTGTATTGTATGTATATACATTTTTCTCGCCCCTTTGAGGTCATCTGATCAGTGCCATCTGATCAGTGCCATCTGAGCTTATCTCCATCTGAGATTTTCCATTGAGGATTCCAGTGCCATGAGCCAAAAGACCGCTAGCGCCAAAAAAGTGGTTCCCATTACTGACGAGAAACACAAGGCCCTCGGCGCCGCCCTACAGCACATCGAACGCCAATTTGGCAAAGGGGCGATGATGCGGCTTGGGGACGCGGGGCCTGCGAAGGACATTCCGGTGATTTCCAGCGGCTCGTTGGGACTTGACATTGCCTTGGGGGTGGGGGGACTTCCCCGGGGGCGGGTGGTGGAGATCTTTGGCCCGGAATCCTCGGGCAAGACCACCTTGACCCTGCAGGTGATTGCCGAGGCGCAAAAACTGGGGGGCACGGCGGCGTTCATCGACGCCGAGCACGCCTTGGATCCCCAGTACGCGGCCAAGCTTGGGGTGGCGGTGAGCGATCTGTTGGTGGCCCAGCCCGACACCGGCGAACAGGCCCTGGAGATCGCCGACGCCATTGTCCGCTCGGGGGCGGTGGACGTGGTGGTCATCGACTCGGTGGCCGCCTTGACCCCCAAGGCGGAGCTGGAGGGGGAGATGGGGGACTCCCACGTGGGGTTGCAGGCCAGGCTCATGTCCCAGGCCCTGAGGAAGCTCACGGCCAACATCAAGCGCTCCAACACGTTGGTGATTTTCATCAACCAAATCCGGTTGAAGATTGGGGTGATGTTCGGCAACCCCGAGACCACCACCGGGGGCAATGCCTTGAAGTTTTACAGCTCGGTGCGCTTGGACATTCGCCGCATTGGCACGGTGAAAAAGGGCGACGAGGTGCTTGGCAGCGAGACCCGGGTGAAGGTGGTGAAGAACAAGGTGGCCCCGCCGTTTCGCCAGGCGGAGTTTGAGATCCTCTACAACGAGGGGATCTCGCGGTTGGGGGAGCTCATCGAGCTTGGGGTGCAGATCAAGGCGGTGGACAAA
>JBHJHK010000062.1:0-2039 GCA_050330975.1 Candidatus Competibacterales bacterium | reverse complement strand
CCAAACACACCCCCCTCCAGGTGGGGGTGGGGTTGTGGCTGGGGGCGGTGTGTGGCGCCTCCATCGCCCTGACCTTGGGCCGCCGGCTATTGCCTCCGCCGCGCTTTAAACCGTGAAGCCACCGTGACATCGCCCGCTCCGTCCCCCGCCGTCGCTCCCTCCCCGCCGTCTGGACCGCCCGCTCCCCCCCAGGTGGGCTCTGCCCCTGGGTTGTCCCTGGTGGTGCCCCTCTACGACGAAGCGGACAACGTCGCGCCTTTGGTGGCCGATATCCACCGGGCGCTGGGGGAATGGACCGAGCCTTGGGAGTTGATCCTGGTGGACGACGGCAGCCGCGATGGCACCCCCAAGGCCCTGGAGGAGGTCCTCTCCTTTGGGGAGCACATCCAGGTCATTACGCTCCAGCGCAATTTTGGCCAGACCGCCGCCATGCAGGCGGGTATCGACGCCGCCCGGGGCGGGGTGATCGTCACCTTGGACGGCGACTTGCAAAACGATCCCGCCGACATCCCCCGCCTGGTGGCCAAGCTGTGTGGTGACGAGCTGGATCTATTGGTGGGTTGGCGCCACCCCCGCCATGACGCCCGGGGGCGGCGCTGGGTGTCGGCCCTGGCCAATTGGTTGATCGGCAAAGTCACCGGTATCGCCCTCCACGACTATGGCTGCAGCCTCAAGGTCTATCGGGCCGAGGCGATCAAGGGGGTGCGCCTCTACGGCGAGATGCATCGCTTTATCCCGGTGTGGGTGGCCGCTACCACGGGGCCCCACCGCATCGGCGAGGCGGTGGTCAACCACCGTCCGCGCCGTGCCGGACGGTCTAAGTACGGCTTTGGTCGCACCACCCGGGTGATGGTGGATTTATTGGCGGTGTATTTCTTCCTCAAGTTTTTGGCCCGCCCGGGGCATTTCTTCGGGGTTATTGGCTTGGGATTTGGCGCCCTGGGGGGGGTGATCCTCGCCCATTTGAGTTTCGTCAAATTGTTTTTGGGGGAAGATATCGGCACCCGTCCCTTGCTGTTGGCCGGGGTGTTATTGGTGGTGATGGGGGTGCAGTTTGTCACCACCGGGGTGCTGAGCGAGTTGATGGTCCGGGTGTACTTCGCCGCCAGCGACAGCCGACCCTACGGGGTGCGGCGGGTGGCCCGGGGTCACGGCCCGGCTCCGGCGGGAGCGCCTCGTTTGTGAAGGCTGGAGAGGCCGCTCCCCAGGTGGCCTATTCCCCCGCCGGTGGATCTGCCACCTGGCGAGGCTGGGTCCTCTGGGGGAGTGTTATCGGGGGGCTGGTGGCCCTGCGTTGGGGCCTCGACGTCGCCGCCGGGTTTGACCTCCACTTCGACGAAGCCCAGTACTGGACCTGGTCTTTGCAGCTGGACTGGAGCTACTACTCCAAGGGGCCCCTAGTGGCCTGGCTCATGGCCCTGAGCACTGGAGCCTTGGGCCACGGTGAATGGCAGGTGCGTTTGCCCGCTTGGTTGGCCTTTGGGGGTTTTGTGGCCTTGCTCTCCGGCCTGGCCCGGGATGTGGTGGCCCCTGAAGCCAAGGCCCGGGTCGGGGTTTGGGCGGCGTGTCTTGGGGTCACCACCCCGCTGTTTTTTGGCCTGGGCCAGGTGATGACCACCGACGTGTGGTTGCTGGGGGCCTGGACGGCGGCCCTGTGGGGTTTTTTTCGCGCCCTCCACCGGGACGATCCCCGGGGTTGGTTCGTGGCCGGGGTGGCGGTGGGGGTGGGGTTTTTGGCCAAGTCCACCGTCTTGCTCTTGCCGGCGGCGGTGGGGGTGGGGTTGCTGGCCACGGCCATGGGCCGGCGAAAATTGGCCCATCCCATGCCTTGGTTGGGGGCCGGGGTCGCCCTTTTATTGGCTCTGCCAGTGCTGTATTGGAACGCCAGCCACGACTGGCTCATGGTGCGCCACCAGGGGGGGCATGTGGCTCCCGCGGGGCTGTCCCTGGCTCAATGGGGGGAGTGGCTGGGGGGGCAGGTGGGACTGCTGTCGCCGGTGGTGGTGGGGCTGGCGGTCTGGGTGTTGGGCCGGCCTCCC
>JBHJHK010000061.1:0-10312 GCA_050330975.1 Candidatus Competibacterales bacterium | reverse complement strand
GCGTCAGTACCTGGTCCGCTGGGCTATCGAGCGCCTCTTCTACGCCTGGAAATCCGGCGGCTTCAACCTCGAAGACACCCACTTCACCCAGCCTCATCGCGTCGAGCGCCTCGTCGTCCTGGTGGCACTGGCCTCCGCCTGGGCCATCCGGGTCGGCGCCTTCAAACAGCGCACCACGCCAAGGCGCCAAAAAAAAACCCTCCAGCGAGCCGCCTTATCGTTGTTCCGCTACGGCTTAGATCACCTGCAAGCGCTTCTTGCGGGGGGGCGGTTCCATCTGCAAGCGCTCATCCACCTCATGACGTTGTGGCTCAAAGCGCCGCCGAAAAAGATAACTTATTTAGAAACAAAATTAGTGTGATGTACCATGAATGGCGCCAACAGCAGAAAAGTTGCGTAAATAAATTATGCAACTCAGCGTGCAGCACCACCGGCGAACTCAAAGGGGGACCACCAGATCGGGGACAAAGGATCGAGCGGTGTCCCCTTGGTCGGGATAGCCCTTGGGATTGCTCACCACCGTCGTCGCGCCGATGGCATAGCGACAGGGGTAGTGGGTGTGACCGTGGACCCAAAGATCGATATCGGACTCGGCAATCCACGCCTCCAGATTGGAGGCATAGGCCGCACTCAACAGCAACGGGCGTTCGGCGGGATGGAGGGATTGGGGACTCGGGGCGTGGTGGGTGACCACGACCCTTTTGTCCCAGGAAATGGCCGCCAGGCTATCCCTCAGCCAGCGGCGGGATTTCTCGTGGACCACCGCGGCGTCCAGAGACCGCCAACGGCGATAGTCGGGGCTCACCCGAATCCGCCGAAAGTCGTTCAACCGCTCGCTAGCATGGTGGCCGGCCATTCGAGGGTCGCCAAACAGCCGGTAATCGGTCCACAGGGTGCAGCCTAGAAACGCCACCCCGTCAATGACCACCACATCGCGCTCTAAAACGTGCACGTTGGTGTTTTGTGCCGCGTATTTGAGATCGACCACGTGCTTGGGGATGGCCTTGCCGTAGTACTCGTGGTTGCCCAAGACGTAGATGACGGGTTGGGCAAATGTCGCGGCAGCCCAGGCGAGCCCTCGGCCCTTGGTGTGGATGTCCCCCGCCAAAATCACTACATCGGCGTCGACTACGGGCTGGTGATGGGGGAGAAATTCTTGATGGAGGTCGCTTGCAATGTGCAGTTTCATCACCCTTAGCCTTACCCATAGCCACAAATACACCATCACACCCATGGACGATACCAACCCATTCCCGCCCTCCAAAGGCCAACCGTAAATCCGCTACCCCGTGCTCAATGTCACTGATTTGACCCGGCCGGGTCTAGACATTGCCAGCTTGACCGTGGCCGATGGCGAGTGCGTCGTCATTATGGGGCCCTCGGGTGCCGGCAAGAGTCTGTTGTTGCGGGCCATTGCCGACCTCGATCCCAACGCCGGCCAAGTGGTGGCAACGGGCATCGACCGCACTGCTGTCACCGGCCCCCAGTGGCGGCGGCGGGTGGTGTTTGTCGCCGCAGAGTCGGGGTGGTGGGCCGAAACCGTCGGCGCCCACTTCGACGATCCCCCCCGGGCCACCCCCCTGGTCACCGCCTTGGGTCTACCGGCAGAGGCCCTAAAGTGGCCCGTGAGCCGCCTCTCCAGCGGCGAGCGACAACGCCTGGCCCTGGCCCGCGCCCTGGCCCTGGAGCCCCCCGTGCTGCTGCTGGATGAACCCACCGCCGCCCTCGACCAGGACAATCGCCAGCGGGTGGAGACCCTACTGCAGCAACGCCTAGCCACTGGGCTATCCCTGTTGCTGGTGACCCACGATCACGCCCAGGCTCGCCGTCTGGGACGGCGGGTGCTGGGCTTGGAAGGAGGTCGCTTGGTGTGAACGTCATACCCCTGGAGGTGACAGACCTGGCCCTGGCCGCCAGCTTGCTGCTCATCAACGCCGGGTTATCCCTGGCCCTGGCCCTGGGGCTAGAGCGGCCCTTGATGATCGCCGCTTTGCGCATGGTGGTCCAACTGTGGCTGGTCGGCCTCATCCTCGAGCACCTCTTCGCCCTCACCACCCCTGGGTGGACGGCCCTGGTGGCCCTGGCCATGGTGGGGTTTGCCGGCCTTGAAATCATGAACCGACAACAGCGGCGCCTCAAAGGTCTTTGGGGCTTGGCCCTGGGGACGGCGACCATGGCCATCGCCGCCGTGGCCATGACGTTGTTGGCCCTGACAGTTTTCTTGACCCCCGACCCCTGGTACACCCCCCGCTACGCCATTCCTTTGTTCGGTATGATCCTCGGCAACAGCATGACGGGTATCGGTCTGGGGCTCAACAGCCTGACCACGGCGGCGGTGCGGGAAAAAGCGGCCATCGAAGCCCAGCTGGCCCTGGGGGCCAGCCGCTGGCAGGCCCTTAGGCCCGTGGGCCAAGAGGCATTGCGCAGCGGCTCCATGCCCATCGTCAATTCCATGGCCACCACGGGATTGGTGTTTTTGCCGGGGATGATGACCGGACAAATCCTCGCCGGGGTGGAACCCACCCTGGCGGTGAAATATCAGCTGCTCATCATGTTTTTGATCGCCGGGGCCACGGGCATGGGGGTGCTGTTGGCGGTGGTGGGCGGAGCCTGGCGCCTCACCGACAGCCGCCATCGGCTGCGCTTGGAGCGGCTGCGCGATCCGCGATAATCCCCCGCGGGCCACGTGGGCTTAACCATACAAAAAAAAGCATTTAAAATGTAAACCCCAAGGCGATTTGTTCTACCCCAAGCGAACGATCAGATGTCTCTCTTCTTGGAGGGAGCATCCACTTTGTATTGCTTGTGAATAGCCCCCAAAACCGGGATAAAACAGGTACTGCTAAAGTTATGGATAAACACGCAGCTCTCCGCGCGCTTTTGTTAATGACCGCCACCGTCGCCGCCCAGGGGCAAACTATCACCCTCGACGGCACCTTCGGCACCAGCGGCCCCCTGGCGACGGACAACGGTGTCACCGCCATTCCCGCCGAGGTGGGACGGCAGATGGGTGGCAATTTATTCCACAGTTTTCAAACCTTTGGTATCCCCGAAAACCAAACCGCGGTCTTTTTGGGGGATGGCTCCATCGATGCCGTCGTCGGCCGGGTCACCGGCGGCGAGCCCTCCTTTATCGATGGCACCCTCTCTGTAGCCATCGAGGGGGCCGATCTGTTTTTGGCCAACCCCGCCGGTGTCATGGTGGGGCCCAACGCCCAGCTGGACACCACCGGCTCCCTCCACTTGACCACTGCTGAAATCATCCGCTTTGGCGACGGCAGCGAATGGTTTACCCGTGGCGGCCAAACCGATGGGGTGCTCTCCACCGAAAACGTCGCCGCCTTTGGCTTTATCGCCCCCCGGGAGGTCAACATCACCGTGGCGGGCCAGCTGGTGGGGGCGCCGGGGGAAACCCTGAGCCTGGTGGGCAACGACGTCACCATCGCCGGCGGTGCCGTAGTGGCCCCCACCCTCTCCGACCCCAACGCCCCAGCAGGCCGGGTCGACATCGCCGCCATCCAACAAGGCGAGATCGACCTGGCCAGCTTCACCCCCCAAAATGCCACGGGGGGCAATGTCGTCATCGCCGACGAGGGCGTCGTCTCCGTCAGGGAAGGGGGCTTTTTGCGGGTCCGGGGCAATAACTTCATCGTCGACAATGCCACCGTCGACGCCAGCGTCGCCCAACGGGATGGCGGCAACGTGTCGCTGAACCTCGATGATCGCATCGAGCTGGGCAACAACGGCCGCATCCTCACCTTTACCGATGGCCCCGGGCGCGGCACTGATCTGGATATCACCGGTCGGTTTTTGTTCATCGGCATCAGCAGCGACCCCAACCTGGATCCGGGTATCAACGCCCAGGTGCTGCCCGGAGCCAGTGGCGACGGCGGCGACATCACCATCGCCGTCGAAGAGATGTTGGTGGATGAAAACAAGGTTCGCCTGACCACCTTTGGCAGCGGCACCGGCGGGACCATCGTCATCAACGCCGATCAAATCACCTTCGAGACCTTCCGCTGGTTCGATCCCTTCGATTATTTGGCGGGGATCGACGCCACCTCCAACGGCCCTGGGGATACCGGCCGCATCGAGATCACCACGGTGGACATCAACCTGATCAACGACTCGGGTTTCAACACCGACACTCGGGGTAGCGGCAATTCCAGGGGCTTTACTGTCAACGCCTCGGGGACATTTTTCGCCGACGGCGGCGAGGGAGCTCACCCCGACGTCCTCACCGGGGGCATGGCCACCTCGACCTTTGGCACCGGCAACGGCGGTCGCGGAGAGATCCGCGCCCAGGAGATCATCCTGCTGCGGGGCAGCGGCATCATCACCGGCGCCGTGGATGTCACCGCTGGTGAGGTCGACGTCGGCGACGGCGGCGAGATCTTCATCCAGGCCGAGCGCATCGTCATGGATGGCCAGGGTATCCCCGCCCTCACCGGTCTCACCGCCCCCAACTTCGGCCCCGGCGACGGGGGTAGTGTCACCGTGGTGGCCGGAACTCTAGAGCTCAAGGCCAACGCCGGCATCGCCACCGACAGCGGCCAGGGCGCCACCGGCGATGTCACCATCGACGCCGACAGCATCTTGATCGACGGCGCCGGAGGCCGCACCGTGGACAGCGTGGGCAATCCCGTCTCCACCAGCATCTCCACCAGCACCCTGCCGGGCTCGTTGAGCCCTGGGGGCAAGCTCACCATTCGCACCGGCGACCTCACGGTGCGCAACGGCGGGGGGGTGACCAACTCGGTGTTTGGCGACGGCAGCGCCGGCACCCTCAACATCGAAGCGGACTACGTCCGGGTGGAAGACGGCGGCTTTATCGCCACGGCGACGGGGGGGCCGAGCAACGGGGGCAACCTACAGCTCAATGCCGACCGTGTGGATGTCATGGGGGGCGGCATCATCCGCGTCGACGCCGGCCCCGCCATTCCCTCGCCGTTTATCCCCGGCGGCAACTTGGGAGGTGGCGAACCGCCCCCGCCGGATTTCCCCTTTGGCAACGCCGGCAGTCTGTTTATCACCACCGATGAATTGAATTTGGCCCCCTCGTCGACCCTCCTGGCCGAAGCCATCAACTCCGGGGGGGGCAACATCGCCATCCAGGCGGACAACACCTTGGTGGATCGGGGGTCCGCCATCAGCGCCTCCAGCAATTCCGGTGTGGCCCAGGGGGGCAACGTTACCATCAGTTCCGAAACCCTGGTGGCCTTCGCCGACGCCCGCATCACCGCCCGGGCCGACCAGGGCCAAGGGGGGAATATCGTCCTCGCCGCCGAGGTGTTTATCCTCGAAGACGGGGTGACCCTCGACGCCTCGTCCAACGTGTTGGGCAACGCCGGCCAAGTGGAGATCAACAGCCCCGAACTGGACATCAGTGAAGAGTTCACCAGCCTGACCTCGGAGTTTGTCGCCATCGAGAACTTGGGCGACGGCTGTCGCGCCACGGCCACCGAGAGTACGTTTGTGGTCAACAAGCAGGGCAACGCCGGTATCCAGTCGGCTTTTCAGTTGAGCCAACTGCCCGATATCTCCTCGGTGGCGACTAACCTGCAACCCCTGCGGGTCGATCCCCAAGGGGTGGCCGCCGCCCGGCAACCCTCGCCCCCTCGCCTGGAGGTGGGCAAGGAGTTCGACTGTCACTCAGCGGGTAATAACGCCTGACAGCCCTCTGGGGTTGGGACACGCCCCCTCCGGGGGCGCTGGCTGTTCACGGCGGGAGTGTCTTATAGGTTCCGATACTCCCCCGCAGCCGCCGAAAGGTATACCACCTCTTCTATCTCTAGGTTGCGCAGATAGTCCACCGCGGTGTTTTCCACCGGCCGGCCGTGGATCAAGTGCTCCACCACGTGGCGCTGGAGGGCGTAGACACAATCGCCTCCAAAGCTGCGATTTTCCCAAGGGTAAGTGATGGGGGTCTCGGCGTCGGCGCCAAAGGGCCGCTGGTGGAGACCGCCATCGCCGTCGAGGCGCAGGATGCCCATGGTGCCCTCGACCAGCATCTCCCCCATGGTGAGGCGGCGGTTGACAGCGGGGTGGTCCAACAACCGATTGCCGTCAAATAGCCCCATCGCCCCCGAGGTGAAATCAAACACCATAAAACCGGCGTCCTCTCCGGCGATGGCCGGGTTACAGCGCCGCAACCGGGCAAATACCCCGGTCACTTCCCCCGCCAAGAAGCGAAAGGTGTCGATGAAGTGAATGGCGGTCTCGTGGACCAAAAACCGCTCCATGGTCTGGAAGTAGGGCTGACGGTCCAGATAGGCCCTAGGCCCCTGACCATCTCCGGGGCGCAGGCGAAAACCGAGATTGAGAACCTCCCCCACGGTACCCGCCAATATTCGCCGCCGGAGTTCCCGGTGCCAGGGCTGCCAGCGAAAGTTTTCGTGGATCACCAACAACCCCCCAGCCCGCTGGACGTTGGCCACGACTCGCCGGGCGGTGGCCAAATCCGGGGTGAAGGGTTTTTGGCAGATCATCGCCACGTCCGCAGCCAAGCAAGCCTCGATCACCGCCATCTGGGCAGCGGGGGGGACGATGATATCCACCAGGTCCGGTTGGGTGGCCCTCAATAGCTCCGCCACCTCGGCAAACACGGGCGGGGTCGCCCCGGAGGTGGCCAGGGCCGGCAACGACGTCAGGCGTTCGACAGCCCGCTGGACATCCCGGTCACACACCCCCACCCACTCCACCAAACCCTCGGCGGCCAACCGCTGCCAGGCGTCGTAGTGGAATTGGCTGAAATAGCCGGCGCCCACGCCGGCGACCCGCAATGGATTCACGATAGCAACTCCCAGGTGGCGACGGCCTTGGAGGCCACCCAAGGGGCCACTTGGGCGTCAAACTCGTGGAAATGGGCCGAGGCCAGGTGGTGTTGAAAGGCCTGGGGATGGCGGTAAATCTCGTAGAGGAAAAACCGCGTGGGGTTTGCTGGGTCGCGGCAGACGTCAAAGCGCAGACAGTCGGCTTCGGCGTCCAGGGAACGCCGGGCTTGGCGCTGTACCGCGGCGCAAAAATCATCGCTGTGGGGACCGTGGATGTCAAAGGTCACCGCCACCACCCACAAGGTTGGACTCGCCGGCGTCGTCATGGACTCACCCTTGTCAGTTTCTACACAGCCCGGGGTTTGACCACGGCGCGCCCCAGGCGCCAGCAACGTCGCCACAACCCTCGGGGCAACTGGCCCACCACCAAGAGGGCGATGGCCAACAGCAACACCAAGGCCACCGGGCGGGTATAAAAAGGCTCAAAGCTGCCCTCGCTGATCATCAACGCCCGGCGGAGGTTTTCATCGGCCATGGGCCCCAGGATCACCCCGATGACCATGGGGGCAATGGGATATTCCATCTCCCCCAACCCATAGGCCAACAGCCCCACGGCCAGCATCAAATAGAGATTAAAGGTATTGAGCCCCAAGGCATAGGAGCCAATGACCGACAACACCGCCACCAAGGGCATGAACAGCGCCGCCGGCACGAGTAAGATCCGCACCACCTGGCGGGCCAACAGCATGCCATTGATCCACATGGCCACCGATGCCAACAACAAAATGGCCGTCACCTGGAGGATAAAGCCCGGGCGGTCGAACTCGATCATGGGCCCCGCCGTCACCCCGTGGATCATCAGCGCCCCCAGCAACATGGCCGCCGGCGGACTGCCGGGAATCCCCAAGGTCAACAACGGGATCAAGGCCCCGCCGATGCAGGCATTGTTGGCGGTCTCGGATGCCACCAAGCCCGCCGGCTCCCCATGGCCAAAGCGCTCGGGGTTCTTTGAGGTGTTCTTGGCCGCCCCGTAGGACACCCAACCGGCGATGTCCTCCCCCACCCCTGGAACTGCACCGATGCCGACGCCAATCAGGGCCGAGCGCACGATATGGCGCCCCTGGCGGATCACAGTGGTAAGAGCGGGGAGAACGCGTCCCACGGGGGTGGGGGTCCCCAAGGGGCGGTTGTGGGTCAAGACCTGGATGATCTGGGGGATGGCAAAGGCGCCGATGAGCACCGGCACCACTTCGATACCGGCGTCCAACTGGGGGGAGTCAAAGGTAAAACGGGGGTAAAACTGCAGCCGGTCGCGACCCACCATGGCCAAGGCCAAGCCCAAAAACCCGGCGATCCAGCCCTTGATGGCCCCGTCGCGGCTAGTGAGCGTACCGCTGATGACGATGCCAAACAGCGCCAGGAGGCAAAACTCCACCGAGGTAAAGGCCAGTGCCAACTGCACAATCCAGGGCGCCACCAACACCAAACACAACAATCCCACTAAGGTGCCGAGGAACGAGGCCGTGGTGGTGAGCCCCAGCGCCCACCCCCCGTGGCCCCCCTTGGCCAGGGGGTAACCCTCCATGGCCGACGCCGCCGCTGCGGCGGTGCCGGGGATATTGACCAAAATGGCCGGGTAAGAACCGCCGTAGATGGCCCCAACATAGGTGCTCAACAGGGCGATGAGGGCCGTTTCCAGGGGCAGGCCGTAGGTCAAGGTGGTGAGCAGCGCCACCCCCAAGGTGGCGGTGAGCCCCGGCAAAGCGCCAAAGACAATACCCATGAGGCTGGCGGCAAACAACACCACCACATTGCGGGGATCGGCCACCAGACCCACCACCACCCAGGCTTATTCCAGCGGGGCGTCCACGGTCAGTATCCCCCGTAGTACAAGGCGTCGAGCGCCTGGGCCACCGGGCCCTCCACGGGCAATGGCACCAACAGAAAATACTTAAACACCACCGCCAAGGCCAAAGGTGCCACGATGATCACCGCCAGCCCCACCCCCAGCCGGCGCCATTGACCACCTCGGGCAGCCACCACTCCGCTGAGGATCAAGGTGGCCCCAAGTCCCAGGGCGGTGAGGAAGTCCACAGAGATTCCCCCATACCCACCCCCCAGCACCACGAATCCCAACCCCACGGTGGCCACCAGGTGGAAGGTCACCGTCAAAGGGCCCGTGAGGTAAAAACCCCCTATCCACAACAACAGCGCGACCGCCGTGGCCAAGCAGTAGTCCACCCGGGGGATGAGGACGGCGATGTACAACCCCAAAATCAGCACCACCAGGGCCAGACGCTGGCGCCTGGCCCAGACAACCGCCGGGGCTGAGGGAACAGGCAAAGGGGTCAACAAACTCCGGGAGCGGCGCAAATCCCACACCGCCCGGGCCAACAATAACCCGGCCAAGACCACAATCCCCCCGGCCACCAGCAACGGAAACAGCGCCGGCGACACATACCAGACATTGCGCACCCCGCCGTAACTTCCGGTCATGGGATAGTGGCTCACCTCCCACGCCATGGCCAAACCCAGGGCCAACAGCACCAGCCCCATCCCAAGGTCACAGCGCCGCAGGCGACGGCGATGCACCTCGGGGGGGAGCGCCGCCTCCCCGTCCTCAACCGGAGACTGCAACGAAGGGCCCCTAGTCGGCGAGCTTGGGAATGCCGAGTTCGGCGGGGTCGCGCTCGGCGGCCCCCAACTCGTGGAGAGTCCAGGTGAACAGCGACTCCAACCGGGCGAACTCCGCCGCCGCCTCGGCGCCGCTCTTGCCGGAAATCACGTAGTAGTTGTCGGCGGCCCACCGTTGGACCGCGTCGCTCACCACGGCCTTGGCAAAGGCGTCGGACAGGGTCTGTTTGACCTCGTCGGGGGCGTCGTTGTGGACCGCAAAGCCGATGGCCTGGGAGATGGGCAAGTAGCGATCTAGCTCGGGATAGACGGCAAAGGCCGAGGGAATCGCCCCCACCCCTTCCAAGGTAAAGGGCTCGGGGACCAACATGGCCAGGGGCTTGAGGCGGCCGCCGCGGATCAATTGCTGCTGCTCGGCCAAGGAAGTGACCACCACGGCTACCTCCCCGGTCATGGCGGCGTTTTGGGCCGGGGCAGATCCTGGATAGGGAATAAAGTTGAACTCGGCGCCGGTGCCCTCCATGAGGGCCAACAAATTGAGGTGATGGATGGAGCCGGCTCCCGAGGCGGCGGCGCGTATGGTGCCGGGCTCGGCCTCGGCGGCTTCCATGAGCTGTTCGAGGGTTTCGTAGGGGGCGGCGGCGGTGACGGAGATCAAATCCGGCGAGCCACCGACGATAAAGGGGTACCACACCGCCATGCGCTGGTCCCACCCCCCCTGGACTGCCGCCGTCACCACCGATTCCGACAACCCCACCAGGGTGTAGCCGTCGGCTGGGCGGCGGTGGACATAACTCATTCCCAGGGAACCGGCCACCCCCCCGGGGCGGTTGGTGACGTTGATATTGCCCCGCAGAAGCTCCCCCAGGGCCTCGCGGATGACCCGGTGGCTGACGTCGGGGCCG
>JBHJHK010000060.1:0-10417 GCA_050330975.1 Candidatus Competibacterales bacterium | reverse complement strand
AAAACGCAGGGGAGTGGAGACGTGTCGATTTCGCCCCAAAACCCGACCTGGAGGCCTCCAGGTCGCGTCTACACCCCCCTTTGCTACCCCGCTGAGACCCCGGAGTCTCCTTGGGACCGCAGGGCCATCCCGAGGGGATTTTTATGTCATTAATTAAAAAAAAACAAAAATCTACTATTGATAAATTACATATTTCGATCCCCAGTGCCAGGTCGTCCGTAGTACAGTGATGGCCATGGTCCCTCTATCTCAATGCATTTGCCCCTGGGAGTCTTCGCCATGGCCAAAGCCCCCGCCGAACTCCTGGCCAGCCTGCGCCAGCGCCTGGGAGACCGCCTCGACACCCGCCCCGACATCTTGGCCCTCCACGGCAAAGACGAGTCCTATCACCCCCCCGCACCCCCGGACGCCGTGGCGTTTGCCACCAGTACCGAGGAGGTCCAGGAGGTGGTGAGGTTGTGTCGCCACCACCGCACCCCGCTGATCCCCTTTGGCACGGGGACGTCTTTGGAAGGGGGGGTGATGGCCATCCACGGGGGGATTTCCGTCGATCTGTCGGCCATGAACCGCATCTTGCGGGTGAGCGGCGACGATTTGGACTGTACCGTAGAGGCCGGGGTCACCCGCAAGCAACTCAATCACCACCTGCGGGACACCGGGTTGTTTTTTCCCATCGACCCCGGGGCCGACGCCAGCTTGGGGGGCATGGCCTCCACCCGGGCCTCGGGCACCAACGCCGTGCGCTATGGCACCATGCGGGAGGCGGTGTTGGGCCTCACGGCGGTATTGGCCGACGGCAGTGTGATCAAAACCGGCGGCCGGGCCCGCAAATCGGCGGCGGGCTACGACCTCACCCGGCTTTTGGTGGGGGCCGAGGGCACCTTGGGGATCATCACCGAACTCACCTTGCGCCTCCACGGCCTCCCCGAGGCCATGGCCGCCGCCGTGTGCCCCTACCCCACCCTCAAGGCCGCCGTGGACACGGTGATCCAGGTGATCCAAAGCTGTATCCCCATCGCCCGGGTGGAACTCCTAGACGCCTTGCAGATGGAGGCCGTCAACCGCTGGGCCAACTTCGACTACCCCGTGGCACCCACCTTGTTTTTCGAGTTCCACGGCAGCGAAGCCGGGGTGGCCGAGCAGGCCCGGGAGGTGGAGGCCATCGCCGCCGAGCACTGCGCCGGCGCCTTTCAATGGACCAGCCGAGACCAAGAGCGCAACGCCCTGTGGGCCGCCCGCCACGCCGCCTACTACGCCGCCTTGGCCCTCGTCCCCGGCTGCAAGGGCTGGCCCACGGACGTCTGCGTGCCCATTTCCCGTTTGGCCGACTGCATCGAGGCCACCCAGGCGGATCTGGCGGCGGACGGCCTCACGGCACCCCTGGTGGGCCATGTGGGGGACGGCAACTTTCACTTGCTCTATCTGGTGGACCCCGACGACGCCGCCCAACTGGAGCGGATCAAGGCCAACAACGATCGTCTAGTCCACCGGGCTTTGGCCATGGGGGGGACCTGCAGCGGCGAACACGGGGTGGGTTACGGCAAGATGGAATTCTTAGAAGCCGAGCACGGCGCCATTGCCGTGGCCACCATGGCGGCCATCAAGCGGGCCCTGGACCCCGACAATCTGCTGAATCCCGGCAAGATGGTGATGGTATAAGAGGTCTAGGGACCGCTACCGGCCAGGGCGACCCACGCCACCAGTACCGCCGTTTCCACCCCCTCGCACAACGCCCCCAGGGTATCGCCGGTGGTGCCCCCAAGGCGCGCCA
Source organism: Candidatus Competibacterales bacterium (assembly GCA_050330975.1). Taxonomy (GTDB): domain Bacteria; phylum Pseudomonadota; class Gammaproteobacteria; order Competibacterales; family Competibacteraceae; genus JBHJHK01. The sequence continues at coordinate 8,646 of JBHJHK010000060.1, read as the reverse complement.
TCACCTCCCGGCGCCAGAGCCAACCCACCCCCAGTGCCGCCGCCACCGCACCCAGGGCCGCTATGCCCGGCCAACCCAGGGCCAACACCCCCAAAACACTCAGACCCGCGGCCAGCGCGCCGCCGGGGCGGTCCAGGGTTTCGACAAAGGCCTGACCCAGGCCCCCCCGGCGCACGTAGGGGGTGGTGAGCAAGGCGGCCACCAGGGCGGTGCGCCCCAACACCGCCGCCGCCACTGCAGCCACCTGGGCACCCGCCGCCACCAAGCTCTGGAGGGCGGCGAACTTCACCACCAGCACCACTACCAACGCCACCACCGCCAGGGCGCCGCTGTGGGGATCCTTCATCAGCGCCAGGGTGCGCTCTCGGTCGCCGCCGCCCCCCAGCCAAGCGTCGACGCTGTCGGCCAGACCGTCCAAGTGCAACCCACCGGTGACCACCACCCAAACCCCCAACCCCAGGGCCGCCGCCAGGGGGGGATCGAGGGGAAGCAGCGCGGTGGCCAGCACCAAGACCCCGACGACGGCTCCCACGGCGGGAAACCAGGGGACAGCTCGGCCCCAGGGGACGGCGGCGAGGTCGAGGGCGGTGGGAATGGGCAGCCGGGTGAGGAAGGCAAAGGCCAGCCCCAGGGGGGCCATGAAGGTATTAGGCATGGCCCGTGAATCGCCGCCCTCGGGGTAGGGGGCTCCCCCGTTCTAACCCTCCCTCAGCTCGGGGAGGGAGCCAAGGTGCGCTTCTCCGGGAAGCCAAGGGGAGCTGAGAGGGGGCTCGCCCTCGGGCTCCCTCCCCTGAAGCCGGAAACCGCGAGCAGATCACGGGACAGGGGGGGGCAAATCGCCATTGTGAAACGCCAACACCGGCCGGGCGTCGGGGCCATGGCCGAACACCCGCAGCCGGGTCAAGGCGGCGTAGGGCACTTCGATGCGCCACAAATGGGCCAAGGGCATGCCCAGGACGTGGGCCAACAGCACGCGGATGACACCGCCGTGGACCACCAACAACAGGTGCTCTCCCCCGTGGCGGTCCAACAGTCGTCCCCAAGCCGTCAAGATCCGCTGGCGAAAGGCCGCCAGGGGCTCACCCCCCGGGGGGAAGTGACCGGCCGGGTCGCGCCAGAAGGCCGCCAGGGCTTCGGGCTCGCTGGCGGCCACCTCGTCCACCGCCCGACCGTCCCAGCGGCCGAAGCTCTCCTCGCGGAGGTCTTGATCTTCCGCCAGGCCGAGGCCGTGGCGGGTGGCGAGTTCCCGGGCAAAGGCGCTGCAGCGCTGCAAAGGCGAGGTGACGACCCGCCCCCAGGGACAGTGGTCCCCCACCCGGGCGCGCATCTGGGCCAGCCCCTTGGCGCTCAGGGGGTCGTCGATGGCGCCGCGAAACCGCCGCCCCCCCTCGGGCTCGCCGTGGCGCATGAGGTCCACCACGGTCACGGATTCAACAGAGGTGTCGGTCATGGCCTGGAGACTCCCACTTCGGCAGAGGTGTCGGTCATCGCCTGGAGACTCCCGCTTCGGCAAAGGTGGCCATCTCGCCGTGGAGGGCGGCGGCGGCCCGCAACAGAGGTAGCGCCACGGCGGCACCGCTGCCCTCCCCCAACGCCATATCCAGGGTCAGCAACGGTTGGGTGGCCAGGGCGGCCAGGAGGGCACCGTGGCCGGGTTCGGCGCTTCGGTGGGCGTAGAACAGCCAGGGGGCCACCTCGGGACGCAGGCGCACCGCCACCAACGCCGCCGTCGTGGCGATGTAGCCATCCACCAGACTCGGAAGTCCCCGCTGGGCACAGCGGATCAAGGCGCCCGCGAGGGCGGCGAGTTCAAACCCCCCCAGCTCCGCCAGAGCCCCCAAGGGCGTTTGGGGCCGACAGCGGGCCAGGGCTTGGTCGATCACCGCGGTCTTGTGGGCCACCCCCGCTCCGTCGAGGCCCGTGCCCGGGCCCACCAGCTCCAGAGGTGGGCGATTCAACAGGGCGCAGGCCACGGCGGTGGCGGCGGTGGTACCGCCGATGCCCATCTCGCCGCCGATGAACAGCTGGCAACGGGCCCGGGCGGCGTCCTCCACGGCATCTCGTCCCGTGGCCATGGCCACCGCCAGTTGCTCGGGGGTCATGGCGGCCTCCCGGCGCAGGTTGCGGGTCCCGGCGGCGATGCGGCAGTCCCGGACGTCGGGGAGATCCTCCAGGGGCAGCACGGTCCCCAAGTTGTAGACCCGCAGCCGCAGGCGCCACAACCGGGCCAACACGCTGATGGCAGCCCCCCCCCGGGCGAAGTTGCGCACCATCTCCCCGGTCACCGACTGGGGGTAGGCCGAGACGTCTTCGCTGGCCACGCCGTGGTCGGCGGCGAACACCGCCACCCCCACCCGCTCCAGGTAGGGCCGCTCGGTGCCCTGCATGGCCGCCAGCCGGACCCCTAGGGCCTCCAAGATCCCTAGGGAACCCGCGGGCTTGGTGAGTTGCCCCTGGCGGCGACGGGCGATGGCGAGATCCTCTTCGGCGACGGCGGGAACGGCGTCGTAGAGCCAACGGGACGAGGCGACGGTCATGGGGGTTCTTTGAGGGTCAGGGGGAGGCCCGCCACCACCAGGGTCACCCGATCGCAAGCCTCGGCCAAGGCCTGGTGGAGTTCCCCCGCCAGATCGCGGAACTGCCGGGTCAGGGGATCGGCCGGGACGATGCCCTGGCCCACTTCGTTGCTCACCAACACCACTTCTCCGGGGAGGTCGGCGAGCCCCGCCACCAGGGCGCCGCGCTCGGCCTCCAGGCCCTCGGGGTCGGTGAAGAGCCAATTGGACAACCACAGGGTCAAACAGTCCACCACGATGCAGCGGCCCGGGGCGGCGTGGCCCCGGAGGGCTTCGGCGAGGGTCAAGGGCTCCTCCACAGTGGTCCAGTGGGGGGGACGAGAGGCCTTATGGCGGGCGATACGCGCCGCCATTTCTCCATCTAGGGCCTGGGCCGTGGCGATGTAGACCACCTCGGCAAAGGGAGTGGCCCGGGCCTCCGCCAGGCGGGATTTGCCCGAGCGGGCCCCGCCGAGGATCAATTCCTTCACAGGCATCCCCCGACCCTTGGGCTCACGGCGCGGAACTTCCAGAGGGAGTGTAGGCAGCAGAGGTCGCGGTGTCGATGCCCAAATCCTCGAGGCGCAGGAGACAGGGAGCGGGGTCGCCCGGGGGCGGTGTGATGGTGAAAAATAACCCCATGGCCCCGTGGGCGTCAAAGGTTTGGGACCAGATATGGCGGGTCGGGGGGATCTTTTGCTGGATCCGGGGCGTCTGGCGGCCCCGGGGGTCGACGGTGGTCACCGCCAATTCCGCTCCCCCGGGACAGGATTCGGCATCCACGGCGGCGGCGATCCGGGCCCGGGCGGTCGGGGGGGCGACGTAGAGCAACCCCTAGGGCAGAGCCTTGGTGTTCCCCGGGTCAAAGCGGGCCAAAAAGGCGTCGCGGCGCCCCGTTGTGGGTGTCAACGGATCGTGGTGGACGGTCGCCAGGGGAATCCAGCGGGAATAGTAGTCGCTGGGGGGCGGTGTGCTGGACGTGGCCCAACCACAGAGGGAATGCCGGCGGCGAGGGCGCCGGGGCGCGCGTTAGGCCAAACCAAAGCGCAGGGGGTCGTGGAGGGGGCCGTTGGTGGCCCGCACCCCAGTGGTCTCCAAGCCGATGGCCCCGCCGTCCAGGGCCGTCATTTGTCCCCCGGACTCGGCGACGATGACCGACAGGGCGGCGATGTCGAGGATGTTGACGTCGGATTCCACCACGGCGTCGATTTTGCCGGCGGCCAGCAGGTGGTAGTGGTAGAAATCCCCATAGCCCCGCACCCGATTGCAGCGGGGGATCAAGGCCCCCAGGGCGCCCCAGCGGCGGGGGTCCCGGGCGAGGGTATTGATGTTGCCCAACGACAACGTCGCCTGGCCCAAGTCCGCCACTTCGCTCACCCCCAGGGGGCGTTCGTTGAGGAAGGCGCCAAAGCCCCGCTCGGCATAGGCCATTTCGCCGAACAGCGGGGCGTTGGACACCCCCAAGACCAGGCTGCCGCGGTGCATCAAGGCGATTTGGGTGGAGAAAAAAGGGTACTCGCGGATGAAGCTCTTGGTGCCGTCGATGGGGTCCACCAGCCACAGGTAGTCGGCGTCGAGGTTGACCCTGGCGGTCTCCTCGCCGTAAAAGCCAAAGTCCGGGTAGGCCCCCTGCAACACGGCATGGATGGCCCGCTCGGTTTCCACATCGGCCACCGTCACCGGAGTGCGGTCTTCCTTGAGAGTGACGCCGACATTGTGGCGGTAGTAGTGTTGGATGATGGCCTCGCCGGCCTTGGCGGCGGCGATGGCGGTTTGTAGGAGGAGACTTTTGTCCATGGCGTCGGGTTGAGCCTTTTGCACCGCGGGGAGTCAAAATGGAGTATGATTCATCCCATTTGAATGGGCATCTAAATGGGCATTTGAATGGGCATCGAAGGTATCGTGAACGTCGCGCATTGCCGATGTCCCATGAGTTTAATCCCACTTAGGCCGCCATGTCCCCCGTCGATCCCACCTCCCCCCAGCCCGCACCCTCCTGGTTGGCGCCCACCGCCCAGGCGCTGACGGCTCTGGTCCAACGCCAACCCCGAATCCACTGCCTCACCAACACCGTGGCCCAGACCTTCAGCGCCAATGTGCTGTTGGCCTTGGGGGCCAGCCCCGCCATGAGCGCTGACCCCGACGAACTAGAGGACTTTGTCGCCGCCGCCGCGGCCTTGGTGGTCAACCTCGGCACCCTCGATCCGACCCGCCGCCGGGCCATCGAAAGGGCGGTGGCGGTGGCCAACGACCGGGGCATACCTTGGGTATTGGACCCGGTGATGGTGGACACAGCCCCCGCCCGACGGCGCTTTGCCCTGGCCTTGCTGGACCAGAGGCCCCAGGTGGTGCGGGCCAACGCCCGAGAGGTGGCGGCCCTGGGGGCGGATGTCGGGGGTGGAGCCGTCCACACCCTGGCCGAGCGGTTCGCCACCGTCGTGGCCCAGACGGGGCCGGTGGATGTGGTCACCGATGGTCGGCGTTCCCTCCAGGTGGCCAACGGCCATCCCCTCATGGCCCGCATTACAGCCACCGGTTGTGCCGCCTCGGCGGTGGTGGCGGCGTTTCTCGCCGTGGAGGACGATCCCCTCCAGGCCGCGGGCCACGGCCTGTTGAGTTGGGGGGTGGCCGGGGAGGTGGCGAGCCAAGGGGCTCCGGGCCCCGGCACCCTCCAGGGGCGGTTGTTGGACGCCCTCTACAACTTGGCCGGCCCCACCCTGGGCCACTGGGGACGCCTTGAGGCGGCGCCTCCCCCTGTTCCCTCGACCCGGGAGGATCGGTGATGTTCGATCGTCGGCGCCGTCAAGCCCTGACCGCCCTGGCCGGCGTGGCCGCCGGCACCACCGCTGCCCCCGCGGTGCTGGCCAAGCCCAGCTTTCGCTGGCGGATGGTCACCTCCTGGCCCAAGCACAGCCCCGGCCCCGGCACCACCGCCGAGGCTTTGGCGAAGCGCATCGAGCACCTGAGCGACGGGCGCCTTGCGGTGCAGGTCTTCGGCGCCGGGGAGTTGGTCCCCGCCCTGGAGGTTTTTGATGCCGTGGCCGGAGGCGCCGCCGAAATGGGCCACAGCGCGGCGTTTTTCTGGCAGGGCAAACTGCCGGCCAGCGCCTTTTTCACCGCTGTCCCTTTTGGCATGACCCCGGGCGAACACGAAGCGTGGATTTACCACGGCGGCGGCCAGGCATTGTGGGACGAGCTCTACGGGGATTTTGGCCTCAAACCGTTTTTGGCCGGCAATACCGGCCCCAGTATGGCGGGCTGGTTCAAGCGCACAATCCAGGGGCTAGAGGATGTGGCGGGGCTGAAAGTCCGCATCCCGGGGCTTGGGGGGGAAGCCTGGCGGCGGTTGGGGGCGGTGCCCGTGGTGGTGGCCCCGGGGGAAATTTTCTCCGCCCTGGAGAGCGGGGTGGTGGATGGCGCCGAGTTTTTGGGGCCGTGGAGCGATTTGAGCTTTGGCCTCTATCGCACCGCACCCCATTACTACTGGCCGGGCTTCCACGAACCCAACGGCAGCGGGGAGTGCCTGGTGCGGCGCCAGAGCTTCGAGGCGTTGCCCCTGGAACTCCGCGAGGTGGTGGCCACGGCCTGTATGGCGGAAAACAACCGGGCCCTAGGGGAGAGCCGCTGGCACAACGCCAGGGCTCTACAGACCCTGGTGGACGACCACGGCGTCGAGCTCAAGGCGTTGCCCGCCGAGGTACTGGGAGCCCTGCGGCGCACCAGCGCCGACGTGTTGGCGGAGTTCGAGGACAAAGACCCCTTGAGCCGGCGGGTCTATCGGGCCTACCAGAGGGCCTTGGAACGGAGCATGCCTTGGTCGGAGCGCGCCATCGGCGCCCTATTGAACGCCCGGCGGGGGGATTGACGGCTCTCAGCGCTCCAAGTGCTTGAGCTTGTCGGACTTGTCCTTCCATTCGTCGGCATCGGCCGGTGGCTCCTTTTTCTCGGCAATCACCGGCCACTTGGCCGCCAAATCGGCGTTGAGGGCCAAAAAATGCTGCTGGTCGTCGGGCAGGTCGTCTTCGGAGTAAATGGCATTGACTGGGCATTCCGGCTCGCACAGGGTGCAGTCGATGCACTCGTCGGGGTCGATCACCAAGAAGTTGGGACCCTCGTGGAAGCAGTCCACGGGGCACACTTCCACGCAGTCGGTGTATTTGCACTTGATGCAGCTTTCAGTGACGACAAAGGTCATGGGGCGTATCTCTTGAGTCAACGCGACCGAGGGACGCGGCGGATCAGGCGGTAAAGCGGCGGAGAGGGGCGCTGCTCGCTCGGGGTTTCCCCTAGCGCGCCAGGGCCTTGAGGCGGTACAGGGCTTCGAGGGCTTGGCGAGGTGTCAACGCATCGGGATCAATGGCCTCCAATGCTACCACAGCGGGGTGCGATGCGCTCCCCCCCGAAGCTGCAACCCTTTCTTCTGGTTGGGATTCTTCGAGATCCAGCTCCGCCTCTTCAAACAGCGAGCGCTGGGGGCTCTTTTGCCGCCGCTTCGGAGGTTTGAGGGCCTTGCCCCTGCCCCCTTCCCCATCCAGCGCCGTGGGCCGCTGGCCTTGCTCCAACTCGGCGAGTCTCTCCCTGGCGGCGGCGATCACCTCACGGGGTACCCCCGCCAACGCCGCCACCTGGAGGCCGTAACTGCGGCTCGCCGGTCCGCGCTCCACGGCGTGGAGAAAGGCGATGGTGTGGCCGTGCTCCACCGCCGCCAGATGGACGTTGTCGATCCCCGCCACCCCCTCTTGGGGCAGATGGGTGAGTTCAAAATAGTGGGTGGCAAACAGGGTAAAAGCCTTGACCGCCAGCGCCAGATGGCGGGCACTGGCCCAGGCCAGCGCCAAGCCGTCAAAGGTGCTGGTGCCCCGCCCCACCTCGTCCATGAGCACCAAACTGGAGGCCGTGGCGTTGTGGAGGATCTCGGCGGTCTCGGTCATCTCCACCATAAACGTCGACCGCCCCCCGGCCAGGTCGTCCCCGGCGCCGATGCGGGTGAAGATCCGGTCTATGGGGCCGATGGCGGCGCGACTCGCCGGCACGGCGCTGCCCAGGTGGGCCAAGATGACGATCAACGCCGCCTGGCGCATGTAGACGCTCTTGCCCCCCATGTTGGGGCCGGTGATCACCAGCATGCGCCGGTCGGGGGTCAAGTGGAGGTCGTTGGGGACAAAGGGCTCATCTAGGGTTTGCTCCACCACCGGATGGCGGCCGGCATCGATGTGGAGCCCCGGGGCGTCGACCAACTCGGGCAAGGTCCAATCCAAGGCCTGGGCGCGCCCGGCCAAATTGGCCAACACATCCAGCTCGGCCAACGCCGCCACACAGCGATTCAAGGGGGCGATCTCCGCTACCAACTGGTCTAGGAGCTGGTCGTAGAGGGTCTTCTCCCGGGCCAAGGCCTTATCTCTGGCGGTGAGGACTTGGTCTTCGAATTCCTTGAGTTTTTCGGTGACGTAGCGCTCGGCTCCCTTGAGGGTCTGGCGGCGGATGTAGTGGGGGGGGATCACCGCCCCCTGGGCCTTGGCCTTGGTGATCTCGATGTAGTAACCGTGGACCCGGTTGTAGCCCACCTTGAGGCCCGGAATGCCGGTGGCCTCCCGCTCTTGGGTCTCTAGATCCACCAAAAATCCATCGGCGTTGGCGCTGATATCCCGCAGCTGGTCCAGCTCGGCGTCGTAGCCGGCGGCGATGACCCCGCCGTCGCGGATCACCGCCGGCGGCGCCTCCACCACCGCCCGGGTCAAGAGTTGGCACTCGGCGCGGAACAACCCCGCCGCCGTGGCCAGTTCCCGCAACCGCGGACTCTCCACCTCGGCCAGGACGGCCTGGAGCTTGGGGAGGCGCTCTAGGAGCCGGCGCAGGCCCACCAAATCCCTGGGGCGGGCGGTTTTGAGGGCGATGCGGGCCAAGATCCGCTCCCCGTCCCCCACCCGCTCCAAGGCCGCCGCCACGGTGTCGCCAAAGGAGATGGGATCCATGCCCTGTTCGTTACAGATGAAGTTGGCGTAGGTCAGGGCGTCGATGTCCCCCACCCCAGTGTCGGAGCCCAGGGCCCAGGCCGCCTCGTACTCCAGGCCGCCACTGGCCACCTTGTAGC
>JBHJHK010000059.1:0-10326 GCA_050330975.1 Candidatus Competibacterales bacterium | reverse complement strand
ACCAGCGGTCTATTGCACCGGCGCTGGTGGTCTTCCACGAGTTTTCCCGGTTTGTTCCAATCCGCGGTAGGGGTTACCTGTGGGGGGGGGGGTAGCGGTGGCGCCTGGAGTTCCACCGCCACAAACAACCCCTTTACCAGGGGGGGGCGCACCCCGGGCTCGAGGGTGGCGTAGGGCTGGTCCACTCCCACCACGACCCCCACCGTGCGGCTTTGGGGGTCGATGGTGTCGGTGATCCGGGTGACGCGCCCCGGCCAGGTGACGGGGGGAGCGTTCCCCAGGCGCAGTTCCACCTGGGCGCGCAAACGAGCCAACAGGCGCCGTCCGCCGTCGGTTGAGATGCTCTGCGGCGCTTCTCCGGCGGCCTGGATCAGGGGACGCAGGGATTCGATGGGAATTTGAGTTTCGATCTCCGCCACCTCCAAGCCGTCGGCCGCCGCTAGCAAGTCCCCTTGACGGACGTATTGAAAGCGCTCCACGGGGGCTTGGCTGATGCGACCGCGGATGGGCAGGCGGATTTCGGTGCGGGTCAAGTCCCGCTGGGCCGTGTCCAACTGGGCCTGGAGGCGCTGGAGGTCAGCGCTGAGGAGTTGGCGCTGGACGGGGTAGAGGGCCAGCTGGTTTTCCAGCTCCTGGACCCGTTGGCGTTGGCTCAAGACGTTGCGTCGTTCGGCGTCCAGTTCCGAGGCGGTGACGTTGCCCCGTGCCCGGAGGCGTTCTAGGCGTTCTTGTTCGGCCCTCGACAGGGCCAGGGCGTCCCGCTCGATGTCCAAGGAGGCTTCGGCGTTGGCTTCTTGTTGGTCGATTTCCCGCTGCTGGGCTTGCACCTGGGCCAGTTGGGCCTCGATCTGGGCCACGGCCAGCTGATAGTCGGTGGGGTCGAGGCGCAGGACTACGGTATCGGCGGGGAGGATCCGCCCCCGCTCCAGCTCTGGGTGGCGTTCGATGACCCGGCCGCTCACCTCGGCCACCGCCTCCCACACGGTACTCGGCTGGACTTCTCCATAGCCCCGGGCCCGGGGCACCACAGCCACTGCGGGGACTTCCAGGGTGCGCACGGGCTGCGCCGTTTCGGTGGGGGGGTGCTGGGTGGGGGGTTGGCGGTTGCCCACCAATAAGACCACGACGACGACGCCCAAGATCAAAGGAATGAACAACAGCCAGCTGCGGCGGCGGTGGGACACGATATCAAGTCCTCTGCAGTGGGGAACGCCTGAATTAGGGGGGGAGATGACAGTTAGGTAGTGGGCATGGGGATGGGCTGATGGCTGGGAGGGACGCCCCAGCCCCGCTGGACCGCTGGACGCGCCGCCATGGCCAAATACCAGCGCCGCACGTGGGGATAGCTATCGATGTCGATGGTCTGCCAGTCGTAGCGGGCAATCCATGGCCAGGTGGCGATGTCGACGATGGAATAGTCGTCGACGATGTATTCTCGGTCCGCCAGGCGGCGGTCCAGTACGCCGTAGAGGCGCTGGGTTTCCTTGAAGTAGCGTTCTTCGGCGTAGGGGGCTTTGCCCGGGTTGAATTTAACAAAGTGGTGGGTTTGTCCCAGCATGGGGCCGATGCCCCCCATCTGGAACATCATCCACTCCAAGGCCCGCCAGCGGCTTTCTTCGGTCTTGGGGAGCAGCTGGCCGCTTTTTTCCGCCAGGTAGTACAAGATGGCTGCCGATTCCATGAGGCTCAGGCCCGTTTCGCCGTCGACGATGGCGGGGATCTTGTTGTTGGGGCTGATTTTGAGAAACTCGGGGTCGAACTGCTCGTCGCGGGTGATATTGATGGGGTGGACCCGGTAGGGCAGGCCCACTTCTTCTAGCATGATGGAGACCTTGCGGCCGTTGGGGGTGGACCAGGTGTAGAGGTCGATCATGAGATGTCCTTGGGCCTTGGGCGCTTTGGGGTTATAAACGGCCGACGGGCAACCGCGGGGTCGAACCTCGGTTATGGCCTGACCGTCGTTGGGGTTTTAACCCCCAGGCCCGTCCCCCGTCAAAATTTTCCCCACCGAGGAGAATCCACCATGACTCTGTGCGTCGATTATTTTTTCACTTGTCTATCTCCCTTTGCCTATCTTGGCCACCGCACCCTAGTGGCGTTGGCCCAGCGCCAGGGGGTTACGATCAACTATTTGCCCGTGGCCCTCGGGGAAGTTTGGCGGGATTCCGGGGCGGTGCCGGTGCCCCAGCGCCCGGTGGCCCGCCAGCGCTATCGCCTCATCGCGCTCCAGCGTTGGCGGGCCAAGCGCGCCGTGCCTTTGAACCTCAAGCCGGCCCATTTTCCCACCGACCCCACCCTAGCGGACCGCGTGGTGATCGCCGTGGGCCAAGCCGGTATCGACCCCGGTCCCGTGGCCCTGGCCATGGCTGAGGCGTTGTGGGTCCACGAGCGGGACATCGCCATTGAGGCGACCTTGGTGGAGGTGCTGCGCGGGGCGAATATGGATGCCCAGGCCCTACTTGCCGCCGCCAAGGGTGAGGCCGTAGAGGCCCGCCATGGCGACAACACCCGACGGGGTGTGGCGCTGGGGATCATTGGCTCTCCCTGTTATGTCTACCAGGGGGAGCCCTTTTGGGGGCAAGATCGCCTGGAGTTGTTGGAGGAAGCCATGGCATCAAAGCGTCCCCCATTTCAGGTGCCGGAGGCTTGAGGCCAGCGGTACCCCAGGCCTTGGAGTGGCTGCTGTGACCATTGACATGGGGCCGCCAGTTTGGGCGGCCCCTGGGGTGTTCTGGGAGGGTGAGCTGTGAATCACGTGGTCCTGTTGGGCGACTCCATCTTCGATAACGCCAGCTACGTGTCGGGGGAGCCCTCGGTCATCGAGCAGCTGCGGGGGGCTTTGGCCGCCCGGGCTCCGTCCCCCTGGGAGGCGACGCTCCTGGCAGTGGACGGCGACGTCATCGTCGATGTGAGTCGTCAACTGGCCAAGCTCCCCGCCGATGCCAGCCATTTGGTGGTGAGTTGTGGTGGCAACGACGCCCTGGGTTATAGCCATGTGCTCCGGCGGCCGGTGGCTACGGTGGGAGAGGCCTGTCTGCTACTCGATCCCCTGTGCCACAAGTTTCGGGGCCATTACCGGCAGATGGTGGCCCATCTGCGGAGGTTTGAGCTGCCCGTGGTGCTGTGTACCGTCTACAATGCTGTACCGGGGTTGGGGCGCGATGCCTACACGGCCTTGGCGCTGTTCAACGAGATCATTCTCCATGAAGCGGCGGCTGCAGGGCTTTCCGTGTTGGATTTGCGCTTGGTGTGCGCCGAGGTGGAGGACTATTCACCACTGTCTCCGGTGGAGCCGTCAGCTCGGGGTGGGGAGAAGATTGCCCAGGCCCTCACGCGTTGCCTCCTCGCCGGTGAAAACGATCGGCCCTGTTGTCATCTCTATCGTTAGCACCCACGGGGTTCGGCCTTGCCATTGCGCCACAAGGCCGTCCCGCTGTGCTGCGGGTTGGGCTATGGGAACCCGGATTCGCAATGTCGAAGACTCGTACAGAGATTGATATGACATCACCGTCAAGACAGAAACAAGCCTTGGGACTTATCGGTTGGCTCGCTGTGAGCTTTGCCGCTTCTGCTGTTGGGGCGGTGGCGTCGATTCAGGCCAAGCCTTTCTACGGTCAGCTGGTCCAGCCCCCATGGGCCCCACCCCCATGGCTTTTCGGGCCCGTATGGACCGTTTTATACGCCCTCATGGCCATCGCCGCGTGGTTGGTATGGCGTTGTGGAGGATTCCGGAACCATCCCTTCGCAATGGCTCTCTTTCTCGTGCAACTGGTACCAAACGCCCTCTGGAGTTGGATCTTCTTCGCTTGGCATCGCGGTGGATTGGCATTTGTTGACATCATGGTGCTTTGGATACTCATCGTCGCCACTATCGCCTTTTTCTGGCGCGTGCGTCCTCTCGCTGGGGCTCTCCTTGTCCCCTACCTACTTTGGGTCAGCTTTGCATCTGTTCTCAACTATACCCTGTGGCAACTCAACCCGGTGATTTTGGGTGGATAGCGGACTCTATAACCACTAAGTCAGCACTTTTTTCCTTTGGACTATTGAGCATGGTTGGCTGCGGCCCGATGCAGGTAATAAAGGCAGTTTGAACTCAGCGTTGCAGCAAAGGGCCGCTCCACGCCGGCTATGGGGGATGTATCCGTCGGAGCAGGGGCCGCTACTGCGCCGATAAAAGTCAATCAACTCAATGCTATATGGACTCCCAGGATCAGAGGTTCCGGTTTATGCATCCGACACAGCTTGAGAATCTGGCGTAACCTCCAACAATTCCCGAAAGCGATTCATCATCGCAAGGGTGGCCTCATTCATCTCTTCCTCAGGTCCGGCGATCTGCCAACAAACCTCCAGGGCGTGGCGGCGCTCCTCGGGAGAAGGCAGCAGCTTGGGAAGGGTTTTTAGGGCGGCATCGTGCTCAAAAGCCACGATCAGTGATTGGCGATGGATCATACGGGTGCGATGCTTGGGATTCATTTGGTTGAACGGTGGCGTCTGTTCCAACACTTGATTCGATCGCGCCAGTCGGGAGCGACGAATAGAACCCCGGGCATGGGCCAGGAGAATGAGCATTCGCAGAATACCTTCGGCGAACCCGCCCTGCTCCATGCGGTCTAGGGCTGCCTGGACAGTGGTCAGCGCCCGAAGATCCTCTTGGGGCAAATCGCTGATTCGACGGGAGTGCTGCTGGCCCAGTTTTTGACCTGGGGGTGAATCGTAGAGCCAGTGAAAGGTGCTTTCGATCCAATGGTTTTGCATAATTCGCACCACTTCCCAGCTCTGGGTGATCGTTTGCGCCCAAAGCCGTTCAAAGCGGCGAAAGGGGTTATCGATATCCACCGGTTGGCGCTGTTCACGAGCCGCCTGAGCGAGGGCGGGAACGCTCTCCATCCAGGGATTGAACTGGCTAGTGACATAGCGCTTTACCCGTAGGGGGTGCCACTGGTTCACAAACTCGGCACTCTGCTCGGTAACTAGTGATTTGATCATGGGCCTAAGGGTTAAGTCGTACAGTTCTCCGCTCAAGTGGGAAAAACGTGCAACAGTTGCAAATGGGGCCACATCATCAACCCCACCCGCTTGCTCCATCATCTGATCAATTTGTCGCTCATCGAAGGCGACTTGGAATTGCTTATTGATGCCCTCGCCAATTTCTTCCGTAATGGTCATCTCGTATAGGCCCGGCGCTAACGCCTCAATGGCCTTCAAGGTTGAGATGATTTCTGTATGCTGTCGCTTAGCGATTGTCGATGAAACGAAGATCCCCAGATGGCCAATGCTATCATGGAGGGTATAGAGAATACGTTGCCCACGGGCTTTGATCTCCTCCACGTCTTTGTAGTGATCAGCGATCCACCCCAGCGCCTGCTGGGGTGGTGTAATGTTGTCGCCGTGGGAGGCGAAAATTATGATAGGTGATTGAATATTGCGCAAATCCACATGGGTGCGCTCATCGAGATTGGCTTGCCCTCGCGCCAAACGAATCCCCACAAACAGATTGTCAATGATCCAGCGAATTTCCGACTCCGTCATAAAATAATAACTGCCCCACCAGCGCTCAAACTCCAAAAAGCGCTCAAATTCTGTATCGATTCGATCAAACAGATCATAGTACTTTTGCCACCAAGTTCGCGCTGGATTGGCGTACTCAAAATTCATCACCAGGTGGGCGCCGTCAAAATGGCCATTGCTCAGATCGCTGAGCAGCATCACTAGAGCCTCACCTCCCACTAAGCCTCCGAGGTAGCGCATGGCGCCATCACCCTTGCGGCCACTCCAATAGCTCAATGGTGAACCGTTGGCCACCACGGGCCCCGTGATATCAGGGTTAGTCGCCGCTAACAACATCGTCGCCCAGCCACCCTGACAATTGCCGACGATGATCGGTTTTGCGGAGTTGGGGTGTAGCCTTTGCACCTCACGGACAAAGTGGGCTTCAGCAGCACAGACGTCAGCCAGGGTTTGATTGGGCTGAGGTAGCCGAGAGAAAATGACAAAATAGACTGGATTACCTGCCTTCAGGGCACAGCCCACCTCACTTTCTTGTTTGAAACCACCAATGCCTGAACCGTGCCCGGCTCGGGGGTCAATAATGATGTAAGGACGCTCCTCTTCGCGCTGTTCCATGCCTTGGGGAGCCACTATTCTGATCAAAGAGTAATTGACGGGGCGCTCAAGGGTTGCGCCATCGATAATGACTTTGTAATCGAATTTTAGAACGGTATCTGTCGCCCCTTGCTCGTGGGCAAGAAAATCTATACTGCGCAATCTCATGGCATCGAGGAATAAAAACCATCGCTGATAAAAATCAACTAGATAGTTTTGGTAGGCCTGGGATAGTGTTGGTGAAGCCATTAGGGGTATCAATTCGGCCATTTTGGAATAATTCTGACCAAAATTTTGGATTGCATCGGACAATTGATGTCTCTTCGCATCGCCCAGACCATGGAGATTGCGAGCATGGCGAAGATAATCCGCAGGAGTAGTGGCGTTCCACGGTGTGAAGGGAAGCTCACTTTGCAGAGGTTTTTGGCTCGTAGTCATCGTCCTGTAACCTTCATGGTGTAGGCCAAAGAATTGCGCTTGAGGAGTTGTGGCGGGTATAAGTCTCTTTGTATACACGGGTGATGATAACACCTCCTATAACAGACCCGAACTCTCAACCTTGTCCCTAAGGGGAAGCCCTAGGGGTGATCGACCAGTTGCAGCAGATTATCGAGTAGCAATATCAATGGTTAGCGCAGTTGGGTGAGAAGCTGAGCGGTGAATCGGCGCCGGGAATTGTTTCCAGGCGCTGGTGGGAGAGTCCCAGAACAACCCGCCAAACGGCCTCGTGGGGGGCGTTCCAAGGGGGCATGGCTAGCTAGCCCAACCACGAGCGGCGAGACTGGACTCTCTGTACCCGACACCTAGACCGCTGGGAGGGAGCGTTACTAGCCGGGGAGTCGTTGTTGGATGCAGCGGCTCCGTGGAGGGCGATGCAGACACCTGGGGTTCGCCTGGTACAGTCGGTGAATATTGTTTCAAAATAAAAATCATTTTTTGTTTGGCCAATGAGGTTTGGCGGATCCCCTTACTGGATTCAAGATCCCGTATACCCCATCGGCCCAATTGGTGAAGTTTTTAAGCTATTGCTGCAAATTTCCGATGGCTATGCATTTCCAAAGCAATACGATGCACCTGAACAACCGGATTGTTTTAGCAGTGAAAATTATTGCTTGTTCTTGGGCAACGAGGTCTTTGTTTTTGTGGCCTAGGATATTGAGTATCCCTGAAGTAGTGTGGATTGTCGTGCAAAATTAAATTCCTAATTCAGAATGTCATGTCCTGTTTCTGCTCAGGGAGGACGACGACGCCCTGCCTGCACCTTGGGGCCTACCACCGGCCCACTGACAACGAACAACACCATCACACCACCGAACCGCGCTTGACCAAGTGCAGGAGGAGATCCATGGCCCCAGCGACAACTCGCAGCGTCGCCGAACTCGTCGTCGAATTTCTCCTTGGCCACCGTGTCGAACGAATCTTCGGCCTCCAGGGAGGGCATATCCAACCCATTTGGGACAACCTGGCCCAACGGGGCGTCTCCATTGTCGATGTGCGCGACGAAGGGGCGGCGGTGCATATGGCCCATGCCCACGCCGCGTTGTCGGGGCAGCTCGGCGTCGCCATGGTGACGGCGGGGCCGGGGGTTACCAACTGTGTCACGGCGGTGGCCCATGCCCACCTGGAACGGGTGCCCGTGCTGTTGACCGGCGGCCCTGGGGGAAGGTACTACCCCAGGCCCTGTCTATGTGGAGATCCCCACCGACGTGCTGCGCGAGAAGGTGGCCCCAGCACTGGTGTTGGCAGAGTACCTCCGCCCATCCGCGCCGTGGGTTGTTCCCCCCGATCCCACCGCCATCCAACGGGCCGTGTCAATCATCGCCGCCCCCCAACGCCCAATAGTCATCACCGGTCGCGGCGCCCAAGGCGCAGGCCCCGATCCCCCGATGCCATCACCATCGCCGACGGCGGTGATATTTTGAGCTTCGCCCGGATGGGCCTTAGACCCAAGACCTATCTCGATGCCGGTGCCTTTGGCTGTCTGGGCGTAGGGATTCCCTATGGCGTCGCCGCCGCCCTGGCCCACCCCGACCGACAGGTGGTAGTGATCTCCGGCGATGGGGCCTTTGGTATCAACGCCATGGAGATCGATACCGCAGTGCGCCACGGCGCCAAGGTGGTGTTTGTCATCGCCAACAACGCCGCGTGGAACATCGAGCGCCTCGCCCAGGAGCTGAACTACGGCGGGCGCGTGGTGGGGACCACCCTGCGCTATTCCGATTACGCCTTGATGGCCCAGGCCTTTGAGCTCCACGCCGAGCGCGTCACCGAGCCACAACAACTACTTCCCGCTCTAGAGAAGGCGTGTGCCAGTACCCCCGCTTTGGTCGATGTGGTGCTGACCCAAGATGCCCTCTCTTCTGATGCCGGTAAGGGGCTTGGCTGGGTGCCGGACTATCACGCCCTCACCGCCTGGGACGACGCCGAGCGCCGTCGCCGCCAGTTGAGCTAGCCGAGGGGGGCACGACCATGAGCCAGTTACTTACCATAGGTGAGATGGTCAGCGTCAATGCTCACCTCTACAACGACGTCGAGGTGCCCGAGGGCGAAGTCGGTGAACTCTTTTCTCGCACCCCCTACACCTTCCAGGGCTACTGGCAACTGCCCGATAAAACTGCTGCGGCCATGCGCGGTCCCTATTGTTCGGTGGGTGATATGGCGCGCCGCGACCGAGATGGCTACTACTACCTGGTGGATCGCAAGAGCAATATGATCATCAGCGGCGGTGAGAACATCTATCCCTCGGAGGTCGAAGAACTCCTCGGTAGCCATCCCCACGTCAAAGATGTGGCGGTTGTCGATGTTCCCCATGACAAGTGGGGTGAGGCCGTCCACGGGGTGGTGGTGCTCCATCGCGATCAAACGGTGAGCGAAGCCGAGCTGCTCCATTGGTGCAAGGATAAGATCGCCGGCTATAAACGGCCCAAATCGATCACCTTTATCCATGAGGAGGACATGCCCAGAACCGCCACGGGCAAGATCCTACATCGCATATTGAGACAAAGACGGGCTGCCGATTTGGTTCACTGATGATGGCGATCTGCGCCGCGGTGGAATTGACCCCGATGGTAAAGGCCTCCGCGGGGCGTTGTGGGGGCCCCATCGGGGGCAGTTGCCCTTGAGTAACTCCAAAGACCTCAATAACTTCCAAACGACTCCATTTGCATCTATGACTGAGCCAAGCCAACCCTTCAGCGTCCCCGGTCTAGCGGGCCAAGTGGCGCTTATCACCGGTGCCAGTGGCGGCTTGGGCGGTCACTTCGCCCAATTGTTGGCCGGGCACGGCGCTTCGGTTGTGGCCACCGGCCGGCGTCCCGAGCCCCTGGAGAGGCTGGTGACCACCATTGGCCGAGGGGGGGGGCGCGCCATGGCCTTGCCCCTGGATGTCACCGACCCACACAGCGTGAGCGCCGCCTTCGACGCCGTCGAAGGGGCCTTTGGCCCCGTGACCTTGTTGATCAACAACTCGGGTATCGTCGAAAGTGAGGCCGCCCACCAACTCAGCGAGTCCCAGTGGGAGGCCACCCTGGCCACCAACCTCACCGGCGCCTGGCGAGTGGCTCAGGAGCTGGCCAAGCGTCTCATCGAGGCCCAAACACCGGGCAATATCGTCAATATCGCCTCGATTTTGGGCTATCGGGTCGCCGGTGGGGTGTTGCCCTATGCGGTTTCTAAGGCCGGGTTAATCCAGATGACCAAAGCTCTGGCGTTGGAATGGGCCCGTTATGGCATCCGGGTCAACGCCTTGGCGCCGGGCTATATCGAGACCGACCTCAACCGCGACTTTTTCCAATCGCCGCCGGGACAAGCCTTGATCAAGCGCATCCCCCAGCGCCGCCTGGGTCAGTTGAGGGATTTGGACGGACCGTTGTTACTCTTGGCCTCGCCCGCCGCGGGTTATATGACGGGTACCGCCATTGTGGTGGACGGTGGCCACCTCCAGTCTTCCCTCTAGGATTGAGGTGGTCGATCGATGAAGATGCTCGAACCACAACCGACCTTGGTGGAGCGGGTCCACCAGGCGATTCTCGCTGGCATTTCCACTGGCAAGTTGGTGCCGGGCACCCGCATCATTCAAGAGCAGCTCGCCCAGGAGTTGGGGGTTTCGCGCCAACCGGTCCAGCAGGCATTATTGCTGTTGCGCAACCAACACATCCTCTGTGATGCTCCGGGGCGCGGTCTCCTCGTGGCCCCTTTGGATCTAGAGCACGTGGGCAATATGTA
>JBHJHK010000058.1:0-10861 GCA_050330975.1 Candidatus Competibacterales bacterium | reverse complement strand
TTGGGGGTAGTGGAGGGGCATGGCGTAGCCGGCAAAGGGCACTATGCGAGCGCCGAGTTCTCGGTGGAGGTCGAAGAGGGGGGTGTGGGCCAAAGCGGGCGGCGAAGAGTCGGTCATGGGGGTCACTGTGGTGGTGGGCCGCGGCGCTTCAAGGCCAATACTCGGCCCCGATGGCGCCCCTTTGGTGGAGTGTGATAAATCATCCCTTCGAGGTGAGGGAGATCCAACCTGAAATTAGCCCCGGAGGTCGGCCATGTCGAGGCATCACCCCATCGTTGCCATCACCGGCTCCTCGGGAGCGGGGACCACCACGGTGCGCAGCGTCATGGAGCACATCTTTCGCCGCCTGGATCTCTCGGCGGTGGTGGTGGAGGGCGATGGCTTCCACCGCTACGAACGCCTGGACATGCAGCGCCGCGTCGCCGCCGCCGCCATCCGCGGTGAGCCCTTCAGTCACTTTGGTCCAGCGGCCAACGACCTGGAGGCCTTGGAGGCGCTGTTTGCCGAATACCGGGACAAGGGGTCGGGGCGCTACCGCCACTACATCCACAACGACGAGGAGGCCGAACACCACGGGGCGCCGCCTGGGACGTTTACCCCCTGGCGCCGGGTGCCGCCCCACACCGACTTGTTGTTCTACGAAGGCCTCCATGGGGGGGTGGTCACCGACGACGTGGACGTGGCTCGCCACGTGGATCTTCTCATCGGCGTCACCCCCATCGTCAACCTGGAGTGGATCCAGAAGATCCATCGGGACACCGCCCAGCGGGGGTACCGGGCCGAAGACGTCACCCAGACCATTTTGCGCCGTATGCACGACTACGTGCGCTACATCACCCCGCAGTTCAGTCGCACCCACATCAACTTCCAGCGGGTGCCGACGGTGGACACCTCCAACCCCTTTATCGCCCGGGAGGTCCCCACCCTCGACGAGAGCTTTGTGGTGATCCGCTTTCGCGACCTCCACCACACCCCGGTGGATTTTCCCTACCTGTTGAGCATGCTCAACGGTTCGTTTATGTCCCGGCGCAACACCATTGTGGTGCCCGGGGGCAAGATGGGTTTTGCCATGGAGATCATCCTCCAACCCCTGGTGGCCCGGCTCCTGGGCAAAGACACGCCCGCCTTGGAAACCTAGGAGTCACACCCAAAGACCGTTAGCGGTCGGCGATTTTGAAGCACTGCTTGGCCTCTTGCCAAAACATCTCCACTTGGTACTGGTGGGCGGTTTCGGCGACGCGACGGCGACAGTTCAGGGTGTGGTGGCACAACTCGGCAAAGGTGCTACAGCCTTGGAGTTCGGCCCGCAGGGGGTCCGCCTGATGACCCAGGTGGCGGGTGAGGACGCCGTCTACTTGGGCTTTGATGGCCGCGAGGTCTTGGGCCATGGGGGAAGGGGATGGCGCGGGCGGGCCCTTGGGGGACGCGGGTTCGATCAGACCGGCCTGGAGCAGTACCGCCAGGTGCTGGTGGATATCTTCGCCTTGGTGGAGGATCTGGGCCAATGTCTCAGCGGTGCGCCTGCCGTCGATCAAGATGAGCAGGGCCCGTTGGGTCGAGGATAGGCTTTGGATGCGGGCGTCGCCACCCCATCCTTCTCGCTCCTGAAAGGTCTTTTGGTAAGTGACGGTAGTTGACATAAGTTCCGACTCTCACAACTTGGGGAGGGCTTGGGGGATGCCGTAGCGCGGGGTTGCCCCGGGTTTTGTCGCTGTCGAGCGCGGGCCAAAGTCGCGAACCCCAGCTTCAATCGCCTTCAATCGCCTTCAATATTGTTACCTTTGCGTTACTGTAGTTTAAACAAGTGCCACAATCGAATCCAAAAGTCTACAAATCCCATTTCCAGCCAAACGCCGGTCGCGGCGTCGAGGGGGGGTATGGGGCAAAAATTCGCCGGCCGCCGCTCCTTTTGGGCACCTGGTGGCGCGGCGCAGGTCCCAGGGGTGAGGTTGCAACAGTCTCTGGGGAGGGTGGTCAGTGAAACAGGGGAAAACGCCGTGGCGGGCCGTGGCCGGTGTGATGTTGTGGGCGGGGTGGATGGCCTCGGCGGCGGGGGATGTCACCGTTGTCTTTGAGGAGGACGCCCCGCGGGATCGGTTTGTCATTGCCAATGGGGGTCCCTGCGACCTACCGCCCTTTGAGCTCACCATCGACCTGGCGGGTTCCACGGGACGGCTGATCTTCGACACCGTCCCCGGGGGGGCCGGGGAAAACGTGGCCCAGCCCCTCCAGGTGGCCGAGGGGGGAGAGATGGCGACGGTACAAGGCGCCGTGGAGGACGGTGCCGAGCAGGCGCAATTGCTGGTCGACGGCCTCGCCGTGGGGGCGCGGATCGTCGTCACCGTCGACGTCGACGACCGGGTGCCCGCGGGACCGCGGGGGCAACAGATGATCGCCGGTTCGGAGGTGGCGGGGGCCATGGCCACCCTCGCTGTGGCCTCGGGCGAGGCCTGGGGTGGGACGTTTGACGCCGAGGGACGCCTCGTGATGGCCGGTCCCCCCTGTGGCGCCCAGCGGCGGGCCCATGGACCTGGAGATGAACCCTAGAGACAAGCCCTACTCGGCGAGCTTGGCCCGCAGGGCGGCGTTGACCTGTTCTGGGTTGGCCTTGCCCTGGGTGTCCTTCATCACCTGGCCCACCAAAAAGCCCAGCACCTTTTCCTTGCCGGCTTTGAATTGCTCCACCTGTTTGGGGTTGTTTTGGATGACCTCCAGCACCACGACGTCGATGGCACCGGGGTCGGTGATGGGCTTGAGGCCCCGGGCGTCGATGATGGTGTCGGCCTCCCCCTCCCCGGCCCAGATGGCCTCAAAGACCTCCTTGGCGATCTTGCCGGTGATGGTCTTGTCGTCGATGCGCCGAATCAGACCCGCCAGCAACTCGGGGGACACAGGGCTTTGATCGAGGGGTAAACCCTCCTTGTTCAGGGCCGCCGTGAGGTTGCCCATCAGCCAATTGGCGCAGAGCTTGGGGGCGCCTTGGGCGGCGGCCACCAGGGCGTCGAAGTACTGGGCGGTGCCGGGATCCTGGGTCAACAGGTCGGCGTCTTCCTCCCGCAGGCCGTAGTCCGTCGTGTAGCGCCGCCGCTTGGCCTCGGGGAGTTCTGGCAAGCTGGCCGCTACCTCTTCGATGAAGGCCGGTGCCAACACCACCGGCAGCAAATCGGGGTCGGGGAAATAGCGGTAGTCGTTGGCCTCCTCTTTGAGGCGCATGGTGCGGGTCTCGTCTTTGTCGGGGTCGTAGAGGCGGGTCTCCTGGACGATCTGGCCCCCGCCCTCCAACACGTCGATTTGCCGCTCCACCTCGAGCTCAATGGCCCGCTCCAAAAAGCGAAACGAGTTGAGGTTTTTGATCTCGGTGCGGGTGCCCAAGGTATTGCTCCCCACGGGACGGATGGAGACGTTGGCATCGGCCCGAAAGGATCCCTCCTGCATATTGCCGTCGCAGATCCCCAAATAGCGCACCAGGGTGTGGAGGGTGCGCATGTAGGCCGCCGCCTCCTGGGCCGAACGCAGGTCGGGCTCTGAGACGATCTCCAAGAGGGGCGTACCGGCCCGGTTGAGGTCGATGCCCGACAGACCGTGGAAGTCCTCGTGGAGGGACTTGCCGGCGTCCTCCTCCAGGTGGGCCCGGGTGATGGCGATGGTCTTGGCCACCCCGTCTGCCAACGGGATGACCACCTGCCCCCCGGCGACGATGGGCAGTTCGTACTGGCTGATCTGGTAGCCCTTGGGCAGATCGGGGTAGAAGTAGTTTTTGCGGGCGAACACCGAACAAAGGGCTATTTGCCCGTCGATGGCCAGACCAAAGGCCACCGCCATCCGCACTGCCCCCTCGTTGAGGACCGGCAACACCCCGGGGAGGCCCAGGTCCACGGCGCAGGCCTGGGTGTTGGGGGGGGCGCCGTAGGCCGTGGCGGCGGCGGAGAAAATCTTGCTCTCGGTGGCGAGCTGGGCGTGGATCTCGAGCCCGACGACGGTTTCCCAAGCCATGGGTGCCTCCGTTACAGGGCAAAGGCCGCCGGCACCTGGGTGTGCCAGTCGGTGATTTGTTGGTAGCGGTGGGCGACGTTGAGAAGCCGCCCTTCGGCAAAGGCCGGACCGATGAGCTGCAGCCCCACGGGCCGTTGCCCCCCAAAGCCCACGGGCAGTGACAACCCCGGCAACCCGGCTAGGTTGGCGGCCACGGTGTAGACGTCGGTGAGGTACATGGCCACCGGGTCGTCTTGTCGGGCTCCCAAGTCGAAGGCCGGGGTGGGGGAGGTGGGACCCATGATCACATCCACCTCGTCAAAGGCGGAGCGAAAGTCCTCGCTCACCAGGCGCCGCACCTGCTGGGCCTTGAGGTAGTAGGCGTCGTAGTAGCCCCTGGACAGGACAAAGGTCCCCACCATGATCCGGCGCTGGACCTCGGGCCCCAGGGCCTCGCTGCGGGAGCGGGTATAGAGATCCAACAGATCGACGGGGTCTTGGCAGCGGTAGCCGTAGCGGACCCCGTCGTAGCGGGCCAAATTGGAGGAGGCCTCCGCCGGGGCGATGACGTAGTAGGCGGGGATGGCCAGCCTGGTGTGGGGTAGGCTGATCTCTTTGAAAGTCACCCCCAAGGCCCGATACTGGTCCAAGGCCCGGTCCACGAGGCCCTGGACCTGCGAGTCGAGGCCCTCGCCGAAGTACTCCACCGGCAAACCCACCCTGATGCGCTGGAGGTCGTCGTCCAAGGTGGCGCGGTAGTCGGGGACGGGCTCGTCGGCGGAGGTGGAGTCTTTGGGGTCGAAGCCCGCCATGGCCTGCAACAACAGCGCCGCGTCCTCGGCGGAGACCGCCAGCACCCCCCCCTGGTCGAGGCTGGAGGCAAAGGCCACCATGCCATAGCGGGACACCCGACCATAGGTGGGTTTGAGGCCGGTGATGCCACACAGCGCCGCCGGCAGGCGGATGGAGCCCCCGGTGTCGGTGCCGGTGGCAGCGGGTACGAGCCGCGCCGCCACCGCCGCCGCCGAGCCCCCCGACGAGCCCCCGGCCACGGCGCGGATGTCCCAGGGGTTTTTCACCGGCCCAAAGTAGCTGTTTTCGTTGGACGAGCCCATGGCGAATTCGTCCATGTTGAGCTTGCCCACCGTCACCAGCCCCGCCTCCCGGCAGCGGGCCACCACCGTGGCGTCGTAGGGGGCGATGAACTCTGCCAACATCCGCGAGCCGCAGCTGGTCAGGGTGTTTTGGGTGCAGAACAAATCCTTGTGGGCCATGGGCAGGCCGGTGAGGGGGCCGGCCTGGCCTTTGGCCCTGGCCCCATCGGCCGCCGCCGCCTCGGCCAGGGCCTGGCTTGCTGTGACCGTGATAAAGGCGTTGAGGACCGGGTTGTGGGCGGCGATGCGCGCCAGACACATTTGGGTCAACTCGACGCTGGAAACCTCGCCAGCGGCCAACTGCCGACCCCAGTGAGTCAGTGAAAAGGGACTCATTCCACCACCTTGGGGACCAAGAACAGGCCGTCGCGGGCGGCGGGGGCGCTGGCCATCAGGGCGTCTCGGTCCACGGCCTCGGTGACGACGTCGGGGCGCAGGCGCTGGGTCATCCCCAACGGGTGGGCCATGGGCTCGATACCGCGGGTGTCGACGGCCTCCAACTGGTCCACCAAGGTCAAAATGGCCGCCAGATCCCGGGCGAGGGGTTCTAGCTGGGCCTCAGAGGGGGCGAGGCGGGCCAGGGCGGCGATTTCCGGGATCAGCTTTTGGACCTCGGCGGGGCTCAAAGACATGGCAATACCTTACGCTCAAAGGGAGACCCCGGCTGGGGCCAAGGGATGGAAAATGGTGCTGGAGCGGGCCACGGGCCTTGGCCCGCGTCAAAAAGGCTATTATATAGGCCCGGACCGGGGGGGGTAAAAATCCCCTTGGATCGATGCCATGGGCGCTTTGACCGTGGACAGCCATCCGTGGGCCTTGCTAGCATGGCCAGTCTTTTGTAAAGGGGCGCGCTCAGTTTATGTTCAAACGGTTGCGGGGCCTGTTCTCCAACGACCTCTCCATCGACCTCGGCACCGCCAATACGTTGATCTACGTGCGCGGCGCTGGCATCGTCCGCGACGAACCCTCGGTGGGGGCCATCCACCACGACACCAGCCGCGGTGGGCCACGCACCATCGCCGCCGTGGGCTCGGAGGCCAAGCGCATGCTCGGGCGCACACCCGGCAATCTCACCACGGTGCGGCCCCTCAAAGACGGGGTGATCGCCGACTTTGTGGTGACGGAGAAGATGCTCCAGTACTTCATCAAAAAGGTCCACGCCCGCCGGCTCCTCAGCCCGAGCCCGCGGGTGTTGATCTGCGTGCCCTACGGTTCCACCCAGGTGGAGCGTCGGGCCATCCGCGAGTCCGCCTTGGGCGCCGGTGCCCGGGAGACCTATTTGATCCCCGAGCCCATGGCGGCGGCCATCGGCGCCGGCTTGCCCGTGGGGGAGGCCCAGGGGGCTATGGTGTGCGACATCGGCGGCGGCACCTCGGAGGTGGCGGTGATCTCGTTGAACGGCATCGTCTATTCCAATTCGGTGCGCATCGGCGGCGACCGCTTCGACGAAGCCATCATCTCCTATGTGCGGCGCAACTTCGGGGTCCTCATCGGCGACCCCACCGCCGAACGCATCAAACAGGAGATCGGCAGTGCCTACCCCTCCTCGGAGGTGCGGGAGATCGAAATCCGCGGCCGCAACCTGGCCGAGGGGGTACCTCGCAGCTTTGTCCTCAACAGCAACGAAGTCCTAGAGGCCCTCCAAGAGCCCCTGTTGGGCATCGTCGAGGCGGTGAAAACCGCCCTGGAGGCCACTCCCCCGGAGTTGGCCGGCGACGTGGCGGAGCGGGGCATCGTCCTCACCGGCGGCGGGGCCTTGCTGCGGGATATCGACCGACTCCTCATGGAGGAGACCAGCCTCAACGTGTTCGTCGCCGACGAACCCCTCACCTGCGTCGCCCGGGGTGGAGGGCGGGTGCTGGAGCTCATCGACGAACACGGCACCGAGGCCTTTGCCATCGAGTGATGGCTCTGGGGTCCCCCACGGGGCGCCGCAGAACCATCCTCCCAGGCCAAGGCGCCGTCAGTCCAGGGGTTAAAGGCCTTGTCTTCCCTGAAATTGCCCGAACAACGCCCACTGTTTGGCAGCGATGGCACTTTGGACACCAAGTTCGCCGTCATTGCCCTCCTCGCCCTGGGGCTCATGGTGTGCGAGTACCGCTTCCAGCGCCTCGACGCCCTGCGCAGCGCCCTGGACACCGCGTTGTATCCCCTGCAGTACGCCATCCAGCTGCCCTTTGCCACGGCGGCCCACTGGGGCGAGGTTTGGGCCAGTCGCCAGGCGTTGGTGGCGGAAAACCGCCGCCTGCGGCAAAAGCAGCTGCTGGTGGATGCCCAGCTCCAACGCCTCGCCGCCCTGGAGGCGGAGAACCGCCGCCTGCGGCTGTTGCTCAAATCGGCGGTGCCGTTTCGCGAGCGGGCCCTCATCGGCGAGTTGGTGGCCATGGACTTCGACCCCTACCGCCATCAGATCTTGGTGGACAAGGGATTTCGTCAGGGGGTCTACGTCGGCCAACCCCTGGTGGCCCCCCAGGGGGTGGTGGGGCAAGTCGTCCACGTGGCCCCCTTTACCGCCCGGGCGATTTTGATCACCGATCCCAGCCATGCCCTGCCGGTCCAAGTCAACCGCAATGGCCTGAGGACCTTGGCCGTGGGCACCGGCCAATTTGGCGAGCTGGCGCTGCCCCACATCCCCAATGGCGATCTGGCAGAGGTACAGGTGGGGGATCTGTTGGTCACTTCGGGATTGGGGGGGCGCTTTCCCCGGGGCTACCCCGTGGCGCGGATCAGCCAGGTGGCCTACGACGCCGGTCGCCCCTTTGCCAAGGTGCGGGCGACGCCCATCAGCGACCTCGACCGCCTGCGGGAAGTGCTGTTGATCTTTCGAGACGAGACCGACGCCCTGCCCGTTCCCCCGCCCCTGCCCACCTCGGCACCCGCCGCCGCCGATGGGCGCCCCCTTGCCAAGGGCCACCACCTCGGGCCATTGGTGTGAATGGGGGGCCTTCGTGGCTTTGGATCGGGGGAAGTTTGGGGGTGGCGTTGGCGTTGGATTTGATGCCCCTGCCCCCGTGGCTCGCCCTCGGCAATCCACCGTGGTCGTTGATGGTGCTGATCCACTTTGCCCTCGTGGCCCCCGAGCGGGTGGGGGTGGCCACGGCCTTCGCCCTGGGGTTGTTGCAAGACGCCGCCCAGGGCACCTTGTTGGGACAACACGCCTTGGCCGCCACGGTGGTGGTCTATTTTGTCCTCAAGGCCCGTCAACTGTTGCGATTTTCCCCTTGGTGGCAACAGATACCGGCGGTCTTGGGGCTTCTCGCCGGCCACCAACTGTTGGTATTTTGGCTCGACGGCCTCACCGGTCATCCCCCCTGGGATGCCTGGTACCTGATGCCCGCCGCCGTGGGGGCACTGGTGTGGCCGTGGCTGAGTATGGCGCTCAAGGGGACAGACTCGCGCCCGCCCCTGGCGTAAAGTCGCCCCGAGGATGGGGGCCGACCCGCGCCGTTGCCCCCCCCGTGGTGGGGCCTCCTTGGGAGAACTCGTGGCTGCCGTTTCCCCTCGCATCGACAAAGCCCTGTTCGCCAAGCGTCCTTCCCCGCCCACCCGGCGGAGGGGGGCAAATTTGGGACGCACTCGCGACCCCGCTGCCGAGGCCCAACTGGTGGCTCGGCGCGCCGCCGTGGCCTTTGCCGTGGTGGCGGTGGCTTTTCTGGCCCTCGCCGTCCGCCTCTACCAGCTCCAGGTGGTGGAGCACCAACACTACACCACCGCCGCCGACGACAACCGCATGCGCCTCCAGGCCCTGCCCCCCACCCGGGGGCTGATCTTCGACCGCCGCGGGGTGTTGTTGGCCGACAATCTCCCCGCCTACCGCCTGGAGATCACCGCCGAGCAGGTGGACGACCTGGCGGCGCTGTTGGCCACCCTCGGCGAGCGCATCCCCTTGGCCCCCGAGGCACTGGAGCGCTTTGAGCGCATCGCATCCCGCACCCCCCGCCACCAACCGGTGACCTTGGTGCGCCTGGAGGAGGACGAGGTGGCCCGGTTGGCGGTGGATCTCCACCGCTTCCCCGGCGTCGCCATCAAAGCTGGCCTCGACCGCCACTACCCCCATGGCCCCCTGGCGGCCCACGTGGTGGGCTATGTGGGGCGCATCGACGAAGACGAACTCAAGACCATCGACACCGCCCAGTACCAGGGCAGCACCCACATCGGCAAAAACGGCGTCGAGCGGGCCTACGAGGCCCTGCTCCACGGCCGGGTGGGGGTCCAGCGGGTGGAGACCAACGCCCAGGGGCGCATCCTCCGGGTGTTGGAGCGCACGCCACCAATCCCCGGGGCCAACCTCTATTTGACCCTCGACGTGGACCTCCAAGCGGCGGCCAGCGCCGCTTTGGGGGAGCACAACGGCGCCGTGGTGGCCATCGACCCCCGCAACGGGGAGATCTTGGCCTTGGTGAGCCACCCGGTCTACGACCCCAACCCCTTTGTCAACGGCCTGAGTTTTAGCGCCTACCGGGCCCTCAACGCCAGCCGCGCCAGGCCGTTGTTTAACCGGGCCCTCAAGGGGGTCTACCCCCCGGGGTCCACCATCAAGCCCCTGGTGGGGCTCGCCGGGGCCGAACATCAAATCATCGATCCCCACGAGGCGATGTTCTGTGGCCCCTTTTACCGGCTCCCCAACAGCAGTCACCGGTTTCGCGACTGGCGCCGGGGGGGGCATGGCTGGACCGACCTCAGCAAGGCCATCTACCGCTCGGTGGACGTCTATTTCTACGATTTGGCCTTCCATTTGGGGATAGACCGCCTCCACGACTACCTGGCCCAGTTTGGCCTGGGGAGACCCACGGGGGTGGACCTCTACGGGGAAAAGGCGGGATTGTTGCCCTCCAGGGCCTGGAAGCGGCGGGTCCACGACAAACCCTGGTACCCGGGGGAGACGGTGATCGCCGGCATTGGCCAGGGCTACATGCTGACGACTCCCCTACAGCTGGCCCACGCCACCGCCACCTTGGCCCTCGATGGCCAGCCCTTTGTGCCGCGGATCCTCAAGGCGGTCCAACGGCCGGGCAGTACCGTGGCAGAGGCCGAGCTTCCAAGGGTGCTGCCCCCCATTCCCCAGCGCAATCCCGACCACTGGCGCCATGTGAAGACCGCCATGGAGGAAGTGGTCCACGGGCCCCGGGGCACGGCGGCCCGCATCGGCCGCGGGATCGACTACCGCATCGCCGGCAAGACCGGCACCGCCCAGGTATTCTCCTTGGGTCAAGACGAGGAATACAACGCCGATGAGTTGGCCAAACACCTCCACGACCACGCCCTGTTCGTCGCCTTCGCCCCGGCCGAGGCGCCGCGGATCGCCGTGGCGGTGGTGGCGGAACACGGAGGCGGCGGCAGTCGCACGGCGGCGCCCATCGCCCGCCGGGTACTGGACCACTACTTCCAGGGGTCCGAATCGTGAGCGCCTCCCCCCCCTGGCTCAAGCCCCCGGCGTTGGAAGTCCCACCTCCCCGGGGGTTGGGGCGCCTGCGGTTGGACACCGTGTTGTTGTTGGGCTTGGTGGCCGTGCCGGCGTTGGGATTGTTGGTGCTCTACATCGCCAGTGGCCAGTCCACCTCTGCCGTGGTGCGCCAGGGGGTCCGGTTGGGGGTGGGGTTTGGGGTGATGGCGGGCTTTGCCCACCTGCCCATTCCCTGGCTCAAGCGCATCACGCCGGGGGCCTATCTGGGGGGCGGGGGGCTGCGGTTGGCGGTGTGGGTGGTGGGCAGGCAGAGCAAGGGCGCCCCGCGCTG
>JBHJHK010000057.1:0-3140 GCA_050330975.1 Candidatus Competibacterales bacterium | reverse complement strand
CCCGCCCCGGGGGCGCCGTGGCGGCGGCCGTGCCCGCGACCAAGCATCTGCCGCCGCCGATGAAACGATCGGAGGTATTCCGATCGGCAAAAGGGCAAAAAAACGTGTGTAAAGACGGGCGAACGCTGGGTTCGATGGCTCAGGTGAACAACGTGCTGACCGACTCCTCCATGTGGATGCGCCACATGGTCTCGGCTAGGAGCCCCGCCACCGACAACTGGCGAATGCGACTGCAGGCTTTGGCCCGCTCCCCCAAGGGGATGGTGTCGGTGACCACCAATTGATCCAGTTGGGAGCCTTCGATATTGTCGATGGCCGGACCCGACAACACGGCGTGGGTGGCGTAACCGTAGACCGCCGCCGCACCGTTGGCCTTGAGGAGCGCCGCCGCTTGGCACAGGGTGCCGGCGGTGTCCACCATGTCGTCGATGATGATGCAGTGGCGGCCGTCCACATTGCCGATGAGGTTCATGGCCTCCGACTGGTTGGCCACCGAGCGGCGTTTGTCGATGATGGCCAACTCCGCCCCCTCTAGGCGCTTGGCCAAGGCCCTGGCCCGCAACACGCCTCCCACGTCGGGGGACACCACCACCAATTGGCTCAGGGCGTGGGCGTCGATGTCTTCGAGGATGATTGGGGTGGCGTAGATGTTGTCCACCGGGATGTCTAAGAAGCCCTGGATCTGATCGGCGTGGAGGTCGACGGTGAGGACCCGATCCACGCCGACGGTGGTGATCATGTTGGCCACTACCTTGGCGGAGATGGGCACTCTCGCCGAGCGGGGGCGGCGGTCTTGGCGGGAATAGCCAAAATAGGGCATGACGGCGGTGATGCGCACGGCGGAAGAGCGACGCAGGGCGTCGGTGATGATCAACAACTCCATGAGGTTGTCGTTGGGGGGGCTGCAGGTGGGTTGAACCACAAACACGTCTCGGCCGCGGACGTTGTCGTGGATTTCCACCCGCACCTCGCCGTCGCTAAAACGCGACACCAGCGCGCTGCCCATGGGGAGATTGAGGTGTTGGACTATGGATTCCGACAACTGCAAATGGGCATTGCCGGTAAAGACCATCATGCTGTCGGACACGTCCCCACCTGAACGAAGGAATGGCTGGGCTGCCAGGATTCGAACCTGGGAATGGCGGGATCAAAACCCGCTGCCTTACCGCTTGGCGACAGCCCAAAGTAACCGATTGGTGAGGGGCTAGATTATGACTTCCTCCAGGCGGCGATGCAAGGGGGAGCGATTTTCTCCCCGGGCGATAAATCCCTCCAAACCTTGGGGCTTTTGGGCTAGGGCCGCCGCCGCCGCCAGGGGATCTTCGAAGGGGGCAAAGACGCAACAACCGGTGCCCGTCAGTCTCGCCGGAGCGAAGTTCTCCAGCCAGCGGGCGGCGGCGGCGATGGCCGGGTATTGGCGGTAGACCACGGCTTCACAGTCGTTGCCCCTGACGCCCCGGCGAAAGGCCGCCGGGTCCAAGGAGGGCGAATGGCGGGGCAGCTGGGGATCTTGGAAGACGGCCTTAGTCGACACCGCCACGGCTGGCGCCAAGACGAGATACCACGGGCGCGCCAGGTCGTCCAAGGGCGTCAGGCGCTCTCCCACCCCTTCTCCCCAGGCCGCTCGTCCACGGACAAACACCGGCACGTCGGCCCCAAGGGTCAGCCCCACAGCCGCCAGGGCATGGGTGTCGAGGCCCACCTGCCACAGTCGATTGAGGACCACCAGCACCGTAGCTGCATCGGAACTGCCGCCCCCCAAGCCTCCCCCGAGGGGCAAGCGCTTGTGGAGTTCGATGGTGACCCCTTGGCAGCGGGGAGCGAGGGCCGCCAGGGCCTCGGCGGCGCGCACCGTCAAATCCGCCTCCGGTGGCACCCCGGGTACCTGGCCACGGCGGGTGATGCGGCCGTCGGTCCTGGGGATAAAGCGCAACCAATCCCCCTTGTCGAGGAATTGAAACACCGTTTGCAGCTCGTGGTAACCATCGGCGCGGCGGCCTGTGATGCGCAACAGCAAATTGAGCTTGGCCGGCGCCGGCCAGGCGTCCGCGGCCGGCGGGGGAGCGTCCAGCTGGGCCCTCAGGCTCGCCATTGCCAGTGGCCGATGACCAATTTGAGGCGCAGTTCTCCCCGCCTGGCGTCGATGCGCCGGGGCACGTCCAGGGCGTCCACCGTCTGGTAACCCAAATAGTCGATGGTCCAGCCGGCCTGTTGCAGGTTGGTTACCCGCCCCTGGGGATCTCCCCTGAGGGTTCGCGGGCCGTCGGGGGCGGGCAGACCCCGCACCCAGTGGCGCAGGCCCGCCACCGGCAAGGCAAAGCCGGTGGCGGCGGCCACCAAGGCGTCGGGGTCGTCCGCCACCAAGCGCCGGTCGCCGCTCTCCAACACCGCGTCGTCGCCGCTGCCCGTGATGAGCACCTGACCCTGGCCCAGGGGGCCCACCAGGTCGATGGTGTAGGCGTCGCCCCGCTGTCGCCAGTTTAAACTGGCGTGCCAGCCCTCCTCCCCGCGGGTGAGGCTGACCCGGCCCTGGAGGTCAAAGTGGGTGAGGCCCCGCAACGCCCGTTCCCGGGCCGCAAAGGTCGGGCCATCCAGGGGGCCTTTGCTGGCGCAGGCGGCCAGCAACCCCGCCCCCAGGACCAACGACAAGGCGCTGCGCCGCTTCACAGTTCCAACAACGACTTGATGCCCAGCAGGTGTTCGCTGTCGGGGGACGCCTCCACGGCCCGTTGCCACAGCGTCCGGGCCTCGTCCCGCTTACCCAGGTACCACAGCACTTCGCTCAAGTGGGCGCCGATCTCCGGATCGGGGTCGAGGTCGTAGGCGCGGCGCAGATACGTCAACGCCTTGTCCAAATTGCCCAACCGATAGTGGACCCAGCCCATGCTGTCCACCACCGCCGCGTCGTTGGGCAGCAGGGCGTAGGCCCGCTCTATGTAGCCCAGGGCCTCTTGATGGCGGTCGGTGCGGTCGGTGAGGGTGTAGCCCAGGGCGTTGAGGGCGTGGCCGTTGTCGGGGTCGAGTTCGAGGATGGTGCGCAAATCCCGCACCAACCAGTACAGGCGATCCAACCCCTAGCCCATCAGCGCCCTGCTCTAGAGCATGACGCTGGCGTAGGGATGCCGGGTCAAGGCCTAGAC
>JBHJHK010000056.1:0-8199 GCA_050330975.1 Candidatus Competibacterales bacterium | reverse complement strand
CGGCGACCGCCCTCGGCGACGCTCCCCCGATTCTCGACCCCAACTGGCCCGCCGAAGAGGCCCTGGCTTTGTTCTTGGGCCACCAGCGCCACAACCTCCTGGTGGCCGAAGTCGGACTGTTCCCCGCCGGGGGGGCCATCGCCATCAATCCCAATGCCGCCCCCTGGCAACCCTCAGCGAGCCAAGTGGAGGCCCTCCACGACTATCGGGTGGCCCTGCGTCGCAGCCGCTCAGCCCTGGCTCAGTTCAGGGGAGTCTTCAAGGGCCATCTGCGCAGCAGCTTTGGGGCCGCATTCCAGGCCCTCGGCTGGGCCACGGGGCCAGCCCGGGACCTCGACGTATTACTCCTGGTCTTGGACGACTACCTCCAGGGCAGTGACCTCTCCCCCGAGGGCCTCGACGCCTTGAACCGCGACCTGCAAACCCGGCGGGCTCTGGCCTGGGGGGAAGTGAGCCGGACGTTGAACACCCCGGCCTACGGCGAGACCATGGCCAGCTGGCGGGCCCTGTTGACCGATCCCCCGGTCAAACGGGGCGGGCGGCTGGCGGGCCGGCCCATCGCCAAGCTCGCCCAACGCCAGGCGCAACGCCTCTACGGCCGCATCTTCAGCGAGGGGAAAGTCCTGGACCAAAACGCGCCCGCCGAGGCCTTCCACGAGCTGCGCAAACGCTGCAAGAAGTTGCGCTATCTCCTGGAGTTCAGCCGTGGCCTGGCCGATGCCACGGCCCTGGGGGCACAGGTGAAGGCCTTGAAACAACTCCAAGGGGTATTGGGCCATCACCAGGATTTGGCGGTCCAGGGCGCCTTGCTGATCCGGGGTGCCGACGCGCTGTCCCACCGCGATCGAAGAGCCATCCAGGACCTGGCGGCAACGGTGGACGAACGCCAGCAAAGTACCCGCCGCGCCTTCGCCGCCGCCTTTGCCCAATTCAAGAGTCCCGCCCCCAGAGAACGGGTCGAGGCCCTGTTCGCCGCGGGCTCGGCGGCCTTGGTATCATAGGGGTGCCAACCCAAAGACTCGCCCGACCACCGCTCAAACCTCGAAAACCACTGCCAATAATTCCCGGAGGAGCTCCGTGTCCCAAACCCAGGCCAAACCCGATCCCAAAGCCTCGCCCTATCCACCCAACTTGCAGTTGCCGGACCCCCAACAGCTGGCCGAGAACTTCACCCGCATCGCCGAACAGAGCCAGCGCTTGGTCAAGGCCTACCTGGAGCGTCAGGCGGAACAAGACAACTTCAGCATTCCCGACCGGCGGGTGGTGGCAGAGGCATTTTTGACCTTCAACCAGCAGCTGCTAGCCAATCCGCTAAAACTGGCCCAACTCCAAACCCAGTTTTTCAAAGAGGTCTTAGACTTGTGGCAAAACGCCTACCAGCGGATGTGGGGTCAAGAGGTATCGCCCCTGGTGGCCCCGGAGGCCGGTGACAAGCGCTTCAAGGCCGACGAGTGGGCGGAAAACGCCGTCTTCGACTACATCAAACAGTCCTACCTGTTGGTGGCCCGCACCCTGAACCGCGCCGTCCAAGAGGTGGATGGCCTCGATCCCAAGACCGCCGAGAAAGTCGAGTTCTACACGCGGCAGTTTGTGGATTCCTTCGCCCCCACCAACTTTGCCCTCTCCAACCCCACAGTGCTCAAGCACACCATGGAGACCGGCGGCGAAAATCTGGTACGGGGTTTGGCCCATCTCCTCGACGACCTGGAGCGAGGCCGGGGAGAACTGCGCATTCGCCAGACCGACCTGGAGGCCTTTGAACTGGGTCAAAACATCGCCGTCACCCCGGGCAAGGTGGTGTTTCAAAACGATCTCATCCAACTGCTCCAGTACACCCCCACCACTGAGGAGGTGTTTAAGACGCCTTTGATGATCGTGCCCCCCTGGATCAACAAGTTCTACATCCTCGATCTAAAGCCCAAGAACTCCTTTATAAAATGGGCGGTGGATCAAGGGTTTACCGTATTCGTCCTGTCTTGGGTCAACCCCGATGAGCGCCTGGCGGACAAGGACTTCGAGGACTATCTCAAAGAGGGCCCCTTGGCGGCGTTGGACGTCATCAAGGACATCACTGGCGAAGAGACGGTCAACGCCATCGGCTATTGTTTGGGGGGGACGTTGTTGGGGTCGGCCTTGGCCTATTTGACCGCCCAGGGCCAGGCGTCGCGCATCAGTAGCGCCACTTGCTTCACCTGTCTGTGGGATTTTAGCGACCCCGGCGAGTTGGGGGTGTTTATCGATGAAAAGCAAGTGGGTCTCGTCGAAGAGTACATGAACGGCAAGGGCTATTTGGAAGGCAGCCGCATGGCCCACGTGTTTTCCATGCTGCGGGCCAACGATTTGATTTGGTCGTTTGTCGTCAATAACTATCTCATGGGCAAGGAACCCATGGCCTTCGATCTTTTGTTTTGGAACTCCGATTCCACCCGCATGCCCCGGGCGATGCACAGCACCTACTTGCGGAAGATGTACTTGGAAAACCGCTTGGCCCAAGTCGGTGGCATCACCCTCTTGGACACCCCCATCGACCTCCATCAAGTGAAGACGCCGGTGTTTTTCCTCTCCACCCGGGAGGACCACATCGCCCCTTGGAAGTCCACCTACAAGGGTGCCTTGTTGCCCGCGGGGCCGGTGCGTTTTGTCCTCGGGGGGTCGGGGCACATCGCCGGGGTGATCAACCCCGCCGGGTCGAAGAAATACGGCTTTTGGACCGCCGACCAGTTGGAGGCCGATCCCGACGCTTGGCTCGCCAAGGCCCAGGCCTTTGAGGGTTCGTGGTGGCCCTACTGGCTCAATTGGATCACCCCCATGGCCGGAGAGAAGGTCCCCGCCCGGACTCCCGGGAACACCCAGTATCCCCCCCTAGAGGACGCCCCGGGGTCCTACGTCAAAGTACGCATTGGCTAGGTCTTTGACGGTTCCACAAAAACCCTGACGTTGAGGATGGACTGAGGTTTGGAACTCGCCGAAGTGGCCCGTGGGGGCCGCTTCGGTGGCTGTGGGTTTGCAAACCAACCGTTCTTTGAGATCAGTGGAGCCGTCGATGAACCGTCATATCTTCGCCCCCGAGCTTTTGCTCGTCATTTTGGCCTTGAGTCTGTTGTTGGGCTGTTACAACGGTTATAAGCTCTCGGAGTACTTTCGCTTTCGGGCCCTCAACCGCGAGCTGGAACAGCGCCGCCAGGCCCAGGGAGCCTGAGACCGTGTTTCCCTTTTCCTACCGCCGCAATCGCATCATGGGCATCAATGCCCGCAATGGCGACTACGTCTACCGCTACAACCAGCGCCGCCACTATCCCCTGGCGGACGATAAAATCGCCACCAAGCGACTGGCCCAACGGGCGGGGGTGCCCACCCCCAAGCTCTATGGCACCATCGATTTCCAGGCCCAAGTGGCTACATTCCACGAGCGGGCCGGGCGTCCCGACGCCTTTGTGGTCAAGCCCGCCCGGGGCAGCGGCGGCGGCGGTATTATCGTCGTCGTCGAGAGCCTGGATGCCGGGTTTCGCAAGGGATCGGGGCTGATTCTCGGACGCGATGACTTGGTGTTCCATCTCCAGAATATACTCAGCGGGATGTATTCCCTGAGTGGCAACAGCGACCGGGCGCTGTTGGAGTACCCGGTGAGTTTTGATCCGATCTTCGACGATATCGCCTACCAAGGGGTGCCAGATGTGCGGATTGTGGCCTTGTTGGGGGTACCGGTGATGGCCATGCTGCGCTTGCCCACCCGGGCCTACGTCGCCAAGGCCAACCTCCACACCGGCGGCATTGGGGTGGGTATCGACATGGGTACGGGCAAAACCCTGGGGGGCGTCCAGTACGACCGTTTCATCGACAACCACCCCGAGACCGGGGGGACGTTGGTGGGGCGGCAGATTCCCCACTGGCGGGAGATGATGGTGATGGCGGCGAAGTTTTTCGAGATCACCGAGCTGGGCTATTTGGGGGTGGATATCGTCCTCGACAAGGACAAGGGGCCCATGTTGTTGGAGATCAATGCCAGGCCCGGGATCTCCATCCAAATCGCCAACCGTGAGGGAATCTTGGGGCGCCTCCAGCAGGTTGAGCGGGACGTGGGGGAGCTCGACGGCGCCGAGGCCAAGGTGGATTACAGTCGGCGGATGTTTGCCGTTTATTGACTCCAAAGGGTCCTCAGTGCTCATCCCCATCGCCATACAGCGCGTCGATGGTTTTGACTGCTAACAGCGGCTGGACCTGGCGCAGCCGCAGCTCCAATGATTTCGCGATGTAAGAACATAAGATTGGAAATCAGGAAGTTATAGCTCTGCCGGGGCGCCGTTTTCAGCCCAACGGCCACCCTTACCCGTGGAGCTTGCCTGGATGAGTACAATCGAGCACTTATCACCTGCCTCTGTTGGTCACTGTTAAATCATTGACTTAGTATCTGACGGGATAGCAGCTTTGACTTGGTCGAGGTGCCTCGGAGGGGGTGGTAGGACGCATAGAAATTTACGTCGAACTCAGGTTGCGATAGTATTTTTGAACAATCCGACGGGTACGACTCCATGCAACTGAATCAAATAGATTGGGGAGACGATAGCGCCGAGAAGGATGAAAACCTTCTTGAATATTTTGTTAGCTCGGATGCGTTTGACAGACTCATTAATCGCCGTCGGTCACTTGTCGTAGGTCGCAAGGGCTCGGGAAAGAGTGCTCTTTTAAAAAAGCTAGATAACTATTTTTCGAATGAAGAAAATACCCATGTTGTAAAAATTACACCAAATTTCAATACACTACGGGTAGTCCTTAACGATACTAGCTTGCAAACTGGCTTCGGCGAGGAAATCTTTTTTCAACATACTTGGCTACGCCAAATTCTGATAAGTTGCCTTTGCAAAATTGGACATCGAGCTAAAGGCACTTATTGCTCTGGAAGTTTGGCTTTTGCTCGTTCTCTTGCTAAATCATCAAATGCAACATCGAGAGATTTGGTAGAAAACATTATTGACATTCTTAAGCGGCTAAAGCTGAAAGTGGGAAACCTGGGAGAATTTGGGTTATCCCTCGAAAAAGAGTTTCGAAATGCATCAGATATTGAAGAATTTCAGCACCATACTATTGAGCTATGCAAAGGTGGAGCGCGTTTCGTTGCCCTTGTCGATGATCTTGATCTTGGATGGGATAACTCCCAAACGGCGAATAATCTTCTTCTGGGTCTGCTATTAGCTTCTAACTGTTTGTCCGCCCTTAATAAATCAATTCATACAGTAGTATTCTTACGAGAAGATGTCTATACAATCCTCATTGGTCGGACCCAACACGCGGACAAATATCGCGATGTCGAACGGATTCGCTGGACACAGCATCAGCTAATCAAAATACTCGGTGAGCGCATCAATTTCAATCGACGTCGTGATGGCGAAGACGAGCTAGATAACCCATTTTATTCTGTATCTCCTCAAACCATTGGAACCTCGAATACTGATAATTGGCTAGTTGAAAGAACACTTTTCCGGCCTCGTGAACTCATTCAGCTTGCCCGATACTATACACAAGATCTCAAATCCGAAGAGCCATCTGATAGAAGGCTTAAAGATTCTGAGCAGACATATTCAAGATGGAAACTTGACGATTTGTGCGCGGAGTATTCGAACCAGTATCCAGACTTGATTTCAGTCATGACCTATTGGAGGACGAATTTCTCTCGCCACAGATATCATCTGAAGCGCGAAGAAATTGAGCACATATTGATGGAAATCATGATTAATGTTCCCATCAACGAGCAATGGTTCAATCGACTGGTTACCGATACAGATATTGGCGGCTTTCTCTCGATTCTTTACGAGATCGGTTTTATCGGAGATTTTGTGCTTGGGGGAAGAGGTGGAAGCCAAACATTCTATTCCTATCAGGAACGTCACGAGCCCCGCTTTGACGAAGTACAGGTGCACCCCTGTTTTCGTCGCGCTGTCAATACTGTTGAGCGTATTCGGAACCGTTAAGATCTCATCCGAAAATCTCAACTCACTGAAAAGCGACCAGAGTAGCGACACAATGTAAAAAAGCAAGACAATTCTGTGTTTTATGTTCCCAGCTAATAAAGACCTGATGAAAACAATTCATCCAACATCCAACTAGGGCTTCGCTCCACCGCCCAACGCCGCTTGGGCTTACCATCGTCTGGTAGGAAAACGCGATACCCCCAGCGATTGAGATGGGTACGCAATGCTTTGTAGTCGTCACTCTGAAAATTATTTTATTTATTAACCCCAAAAAAAACTTCTCAATCAGGCAGTCAATCTGTATTTTTGGCTTTTGGAAGCCAAGTTCTGTACAGGGTTGACTATACCTGGTGGCAAAGGTTCGCATCGCAAATTAACTCATCGCAGTTGTCCTGGCGCCGTCATACTTATACCAATTTGCGTCAACCCTTGTGCGTTTACGATCCTGATGATGTCGGCGTTATTGGGCAAATCATGCAGCTCAGAATAGGCAAATTGGTATTAGTGACTAGTTAGGAGAAAATGCCAAGGCGTATCAAGAGAAAGATGCGCAAAAAGCCCTTGCAGAGGTGAAGAAATGACTAAAGGGGATCGTTACCATAAATGGATTGAGTGGAGCGAAGAAGAACAGGTCTACATTGGCAAATGTCCTGATCTCATCACTGGCATACACGGCGACGATCCCGTGCATCTCTACAGTGAGTTACTCGAAGTGGTTGATGAAGTCATAGAGCATTTTGAGTC
The DNA here is from genome assembly GCA_050330975.1 of Candidatus Competibacterales bacterium. Lineage (GTDB taxonomy): Bacteria > Pseudomonadota > Gammaproteobacteria > Competibacterales > Competibacteraceae > JBHJHK01. The sequence continues at coordinate 1,489 of JBHJHK010000056.1, read as the reverse complement.
TGAGGGTCGAGAACTACCTAAGCCATGCATTCGTCCCATGAACGAAATCATTTAGCTGACTATCCAAGCCTAACTCGTGGCTCAACTCGTATGGAGCAAGCCACTGCACACCTTGCAGCCCTTGACCTTGGCCTGCCTTGCGACCCTCTGGCCCATTCTCGCGCCTTCGTTCGTTGTCTCCAGCTTGACCTCCTTGCTCCTAATCGGCTACCTTTGCCTTCGAAGTCCAGATTCATTCCTTTGGATTTCCTATCTTTCGACAGAATGACAATGAAAACTTGTCAAGATACGTATCGTGTGAAGGCACCGAATTTATCAAACCGGATTGATCAAACCTAAGTGGAGTGTGACCAAATGAAAAAGAATCTTTTCGCGGCGGCCACAATCACTATCGCGGGCTTGTACACCCCCGCGGCATGGTCCATGCCGATGACGTTCGTGGATCTCGGAAGCATCGGGGACGCGGGCCTGTTCCAGTTCGACACCTTGGGCAGTACCAACGACGACACCGGGATACCCTCGGTACTGCCCGAGGACGCAAGGTCCGTCATGGACACCGCCATCGGGCTCTATGACGCCGACGGCACGGTCCTCGCCGTGAACGATGATTCGATTCTCGGGCTACTCAGCCTCATTGAGATCAGTCTGAGCAACGGCATCTATTTCCTCGGCATGTCGGAGTTCTCTGCGACCTACGACAGCAACTTCGCGGTGAGCGGCTCCCTGCTGGAGGCCTCCGACGTGGGTATACTCCGCCTCCGGATCAACGAGACCGAGGTTTTCTCGTCGACCTATGCCAACGAGGTATTCGACGCGACCGGCACTGACCCCGTTTTCGTCCGCATGGTCGTCGGCCCTGACGTCCCCCCCGAGGCGGTGCCCCTGCCGGCCACCGTACCGCTCTTGATCGCCGGGCTCGCGGCGCTCGCCTGGCGCCGCCGCGCCTGACGCTACGCTCCCGTTAGCTCTCTATTGATCGTGCACCCGGAAAAGACCAAGTGGTCTGATTGCCGTACAATCAATCATCAGACCAAGTTGGGCCATCATTAACCGGGTAGCAAAACCATAGTACATCACACCAGCATAACAAGCGGCTGGCCTGGTTAGCTCACCAGCACACCCCCTTCATCATCCGCCTCAAGCACAACCTGCAGGTCGACACCCTCCAAGGGCCTGTGGCGGTGAAGACCCTCTTCGACGACCTCGAACGGTGTAAGATCCGCACCTTACGCCAATCCAGGCACCTGCTGGGCCAAAACCTCTTTCTCAGTGCTAAACGCCTCAAAGACGACACCTTCGTCATCCTCGCCGCCCCCACCCCCATCCCCCCGGCCTTGCGCCAGTACCGGGTCCGCTGGGCTATCGAGCGCCTCTTCTACGCCTGGAAATCCGGCGGCTTCAACCTCGAAGACACCCACTTCACCCAGCCTCATCGCGTCGAGCGCCTCGTCGTCCTGGTGGCACTGGCCTCGGCCTGGGCCATCCGGGT
>JBHJHK010000055.1:0-5726 GCA_050330975.1 Candidatus Competibacterales bacterium | reverse complement strand
GAGCGGCTGCCTGCCCATGTGTGGCCACGACACCATTGGTGCCGTCACCTACTGCCTGGAAGAGGGCTTAGTGATCCCCCGGGTGGAGGGTCGATTGGCGGTGGAGACCCCAGCGGGGCGGGTGGATGTGGAATACGCTGTGAGCCAGGGGCGGGTCACCCAAGTGCGTTTGTTCAACGTCGCCAGCTACCGCCACGCCGCTGGGGTGACGCTGGAGACGGCGGAATTGGGGAGGCTCACTGTGGATGTGGCCTACGGCGGCAACTTCTACGTCATCGTCGAACCCCAGGCCCACTGGCCGGGGCTAGAAGGTATGACGGCGAGCCGTCTGGTGGCCTTGAGCCCCAGCCTCCGGGCGGCGGCCCAGGCCGCCGTGGCGCCGGTCCACCCCGAGGACGAGCGCATCCGTGGGGTCTCCCACGTCATGTGGTGTGACGCCCCGCTCCACCCCGAGGCCGACGCCAGAAACGCCGTGTTCTACGGCGACAAGGGCCTCGACCGTTCCCCCTGCGGTACCGGGACCTCGGCCCGCATGGCCCAGCTGGCCGCCCGGGGCCAGTTGAGCCCCGGCGATACCTTTGTCCACGAGAGCCTCATCGGCACCCTCTACCACTGCCGGGTCGCCGGCGCCACCACCGTGGGGGACTTCCCCGCCATCTCGCCTGTCATCGGCGGCTGGGCGATGATCACTGGCTACAATACCTTATTTCTGGACGATCGAGACCCCTTTGTCCACGGCTTCCAGCTCACCTAGGCGGCGCGGGCGGTGTTGTGCACGCCGCCGCCAAAGCGGGCGATGCTATAGGGGTCGAGGTCGAAGTGGTTGGGGTGCCCCATGACGTGGTCTGCCACCAAGCGACCGGTGGTGGGGCCCTGGGTGAGGCCCAAATGGCTGTGACCAAAGGCGTAGCAAACCCCAGGGGCCGTGGGGGAGGGACCGATGACCGGCAGACTGTCGGGGGTGGTGGGCCGATGGCCCATCCAGGGCTGGCCACCTCTGTCGTCCAGGCCGTCCACAAAGCGGTGGGCCAGGCGCAACAGGGCGTCGGAGCGGCGGTAGTTGGCCGGGGCGGTGAGACCGGCGAACTCCGCCGCGCCGCCGATGCGCAACCCCAAGGCCATGGGGGTGGCGACGAATTTTTCCTCGGCGAACACCACCTCGTGGCGGAGGTTGACACCGGGATGGGGGAGAGTGGTGTTGTAACCCCGCTCCGATTCCAAAAGACAACGATCCCCCAGGCTGTGGGCCAGGGCCTTGGACCAGGCCCCAGCGGCGACGACGACGTGGTCGAACCCTTGAATATCGCCGTTGGCCAACAGAATCCGGGGTGAACGGCCAGCTTTGGCGTCGATGTTCACCGCCCGCTGGTGCCAAAAGGCCACTTGGCGATCTTCGAGGAACCTTCCCAAGCGGAGTAGCAGATCGCGTGGGTCGTCGATGGGGGACCAGGCGGGTTGGTAGACCCCGAAGGTCTTGGCTTTGGACAGGCTCGGTTCGAGTTTCCGGAGTTGGTGGGCGTCTAGGGTCTCGAACTGAACCCCTCGCCGGGCCTTGAGCTCCCACTCCAGGGCGTCGGCCTCAAAGGCCCCTCGGCTGCCATAGGCGACGACAGCGCCCTGGCGATGGATATGGCCATGGTAGTCCACGGCCTCGAGCAACGGGGCGTAGTCGGCGTAGACCCGATCGTTGAGGCACGCCAGGGCTTGTGAGATAGCTTCGACGCGCCCGGGGCGCGACGCCCTGAGGAAGGCCCACAGCCAAGGGGTTAGGCGCGGGGCGTGGCGGGGGGCGATGAATAGGGGACCCAAGGGGTCCAGGAGCCACCGGGGGACTTTGAACAGCTGCCCCGGCAGACACGCCGGCACGCACTCCGTCACCGCCAGTCCCGCGGCATTGCCAAAGGAGGCCTTGTCCCCCGCGGGGTCCGGGTCCACCACAGTCACCGCCGCCCCCGCTTCCCGCAGGTAAAACGCACAGGAAAGGCCGACGATCCCCGCACCGATGACGGCGATGCGATCCACCGTAGCCCCTCAGACCAAGGGGGGCAGTTGGGGGCGGTTGGCGAGGGCAGCTTGGACGATTCTCGTCACCTGCTCCCGCTCTGCTCCCACCAAGGGCAACCGAGGTGGGCGCACCCACTCGGCCCCCATACCCGTGAGCTGGTTGGCCAACTTGATGTACTGGACCAGCTTGACGTGGACGTCCAGGTGCAACAAGGGCATAAACCAGCGATAGAGGGCCACCGCCTCGTCGACCCGCCGCTCCACGGCCAGGCGGTAGAGGGCCACGGATTCCACCGGGAAGGGGTTGGCCATCCCCGATACCCACCCCACGGCGCCAAACAGCATATTCTCCAGCGCCAGGTCGTCCACCCCGCAAAACAGGGTGTAGCGGTCGCCGAGGCGGTTGATCATGTCGGTGATCCGCCGGCTGTCGTGGCTGGATTCCTTCACCGCGACGATCGTCTGGCACTCGGCGAGTTCGGCAAAGGCCTCGGGCAGCAAATCGACCTTATAGGACACCGGGTTGTTGTAGATCATGATGGGCAGTGCCGTGGCGTTGGCCACCGCCTTGAAGTGGGCCACCGCCTCCCGCTGGTCCTGTTGGTAGACCATGGCGGGCAGCACCATGAGGCCATCGGCTCCCGTCTTCTCCATATCCCGGGCGAACTCGACGGCCTCGGCGGTGGTGTATTCCGCGGCACCCGCCAACACCGGGACCCGTCCCCCCACGGTCTCCAGGGCCATCTTCACCACGTCGATCTTTTCCCGCCGCTGGAGGGAGCTGTTTTCCCCCAGGGTGCCCAGCATGATAAACCCCGTCACCCCGGCCTCGAGGCAGGCCTCCATGTGGCGGGCCGTGGCCGGGTAGTCGATGGTGCCATCGGGATGCAGCTCCGTCATCAGGGCCGGCATGACCCCCTTCCACGTCACAGTTGTCGCCATGGCTCCCGTAACCTCCCCGCTCGCGGCGGCCAAAGTGTGTTGTTGACCGGTGGACTGTTGACAGTGTGTATCTTGGATACAATCATCCAGGGTGTCAACGCGGAGGTGTTGTGGCTCATCGGCGCTCCGGGTTCGGGGAAATCCACCATTCTCCAGTGCATCAATGGCCTGTACCCCATCGACCAGGGTCGGATCACCGTCGACGACGTCGACGTCCTCTTGAGGATGCTCAAGGGGGAGGGGATGACCATGGTGGTGGTCACCCACGAAATCCCCTTTGCCCGGGAAGTGGGGGACCGGGTGGCCTTCTTTGCCGATGGCAAAATCTGTGAGCTGGGAGACGCCCGTCAGGTGATCAACAACCCCCAAGAGGTCCGGACCCAGCGCTTTTGGGAGCGGGTGCTCCACTGAATCCGTCGCCTGGGGCTCAAGAGCAGTGATCCCGGCGCTCGGCGATGGCCGCCAGGAGTTGGCCCTTGGCGTCGATGATGTGGCGCTGCAAGAGGCGGGTGGCCCCCGTCACATCCTTGGCCTGGCTCAGCTCCACCAACGCCTGGTGCTGGTGCTCCGCCGTCTCCAGGGCGCCGGTGAGGGTCAACTGGAGGCGAATGTAGCGGTCGGCCCGGTAGTTGAGGCGCTGGATGAATTCCTTGGTCAGCGGGCGTGGGGCCGGGGCGTAGAGGCGCTGGTGAAATTGGGAATTCAACGCGCCCCAGCGCTTGACGTCACCGGTGTGGAAGGCGTCTTCCAGGGCCGCCAGGATGTCGCGACAGGCTCGATAATCCCCGGGCGTCATGGCGGGGATGGCGCACCCCAAGGCCTCCGTTTCCAGCACCAGACGCAAATCGAACACCTCGCTGACGTCGTCGGGGGAGAGTTCGGTGACCGTGGCCCCCTTGTGGGTGGTGAAGGTCACAAAGCCCTCGGCTTCCAGGCGGCGCAGGGCTTCTCGCACCGGCATCCGCGACACGCTGTACTCCTCGGCGAGGGTCTCCTGGCGGATTTGATCTCCCTCGGGGAATTCGCCGTTCAAGATCCGGTTGCGGAGGTCGTCCACCAGGGCCTCGGGGATACTTTGGCGCACGATGCGGCGCTCGTTGGGCATCGCAGTCACCTCTCAATGTCTCGATGAATCGACGGCGTTCCGGGGCACCCTTGGGGTGAAATCGCCGTCGAGTCTACCCTCCAGGGCCCCGGAAGGCGACTGGATGTTGGATACGATTTGTAACGTGCAACTGTGGCGATTTCAATGGCTATTGCCCGTGGGGCGCCCAAAGGGGCGTCGTCGCGGCGGATCAACGCGAGGTGGGTACGCCCATGACTTTGACCCTGACCCCTGAAGAGCGGGATCTCCAGCGCGGTGGCGCCGGTGAGGCCGTGCGTTTTGCCCTGTCCATCATCGTGTCCTACGCCGAAGCGGTGGGGGCTAGGGGGCTGATTCCCATCAGCCGCGGCCATGTGGATGGCTGCCTCTATCACGGCCGGGCGGGGCTCGATTTTGTCGAGCGGCTGTGTACATGGGGTGGCCGGGTGGCGGTGCCCACCACCCTCAACGTCGGCTCCATCGATTTGATTCACCCCGGGCGAGTGAAGCCCAAAGCCGCTGCCGACGATCCCCGTCGTCGCTTGATGGAACGCCACTTGGCCTTGGGGTGTGAGCCCACCTTCACCTGTGCTCCCTACTTCACCCGCCACCGCCCCCGGTTTGGGGAGCAGATCGCCTGGGGGGAGTCCAACGCCATTGTCTTTGCCAATTCGGTGATCGGGGCGCGGACCAACCGCTACGGGGATTTTATCGATCTGTGTTGCGCCATGGCCGGCCGCGCCCCGGCCTACGGCCTCCACCTGGATCAACACCGCCTGGGGGAGGTACTGTTCCAAGTAGACCCTGCGGCCGTCGACGCCTTTGCCCTGGACGCATTGTGCGTTGGCCTCGGCTACCTCATAGGTTCAGAGGTGGGCAACCGGGTACCGGTGATCCAAGGTCTTCCGGCCTGCTCCGAGGATCAGCTCAAGGCATTGGGGGCAGTGGCGGCCTCATCGGGGAGTGTGGCTTTGTTCCACGTTTCGGGGGTCACCCCCGAGGCGCCGGACACGGCGGCGGCCTTCGCCGGTGGGCCCGTACCGGTCGCCACGGTGGTGGGGGTGGAGGCGATTCGCGGCGCCTTGAACAAGCTCTCCACCGTTCCCCCCGAAACCCCCCTTCAAGCGGTGAGCCTGGGGACGCCCCATTACTCGTTGGCCCAGTTGCACCAACTCGACGCCGCCACCGGTGGCTGGCGCCCGGCGCCCGGGGTGGCGTGCTATGTCAACGTCGGCCGCGACACCTTGGCCACCGCCACGGACCAAGGGGTGGCCCAGCGCCTGACCCAGGCGGGGATCCAGCTGGTGGCCGATACCTGCACCTATGTCACCACCATCATCGATCCCAAAGCCCAGGTGGTGATGACCGATTCCGGCAAGCTGGCCCACTACGCCCCGGGGAACCTCGATGTCGAAATCGCCTTTGGCACCCAGGCCGATTGTTTGGCCTCGGCGGCGGTGGGCAAAGTGGTGAGGGTGGCGATATGAGGCGCTGTTTGGCAGGGGACTGGCTGATGCCCGCCGCCCATGAGGTGGTGGCGCCCGTCAGCGCCTGGTCGACGCCGTTGAGCTTCTGGGGTGGGGTGGAACCCACGGATGGCCGGATCATCGACCGCAGCCATCCTGGGGTGGGCCACTGTGTCGGGGGAACAATCTTGTGTCTGCCGGGGGGGCGGGGGTCGAGTTCGGCATCGTCG
>JBHJHK010000054.1:0-2012 GCA_050330975.1 Candidatus Competibacterales bacterium | reverse complement strand
CCCCGGGGGGGTGGCGCCCAGTTGGCGACTCAAGGTCTGGAGGAGCTGCTGCTGGGTTTGGAGGTTGGCGTTGAGGCGCTGTAACTCGTCCTCGACCCGCTGCAGCCGCCGCTGGACGGCGTCGAGGCGTTGATCGCGGGCCGTGCCCCGGCGCTGGTTGGCGTCCAGCTGTTGCCCCAAGGACCCGACGAGGTCGCTGAGGGCATCGAGGCGATCGAACACCGTGGTGTAGTCCATGACCATGGTGCTCACGGCGCCTTCCAGTTCCGTGAGGCGCCGTTGGTCCGCACCCACCTTGGGATCGTTGTCAAAGCCCTGGGCGCGGGCGAGATCTGCGGCGCCTCCCAAGGCCACCACGGCCACCGTCACGGTCAACAGGGGGGTGGTGGAGCGGGAAGGGAGGCCTGGCGGGGAGGCTTGAGCCGCCGCACCGAGGACTCTCCACGCCAATGGCCCATGCCCCAGGTTGTTGTGAGATGGTTCTCGCATTATCTTTAGGTAGCTCGCCAGGTGCCTCACGTCCATGGCTCTCCCGACACTGGGCTCACGGGTCCCATGGGTCAGTGTAAATGGGTGATGGTAAATGGGTGATGGGGTGGCAGGGGCCGGGCGGTGGGCTCATTCACCGCGACCATGGAAGGAGTGTAGCGTGACCCTACAAGTCGGTGCCAGCATCTTAGGCCGTTACGGCGTTCGGAGCCAACTGGGCAAGGGGGGCATGGGGTCGGTGTACTGGGCCGTGGACCTCGACACCCAGCGGGACGTCGCCGTCAAAGTGTTGACCTTTGACCCAGACACGGGTCCCGTCGACAACGAACTCACCTCCCGCTTCCAGCGGGAGGCGGAAATCCTCCAGCGTCTCAATCACCCCCACATCGTCGAATTCATCGAGTTCAACCGCGATGAGGGGGGGATGTACTTGGTCATGCAGTTGGTGCCGGGGCTCAACCTCCTGGAGCGGATCAAGTCGGCCCCGCCTTTGACCCTGCGGGAGATCCTCGACATTGCCCTCCAGATGTGCCAAGCCCTGGTCTACGCCCACAGTTTTGACCCGCCCTTCATCCATCGGGATATCAAGCCTCAAAACGTCCTGTTGGACACCCAGGGGGGGCACGCCTACCTGTCGGACTTTGGCCTGGCCAAGGTTATCGACCCCGAGCTCACCCAGCTCACCCAGATGGGCCGCATCCCCATGACCCCCAGTTGGGCGGCGCCTGAGCAGATCATCGGCGAGCCCCTCACGGTCCAGACCGACATCTACCAGGTGGGTCTGCTCCTCGCCTACATGTTGACCGGCGAGGCCCTCTACGGCACCAATACCCATATAAGCCTCATCAACCGCCGCAAGATCTACGATGAGCACTACGTCTTGGATCACGCCAAGGTCAAGCGGCTACTGCCCCCCAACCAGCGCCGCTCCCTGGCCGATGACCTGGCATTTATCGTCCAGCAGGCCACTAAGCGGGATGCCGCTGACCGCTACACCACCGTCAAGACCCTCCAACAGGACTTGGAGCGGGCCAAGGAGCGTCTGGAGCAGCAACTATCCCCCCGGCGGCGGCGCCCCTCCAGGGCCCTTGCCCTACCGGTGGGACTTGGGATCGCCGGGATTTGCGGGGTCGTGGGGTTGTGGCTCGCCCTGGGCCAGGATGGGAGAGGCCCTGCGTCTCCCCAGGCCGTGGCCCCGGGGGTGATGGCCCGGGGCGATATCGTGGCGTCGGCGGCGTCACCGGCGACCCCCGTGGTCAGCTTTACCCCCGATATCGCCACCCTCGCCGTCGAGCGCCAGACGTCCCTCACCTTTGCGGTGGCCGTCGAAGGGACGGCGGGCGACGCCCTCGACTGCCAGTGGCACTACCAAGACCGACCCCTCCTGGTGCGGGAAATGGCCTTGACCTACCGCTTTCGGGTGGAGGGCGACTACCAAATTCGCGTCGACTGCGCCTGGTCGGCCGAGGGGGGTGGGGAGGTTCTGCCCATTCGCCGTAGCTGGCAAGTGCAGGTCAACCCCC
>JBHJHK010000053.1:0-13487 GCA_050330975.1 Candidatus Competibacterales bacterium | reverse complement strand
GCCGAATATTTTGATTTTTCAGCCGGCCGCCGTGGATCTGGTGGTGGAGGGGGCGCGGGTCGTGGGGGTCCTCACCCAGGGTGGCGTCGAGTTTCGCGCCCCGGCTGTGGTCCTCACCGTCGGCACCTTCCTCAAGGGTTTGATCCACGTGGGCGACAATCGCACCGCTGGGGGGCGCGCCGGGGAGGCCCCCTCGGAAGCCCTGGCGCTGCGACTGCGGGCTTTGGGGTTGCCCGTGGGTCGCCTCAAGACCGGCACCCCACCGCGCCTCGACGGCCGCACCATCGACTACAACCTGTGCCAGGAGCAGCCCGGCGATTCCCCGACCCCGGTGTTCTCCTTTATGGGCAGTGTCGCCGACCACCCCCGCCAGGTGTCTTGTTGGATCACCCACACCAACGAGGCCACCCACGACATCATCCGCGCCGGCCTCCACCGCTCCCCCCTCTACGGTGGCGTCATCGAGGGGGTGGGGCCCCGCTACTGTCCCTCGGTGGAAGATAAAGTGGTGCGCTTCGCCGACAAAACCGCCCACCAGGTGTTTTTGGAACCCGAGGGGTTGGATACCTTTGAGGTCTACCCCAACGGTATCTCCACCAGCCTCCCCTTCGACGTGCAAATCGACTTGGTGCGTTCCATCAAGGGCCTAGAGCGGGTCCATATCACCCGACCGGGCTACGCCATCGAATACGACTTCTTCGACCCCCGGGCCCTCCACTACACCCTAGAGACCCGGGCTCTCCAGGGCCTGTACTTCGCCGGCCAGATCAACGGCACCACGGGCTATGAAGAGGCGGCAGCCCAGGGGCTACTAGCCGGGGTCAACGCCGCCTTGGCCATCCGGGGGGGCGATCCCTGGTATCCCCGCCGGGACCAGGCCTACTTGGGGGTGTTGATCGACGACTTGATCACCCGGGGGGCCGACGAGCCCTACCGGATGTTCACCAGCCGCGCCGAGCACCGCCTGTTGCTGCGGGAGGACAATGCCGACCTGCGCCTCACCGAAGTGGGCCGACAGCTGGGGCTGGTGGACGACGCCCGTTGGCGGCAGTTCACGGCGAAGCGCGATGCCATCGGGGCCGAGCTCACCCGCCTCCAGACCACGGTGGTTCGGCCCAAGGACCTCGCCCCCGCCGATGCCCAGCGGGTGTTGGGGGGGCCTTTGAGCCGGGAGTATCGGGCCACAGAACTGCTGTGTCGCCCCGAAGTGGACTACGCTGGGCTGGTGTCACTGCCCGCCGTGGGGGATGCCCAGTTGGCGTTGGCCGCGGCGGAACAGGTGGAAATCCAGTGCAAGTACCAGGGCTATATCGACCGCCAGCGAGCCGAAATCGCCGGCCAACAGCGCCTAGAGCACACCCTGTTGCCGCTGGAACTCGACTACCGCGCCGTGGCGGGACTATCATCGGAGGTGCGGGAACGCCTCGCCCGGGCGCGGCCCACCACCTTGGGCCAAGCCAGTCGCCTGCCCGGGGTGACGCCGGCGGCGGTGTCGCTCCTCGCCATCCACTTGCGCCGCAGCACGGGGCGCCACGCTCCAGAGCCCACCGCGAAGCCAGCTTGAATCCTCGGCCCTCGCCAGGAGAAATGAGTGAAGATCACCATCCACGTGGAGGCTACCCCCCAGGAAATGCGCGAATGCCTGGGCCTGCCCAACGTTCAGCCCCTACAAGATGTGGTTGTCCAAAAATTAGTGGATAACATGCAGCGCGGGGTCGCCGGGTTTGATGCGCTGTCCCTCATGAAGCCCATGATGCCCCCTCACCTCCAATCTATGGATCAACTGCAAAAGGCTTTCTGGGACGCTTTTGTCAAGGCGTCGAACCAATACAACAGCAAAGATTCTCCCGGCGAAGCCGGGAAGTCCCCGGAGGCCACCGACTCGTCGTGAGGCGGTGGCCGCGCCAAAAGAGGAGAAGCCGTGAAACTCGACAATAAAGATACCTACGACCACAAAGATACCCACGACCACGCCGACGACACCCACCACCGCGACCTCGGTGCCCCCCTGGGTGAGCGGTCTTTGCCCTTGGGGACCACCCTAGAGCCTCTGGGATCTTCGAGTGTCGAAGTCCTGGTGGTGGAGGACGACGCCAACATGGTCTTTGCCCTGGAGTACGCCCTCAGCCAGGCGGGGTTTGCCGTGCGCTGTGCGTGCTCTGGCGACCAAGCCCTGGCGGCCATGGCTGAGCGTTGCCCCGCCCTGGTGCTGTTGGACGTGGTGCTCCCCGACCGCAGTGGCTTTGACCTGTGCCAAACCATCCGCGCCGACCCCAAATGGTGCCAGACCAAGGTGGTGATGGTCACGGCCAAAGCCCGGGCTGTGGAACGGGAGAAGGGTCTGGCGCTGGGGGCCGATGCCTACCTCACCAAGCCCTTCACCCTCACCCAGCTGCTCGTCGAGGTCAACGCCCAGCTCGCCATAGCCGCTTGAGGGACCGTTTGAGCGCGTCACCGTGAAGCTCGAACTGCAACGCTGGCTGCCTTTTGCGGCCCTCCTAATCCCCGCCGTGGGGGTCTGTACCGGTCTGGGTCTGGTCGCGGCGGTGGGACTCCAAGCCGAGGCCCCAGACCTCTGGCTGGTGTTGATCGCCGTGGCCAGTGCCCTGGTGAACTTGGCAATCTTGGGGGCATTGGCCGTGGCCTTTGAGTATTACTACCTGCGTCCCCTGCGGAGTTTGGCCCGGGGAACGGCCATTGTGGTCCACAGCCACTCCACCCACCGCCTGGAGCTGCCCGGGGTCCACGGCTTGGGGGAATTGCCCGCTGGGGTCCAACAGCTGGGAGATGCGTTGTACCGGGCCCAACGAGAGGCGGCGGCGGTGGATGCCACCATCAATCGCCGCCTGGAAGCCCAAACCCAGCAGCTGGAGGTGGTGCTGCGGGAGCTCTCCGAAGGGGTGCTGGTGTGCGACGCCGCCGCCCGCATTCGCCTCTACAACCCCGCTGCCCTCAAGTTGTTGCCCCACCCCGAGTGCCTGGGGTTGGGGCGGTCGGTGTTCGAAATTTTGGGCAAGGAACCCCTGGAGAACGCCTTGGCCCTCCTGGCGAGTCGCGCCCAGGAGATGGGCAGCGCCAATCCTTCTGGCAGTCCCCAGGGCACCCTGGAGCCGGTGGCATTTGTCTGCAGTGCCGTGGGAGCCGAGGGGGTGTATCGGGGGCGCATCAACTATCTCCCCGACTCCGGGTCCCAGGGGGCTGCAGACACGGCCCAGTGGCCTTGGGGGTTTGTCATCGCCCTGGAGGAGGTCAGCGCCCCGGCCGCCGCCGAGCGGCCATTGTTCAAAAATCGCACCGAAGACCTGCGCCGACCCCTGGCGAGTCTCCAGGCCGCCGCCGAGCTCCTCCAGCAGGGCAGCGCCTCACCTGGGAGTCGGGAGCGCCATTTGGGGGAGATCATCATCCAGGAGAGCCAGACCCTCAGCCGTCGGCTGGATGAATTGTCCGACGACTTGCGCGAGCTCATCGGCGCCCAGTGGCCATTGGCCGACGTGCTGGCCAAAGACCTCCTCCAGCGGGTCGTCCAGCGGGCCGGGCTCGAGGAGTCCTGCCCAGTGCCGGAGGGCGGGCCGGTGTGGCTGCGGGTGGATGGTCACTCCATCATTTTGCTGTTGGAATACCTCATGGGCCGTTTGCGAGCCCAGGGCCACTGGCCGTTACACCTAGCTTGTCAACCCGGGGAGCGGCGGGGTTACATCGACATCTTGTGGTCGGGGGCGCCGGTGGGTGCCGGCCTGTTGGAAACCTGGCTCGAACAGCCCCTAGAGGGTTTGGTGGCGGCCACCACCGGCACCCAGGTACTGCGGCGCCACAACAGCGAGCTGTGGAGCGAAGCCCGGGGTGAAGGGGAGGGCCGGCTGCGGTTGCCGTTGCCGTTGTCCAAGCGCCAGTGGCAACATCCCCGCCCCCACTTGCCCGAGCGTCCCGAGTTCTACGACTTTTCCCTCGACCTCACCCGGGCCCCCCAGGCCCTGTTAGACCGTCCCCTGGACACCTTGACCTTCGTGGTGTTCGACACCGAAACCACCGGCCTCCAGCCCTCTAGAGGGGACGAGATCATCCAGATCGCCGGGGTGCGGGTCATGGGGGAGCGGGTGCTGGCCGGGGAAGTCTTCGACCGGCTGGTGAATCCCGGACGCCCCATCCCCAAGGCTTCCATGCGCTTCCACGGCATTAGCGACGCCATGGTGGCCGATGAACCCCCCATCCAACGGGTGTTACAGGCCTTCCAGGCCTTTGCGGGGGACGCGGTGTTGGTGGCCCACAACGCCGCCTTTGACATGAAATTCATCCGCCTCAAGGAGACTAGTGCCGGGGTCGTGTTCGACAACCCCGTGCTGGACACCTTGTTGTTGTCCTGCCACCTCCACGACCACAGCGAGCAGCACACCCTGGACGCCATCGCCGGTCGCCTGGGGGTGGATATCCGGGATCGCCACACCGCCCTGGGCGATGCCCGGGTCACCGCCGAAGTCTTTGTCCAACTCCTCAGGTTGCTCCGGGCCAAGGGTGTGGTCACCCTGGGGGATGCCCTGGCGGCCGAGGAGCAAATGGTGGCGGTGCGCCGCCTCCAGACGGCCTACTGAGGCGGCGTCTCTGGCATCAGCCGGAAAAGATGGCCTGGCGATTCTTAAACGCCGCGGGGTCGTCGATCCAGGTGGTGCTGCCCTCAACGCCCCCGTCGGCGCTGAGTTCCACGGCTTTGCCCGGGGCGTAGATCGACAGTTTGCGGGGCTCTTCCAACAAAAAGGTGCGGTAGAAGGCCAGCAGTTCCTCGTGGCTGATGGCCTCCACCGCCACGGCCAGCTGCTCCTGGCTGTCGAAGGCTTCGTTTTCCCGGTCGATTTCCCGCCAAAAGCGGTTGCTGCGCTCGTTCAAGTTTTCGTCCCGCTGCCTGAGGCGACTGATGAGCCCCGCTCGGTAGGCGGCAAAGGCCTCCGCCGTCATGGCGGCGAGGGTGGCTTCAAAATCGGCGACGAAGGCGTCGATGTGGCCCTCCAGGCCCATGGGGTCGACCACGGGAGACTGGACGGCAAACATCAGACCCGGCACCTCGAGCAGGGGCATGGGGCTGGCGTAGACGATGTAGCCCAGCTGCTTTTCAGTGCGCAAGGTCTGGAAGAAGGGCGTGCGCAACACCTGGGCCAACAGTGCCACCTTTGCCCGCTCTGCCACGGATTGATTGCGGCCCTGGAGGTAGACGGCGATGGCGGAATCGGGGTGGTCCACGGCGATGGCCCGGCGGTAGTGGCGGGGTTCCAGGCGGGTTACCGCCGGTCGCGCCACCGCTTCGGCCTTGGCCCCGGCCAACAACCCCTGGACGATGATATCCCCCAGGGCTTTGGCCTCGGGGGCCGTCAAGTTGCCGTGGGCCAAGGCCACCACGTCCAAGCCCCCCAGGAGGGCTTGGACGTGGCCGGCCAAATCCTCCAGGGTCAAAGATTCCAAGGCCGCCAAGAGCTGTGCCTCGGTCCACTGGGATTGGATGAGGAGATCCACGACTTCGCCGCCGGCTTGGCGCTGGGGGGGATCGCGGTCGGCATTGGTCAGGCGGCGCACAAAGCGGGCCTTGAGGCGCTCAAAGCGCTTGGAGTCGAGTTCTGGGTCTGCCAATGCCGCCACGAGGCGGCCCAGCAGCCGGTCTTGTTGGTCGTCGTAGCCCGACACCCGCAGTGACAGGCCGCGACCGTGGCCGTAGAGCTCAAATCCCAAGCCGGCCAGCTGGGCTGGGTAGGCGAATTCGTTGAGCTGGTCGCTCACCATCTCCACGTAGAGCTGGGTCGTGGCGCTGGCCTTGGGGCTGGTGGTGGCCAGGGGAGAGCGCAGGCTGACGTAGAAATTGGCCCGGGGCACGTCGAAGGTATCGTCGTGCTGAAACCACAAGGTGAAGCCGGGGATCTCCACCAGGCGCTCGGGGCTGGCGTCGTCGCCGCCGCCCGTGGCGACCGTGAGGTCTTCGGGGACAAAGGGGTTGGGAGCGGGCAACGCCAGGCCCGCCAAGTCCGCTCCTAGGGGGCTGGCATCCGAGGTTGGACCCGGCAACAGGTTCTCGGCCGAGTGGACGCCGTAGGGGGCGTCGAAGTAGGGGGTTCTGCGGTCGGTCTCTACCCCCGGCGCCATGAGGGTCATGAGGACGTTGTCGGGGGTCAAGGCCCCCAGGTAGCGGCCGATGAGGTCGGGGTCGAAGTCGACCATCAGGTAGGGACCCCGGAGGATATCCGCCGCCGGGTAGCTGTGGAGCCGATTGGCCAAGGCGCTGACGTAGCGCACCGGGGTGAATGGCTCTTGGAACTGAAAGGCGATGGTGGCCAATTGGCGCTGTTCGGCAAAGCGCCAGGCGTCGATGCCGTCGCGGCGGATGAGATCCAAGTAGGCAAACACGCCGCGAAGGATGGTGTCTACGGCTTCGACCCCGGCGGGGGTGAGCTGAATGGATACCTCAAAGGTGGCCCGATCCCGGTCGCTGGTCCCCACCCCGGCGCTCAAACCCTCGGCGAGGCCTTGGGCCTTGAGAATGGAGAGCAAGCTGCCCTCCCCCTCGTGGCCCAACAGGTTGGCGATGTAGGTGGTGGGCTTGCTCCGATAGTGGGGCTCAACCGCGGGGATGGGGAAGATCAGGTTCAGTTGGCGCTGTTCCTGGACGGGTGCCACGGTCACCAGGCGGGGAAGGTCCTCGGTGCGGTAGAAGTCGCTGTCGTAGCGCAAAGGCGCGAAGTCGTAGTTGGGGACGGCGCTAAAAATGGCTTCGACCCAAGCTTGCAGTTGGTCGAGGGGTTCTTGGCCCAACACCGTCAGCGCCATGCGGTTGGCGGAGTAGTGTTGCCGGTAAAAATCCATCACCGCCTGGCGAATGGGCGCTTGGGGGCGGTCGGCCAAAGTGGCGAGGTTGCCCACGGTGAAGCGGGCATAGGGGTGCTCCGGGTTGGCCAACGCCTTGCGGACGCTGAAGAGCCGCCAACCGTCGCTGTTGAGCTTGGAGCGGTATTCGGCGTCGACGGCGTTCATCTCCCGGGCCAAATAATCGTTGTCGAACAGAGGCCCAATGAAAAACTGGCCAAAGCGGTCGAGGGCTGGCTGCAGTTGGTCTTCGTCGACGCTGAAGAAATAATTGGTGTGTTCGGCGGCGGTGTAGGCATTGTGGCGGCCGCCGTGGCGGGAGATAAAGCCGTGGTAGTCGTCGGACTCGGGGTACTTTTCGGTGCCCAAAAACAGCATGTGTTCCAGGAAGTGGGCCAGCCCCGGACGGTCATCGGGGTCGGCATAGCTGCCCACGGCCACATCCAGGGCGGCGGCGGCCTCGTCGGTGTCGGGGTCGGAGATCAACAGGACCTGGAGTTGATTGTCCAGGGTCAAGTGGCGATAACTGCGGTCGTCGTTGCGGCTTTTGACCACTTCTGCACTGGGGTTGGCGGCGCTGGTGCCGTGAATGATGAGCAAGGCGACGCTCAACCACAGCGCAGGGCGCAGGTGTGGTGACATGGCGGACTCCTGGGAAAGCGACCGCTGGTGTTGACCCAGGGGTCGCGGGGGATAGCCGGCGGCGGCCCCATGGGGCGCCGACCGCCGTGGTGGGGCGCGATACGCGGTAATACTGAGACTCTTGGCGCCGGCGCGGGTTTCACCCCTTGGGGGTACCAAAGGTGGAGATGGACGAACATTTAGGGGCTTGCCCGTAGCCCATGGGGCTGAGTGGTCTGGAATTACTCAGCGGACAGGGCAATATGACTCGCCCGCAGCCCATGGGGCGGAGGCTTCAGCTTGGGCCCACCCACACCTCCACCCGGCGGTTTTTCTCAAAGCCCGCTTCGTCGCTGTTGCAGGCCACGGGCAAGTCCTCGCCGTAACCCCGAGCTTCGGCCCGGACGCCCCGGGCGCTCAAGGCCCGGGCGATTTCTTGGGCCCGGGCTAGGGACAGCTGGCGGTTGACCTCTTCGCCGCCGCGGATGTCGGCAAATCCCAGCAGCACCAACGACTGGCCCCGGCCGATGCTCTGCATGTAGCGGCTGATGCGGGCGATGTCGGGGCGGGCCCGGCTGTCCAGCGAGGCGCGCCCCACCTCGAAGCGAAAGGTCACCGGCAGGCGTTGGAAGCCCCGCTCGACGAGCTGGACAAAGTGGTCTAGGGCCTCTTCGTGGCGGATTACCATGGGCGCCACCAAGCGCCGTTCCCGGTAGTAGTCGGGGTTGGGCTCCAAGGTGTCGACGGCCAGATCCACAAATCCCTCCTCGGCCACCAACGCCTGGCCGGCATCGGAGAGGGCGTAGTCGATGAATTGTTCCAGCAAGGGCTCTGGGCGCGGCGCGCCGTAGAGGTAGAGCCGCCGGGAGAGGGGATAGTCCTCGGTTTTGATGGCCAGAGGCGTTGGGTCGTAGCTGACGGCGCACTCCCGCAACCGCACCCCCTTGGCGGGGCCGATGTAGGCAAGACCCAGTTGACCGATGGCCCGGGGGTCGGCGGCGACCCGCTCTGCCAATTCGGCGGTGGATTCCAACCGCACGGCCCCCTCCACCAGGGACAATCCCCGGGGGCTCAACACGGCGTCTTCGAAGGTGGCGTAGGTCCCCGAGCGATCGTCCCGGGCGAAGACGGCGATGGGCCCGGGGGCGCCGCCGATTTCCTCCCAGCGGCGGATGCGGCCGCTGAAAATGTCGGCGATGACGTCGACGCTCATGGTGTCCAGGGGGTTGTCGGGAGACACCACCACGGCCACCCCGTCCAGCGCCAAGACGTGCTCCACCAGCGAGGCGGGGTTTTCCGTCGGCCGCACCGGCCGCGAAGACATGATCAAATCGGCCCGTCGGTTTTGATAATCGCGAAAGCCGGTACTGGAGCCGTGGGCCTTGACCAAAATGGCATGGCTGGGGTTGCCCTGGGGATCGCGGCTCACCAGGAGCTTCTCATTGACCGCTTCCCCGGCTTGCCAATCGATACTCGCCCCCAGCCGCTCGAGGAAAAAGCCCTCAAGGAGCGCCGGCAGGAGTTTGTCGCCGATGGTGTTGGACCCCGAGACCACGAGGTCTGGACGGCTGGGGGAGGCCCGGCTGGCGGCGGCGGCGTTGAGGATAAAAGGGCCGCTCAACGACGAGTAGAAGTTGGGCCGTTGCTGCAGGCCGCTTTCAAAGCGCACCGCCGCGCCCACGTTGCGGATCAGCAACTCCACGGGCATGGCGTTGAGGGCGCGGGTGACGAGCTCCGCGGCGAAGAAACTGCGGTTGAAGGCCTGATTGGGGGCCGAGGAATAGACCAGCATCACCTCCGCCGGCAGTGCTCCGGGGGGCGCCAAACCGATGGGGGCTTCCAATTGGAGATGGAGGGGATGGACGTAGGCGGCATCGAGCATCACCACCAAGGGCTCGGACGTCGCCGCGGCCAGATTGCGCAGCAGTGTCGTCACGGCGAATCCACGGGCCAGGAGGTCGGCTTCGTCGCGAATTCCCTCGAGGGTACCCAAGGGGAGCAGGATGTTGTCCCCCCGGTGCTGGATGGCGTAACCCTGGTAGTAGAGCAACCCCGGCCGGCCGGCGGCGAGTTCGCGGCCAAAGGTATCCAAAGCGGCGGTGAGGCCCTCGGGGGTGACATCGATGGCCGTGGTGACGTCGTATCCCCCCGTTTCCAAGCGGCGGGCGATGGTTTGGGCGTCTCTGGGGGCCGAGGGCAAGGCTGCCGACGCATAGGCGCCGTTGCCGATGATCAGCGCCGCCGGGGGGCGCTGGGCAAAGGCGGTGGTCGCCTTGGCGGCGAGCAGCAGTGCCACGACGCCAACCCAGAAAGAGAAAACGGGGGGCGCAGCAAGGGGCTCCTTGGTCATCATCGCTGGTTCCTGTGGGCTGTCGCTGGAGGGTTCGATCCCAGGGTCTCGGGGGCTTTGAGGCTCCTAACTGCGGTCTCGCAGCCAGGTGGGGTCTCGGTGGGTGGGCGAACTCGCCCGCGCCAGGTGGTCCAAGAGCACCTCGGCGTCAGGGGAGGCGAACACCAAATTCCGCAGTTTGGCACGGAGGAAATCCCGCTGGACGGCGTGGTCAAAGAAGGCCAACAAGCCGTCGAAATAGCCCATGGTGTTGAGGAGGCCAATGGGTTTGTGGTGGAGGTCCAACTGGGCCCAGGTGAGGGCTTCGCACAGTTCGTCCAGGGTGCCAAACCCCCCGGGTAGGGCGACAAAGGCCTCGCAGAGGTCGGTCATCAGCGCCTTGCGTTGATGCATGGAATCCACCACGTGCTGCTCGGTGAGGCCTTGGTGGGCCAGTTCCCGGGCGATGAGAAAGTCGGGGATGACGCCCACCACCCGACCGCCGGCCGCCAGGGCAGCGTCGGCCACTGTACCCATGAGGCCCACATTGCCACCGCCGTAGACCACGGTGAGGCCTCGCTCAGCGGCCAGGCTTGCCAAGGCGGTAGCCGCCTTTCCAAAGGCGGGATCGTTGCCGGATCTGGCCCCGCAGAATACGCAGATGGACTTCACGACGTCGAGTTTTGCATCATGGCTTTACATTGGATGACAACCTAGCACGCAATGGGCCCCATGACGAAATCCCACGGAACCCGCAGCACTGGGCTTGTGATGGTCGCCGCGGCAGCGGTCGGCCTCCTGGTGCTGTTGACGCTGTTTTTTCAAGAGGTCTTGGAGCGGCGTTTTAACCCCAATCGCCAGCCGACGCAATCCCTGATGGCCGATGGTGTACGCCAGGTGGTGCTCAAGCGCAACGCCCTGGGGCACTACCTCGCCAGCGGCACCATCAACGGGGTCTCGGTGGATTTTTTGCTCGATACGGGGGCCTCCGACGTCAGTATACCCGCCCACCTGGGCGCGGCCTTGGGGTTGGAGCGGGGGGCACCGCGGCAGTTTGTCACCGCCAACGGGGTGATCACCGCCTACAGCACCGTGGTCGACCAGTTGCGTTTGGGCAACATTGTCGACCACGGGGTGCGGGCCAGCCTCAATCCCCATCAACGAGACGATCTGATATTGCTGGGGATGAGTTTTATGGCTGATTTGGAGCTGATCCAGCGGGGGGGCACCCTGACCTTGCGCCAATACCCCTCCCCCTGATCAAAACGCCGGGTACAAAGCCGCTGGCAAAAAGCGGTTGTGGTACTCCTGGGATTCCATAAACGCCTGGATTAGCGCCTGGCGGGGGACGCCGTCGCCGAAGGCCGCGGCCCAAAAATCCAGGCCCGCGGGTTCGGGGTCCCGAGCCAACATCCCCACGTACAAGGCCGTCACCGTCTCTTGGGCAGGGGTTTGGCCGGGGAAGCGCTGGTCGATTTGGTCGGTAAATTCGGGGCTGTCGAGGAACAGGGTCACCAGGTCGGTGGGCGGGGCAAGGCCGTCCTCTAGGGCTGCCGTCCAAAAGGCGATGCCGGCGGCGTCTCCCTCCCGCCCCAGGAAATCCCGGTAGGTCTGCATGACAAACAGGCGGTCATCGGCGAAGACGTGGTTGTCCTTCACAGCCACATCGGTGCCCTGTTGGATTTCCACGATATCGGGGATGCCGTCGCAGTCGCCGTCCAGTGCCCCGGCCGCGATACAGGGCCCGGCGGCGGGGGTGCAGGTCAGACGGGGAAAGGCACGGCCCGTTACGGGGTCCTCCAGGGTCACGGGGGAGGTCACCAAGCGCGCCTCCAGGGCGGCGGGGCTGGTGGCTAGGCCCTCCTCCAAGAGCAAGGCGCCACAGGCCGTCACTGCTGCAGCGGCAAAGCTAGTGCCGGTGACATTGAATTGAATGCCGCCCCCCAGGGCCAGGGAGTCGATGCCCACCCCCGGGGCCAAGACATCGAGGGTGGCGCTGCGGTTGGAGCCGCTGTGGACACGGTCGGCGAAATCGGCGTTGCCCACCGAGACCACGGCATCGATGCAGGCCGGCGCGGCCATGGCGTTGGGATCGCCGTCGTTCATGGACGCCGCTACGGTCAAGGTGCCCCGTTGGCGCAGGAGTTCGATGATCTGGGTCCCGGGTTGGATCCAGGTGCGGGCGGTATCGCAGGCACCGGCAAAGCGTTCGCTAGTGCCCAAGCTCAGGTTGACCACATCCACCTCGGGACGCGCCGCCAAGAGATAATCCAGGGCCTGGACGATTTGGGAAAACCGGCTAAAACAACCGCTGAAGCTGCAATTGTCCAAGACTTTAATGCCCAGGATCTCGGCACCAGGGGCCATGCCCCCAAGCCCGGTGCTGGTGCCATCGGCGGCGATGATCCCCGCCACAAAGGTGCCGTGGCCAGCGTCGTCTTGGGCGGCGGCGACGCCAAATTGCTCCAACCCACCGTTGGGACAGCGGTCGCCGGAGTCCACGAAGCAGGCCTGTTGGGGGATGAGGCTGGCCGCCAAGTCGGGGTGGCCGTTGTCGACGCCGCTGTCCAACACCGCCACCACCGCGCCGCGGCCGCTGATGCCAAGATCTGTGAAGGCGTCGGCGCCAACCTGGACTTGGATAGCCTCCACGGCCCCCGTTCCCCCCGAGGTGTCTTTGGACTCGAGGTCGGGATAATCCCTGTCGGGGTCGTCCCTTGGGGTGGCCAGTTCGCCGTCGAGGCCGAGGCTCACCACGGCCGGCGAGGCGGCGAGTTGAGCGATGCCCTCCTCGGTGGCAAAGCCGGTGAGGGCGGCGGTGAGGGCGTAGCGGTAGACCGGGCGAAACGCTCCGGGGGCGACATGGGCCAGGACTCGGTCTTGGAGATGGTGGACCTGGTGAGCCAGGGCTTCCAGGTCCAAAGGGGTATCGTCGGCGGCGGCGGGTCGGCTGAGGAGGACTACCACGTAGATGGTGGGATGGATGGCCGGGGTGGCGCTGCGGCCTTCGGGCGCCGCCAAGGCCGCCAAGACCTCCCCTTCGACCTTGGCCAGTGGGTCGCCTCCAGGGGTTGGCGCTGCGGCTAGCGTATGGGCGGCCCAACCCAACCCCAGGGCCAGGGCGAGCAGGGGCGGGGGCCGACGACGAGGGGCGATAGACCAGGTCATGGCGGGGATCCATTCCGGGGACGGGAAGGCAAGGATGCCACAGTGACGCTGAAAGTTCGGTGAATTTCAGCCCCGCCGTCGTTGCTGCTGGGGTACCTGGCCCTGGGGACCTAGACCTCGCCGTAGCGAGTCCCTTCCCCCACCCAGCGGCGCACCAGGCCCTGGGCAGCGGCGGGGTCGCCCAAGGCGGCATCGGCTACCTGGCGCACCACGGGGAGCAAGTCCTCGTCTCGGAGCAAGTCGGCGATTCTAAGGCCCACCATACCCGTTTGCCGGGTGCCCAACACCTCCCCCGGCCCCCGCAACGCCAAGTCCTGTTCGGCGATGACAAAGCCGTCGTTGCTGCGCCTAAGGGTATCCAAGCGGGTGCGGGCCGCCTGGGAGAGGGGGCGTTTGTAGAGCAATACACAAGAGCTCTTGGCGCTGCCCCCGCCCCCCCCCCCCCGCAATTGGTGGAGTTGGGGGACGCCCAACCGTTCGCCGGTATTCTTTGTAAAAAAAATACCCTTGGGGACGTCAACACCCACCTCCC
>JBHJHK010000052.1:0-5705 GCA_050330975.1 Candidatus Competibacterales bacterium | reverse complement strand
GCGGGGGGGGGGGCGAGGGGAGCCTCGGGGGGCGGCAGGGCGCGGGGAGGGGGGCCCTGGTCTTTGCCGGCCAGGCCGATGGGAATGTCGATGTGCACCGGCCCTTGGGGATCGGCGGTGGCGATGGCCAAGGCCCGGTCCACAATCACGTCCACCGCCCCGTCCAGGGCGGTCAAGGTGGCCTTGGTGATGGGGGCCATGAGGGCCCGGTGGTCGAACACTTGGTGGGTGTAGGTGGCGGCGTCCACGGCGTCGACACACCCCGACAGGACGATCAAGGGCACCTGATCCTGCCAGGCGTTGGCCACGCTGTTGACCCCGTTGACCAGGCCCGGGCCGATGGTGGCCAGCAAGATGCCCGGGGCACCGGTGGCGTGGAAGGTCCCCTCGGCCATAAAGCCGCCGGCGTTTTCGTGTTTGCAGAGGTGAAAAGCGACGCCGGCGCGCTGGAGGGCGTCCATGATGGCCAGCACCTCTCCCCCGGGGATGCCAAAGGCGTGGCGGCAGCCGTGGGCGTGGAGGCGCTGGGCGATGGCGGTGACCAAATCAGGCAAGTGATGTGTCTCCAACGGCGTTGGGAGAAGGTTCCATGGCCCGGTAGCCGTCGCGGGTCTGGGGTAGCTTGCGCTCTAGGATGGCCCCTGCCATCAGGTTGCGCAATACCTGGGCGGTGCCGCCGCCGATGGTGAACATCCGGGCGTCCCGCACCATCCGTTCCAAAGGCAGGTCGCGGGAATAGCCGGCGGCGCCGTGGAGTTGTAGGGCGTCGTTGGTGACCTTGACGGCGGTCTCGGCGGCGTAGATCTTGGCCCGGGCGGCGGCCTTGGGGTCGGGGAAGCCCGCCGGGGTGTGCTGGGCGCCCATGGCTGCTGCCCACACCAGTTGGCGGGCGGCGTGGAGTTGGATGTCCATGTCGGCCAGCATCCACTGGAGGCCCTGGAACTCGGCGATGGGTCGACCGAATTGCCGGCGGTCTTTGACGTAGGCCACGGCGTGGTCAAAGGCGCCGGTGGCTATCCCCAAGGCCACCGTCGCCGCCCCCACCCGCTGGCCGTTGTAGGCATTCATCAAGGTGGCAAAGCCCCGCTTGAGGCCCTGGGGCGGGACCAGGGCCATGGCGGCGGGGACTTCCAGGTCTTCGAAGGCCAGCTCGGTCTCCGGCATGCCCCGCAACCCCATGGTGGGCTCCCGGCGTTTGACGACGATGCCGGGATCCTCCCCGGCCACGGCGATAAAACCGCCGATGCCTTGGTACTCGCCGTTTTCCACCACCCGGGCGAAGATCAGGTGAGTTTTGGAGACGCCGCCGCCGGTGATCCAGTGCTTAGTGCCGTTGATGATGTAGCGATCCCCCCGGCGCACCGCCGTGGTGGTCATGGCCGTGGCGTCGCTGCCGGCGTTGGGCTCGGTGATGCAGATGGCGGGCTTGTCCCCGGCCAACACCAAAGGGGCTACCCGTCGCTTTTGGGCGTCGCTGCCGTAGCGAAAGAGGGCCCCCACAGCCCCCATGTTGGCCTCGACGACAATGCGGGCGGTGACGGCGCACGCTTTGGCCAATTCCTCCACCACCAGTACCGTGTCGAACAGGTTTCTGCCCTGGCCGCCCCACGCCCTAGGCAAGGTCATCCCCATAAAGCCACCATCTGTCAGGGCGCAGACGTTGTCCCAGGGATAGGCCTCTTGGGCATCGACGGCGGCGGCTCGGGGGGCGAGGATGGTTTGGGCCAACTCCCGGGCTGCGGCTTGGAGGTGTTGTTGGGCGTCGTCGAGGGTGTACATGGCGTTGCTCCAGAAACATTAATTTCTGTTTACCTTAGGTGTTAGTTATGTTTTATCAAAGCGATTTTTTATGGAGGTTTTTGTTAGAAAAACTCACAATACCCTGGGTCTGAGTTTGGGGAAGGGAGTCCGAAGGAGTTTTGTGAATTTGTGAGGATCTTGTGAATTTGCGTCACTTGAAAACCCTGGTGGCCATTGCCGAGCATCCGACCCTATCGGCGACGGGGGAGGCCATCGGTCTCAGCCACTCGGCGGTGAGCCTCCACGTCAAGGCCTTGGAGGACGAGCTGGGGGTGGCCCTAGTGGATCGCCGCCAGCGGCCGGTGGTACTCACCGAGCGGGGTCAGGCGCTGTTGGAGCGGGCTCGGCAGTTGGTGGAGCTGGTGGAGGACATCAGGCGCTTGGGGTCGGAGCAGCGCCTCATCGGTCGTTTGACGGTGGGGGTGGTGCCCACGGCGTTGATTGAATTGCTACCC
This sequence comes from Candidatus Competibacterales bacterium, assembly GCA_050330975.1. Lineage (GTDB taxonomy): Bacteria > Pseudomonadota > Gammaproteobacteria > Competibacterales > Competibacteraceae > JBHJHK01. The sequence goes on along the minus strand of JBHJHK010000052.1, from coordinate 3,450 downwards.
CCTGCCCTGGCGGCCCTCAACGCGGAGCATCCCGAGTTGCGGGTGCGGATTCGCACTGGTCTGTCGGGGGAGTTGGCTCAGCAAGTGCGCCACGGCGAACTGGATGCTGCCATAGTGACGGCCCCAGAGTGGGTGCCCGAGGGGTTGGCGGTCAGGGAGATCGGCCGGGAGCCCCTGGTGGTTATCGCCCCGGCGGGAGCGGCGGGGGAAGACGATACGGCGCTGTTGGCGGGCCATTCTTTCATCTGGTTCAGCCGTAAAACGTGGGCGGGCCAACAGATAGAGGGCCATTTAAACCGTCGAGGATTGCAGGTGCGGGAAGTGATGGAGATCGACTCCCTGGAAGCCATTGAATCACTGGTGCGCCATGGCCTGGGCGTTTCCGTGGTCCCCCAGCGCCCGGGGACCGACCTCGAGGCCAAGGGTTTGCGAACGGTGCCCTTTGGCCGCCCCCAGGCCTGGCGGGTTCTGACGCTTTTGGAGCGGATTCACAATTCCAAGGAGCGGCTAGTCGACGGCTTGTATGACCAGTTGGTCGAGGCCCTCTCAAACGCCCAGGGGAAGACCTAACCCGGCTTCTCAGCGATGAGTTCCACGGGAGCGAGGCGCTGCTGGGCGATGTTCGTCAGTATATTGTCGATCTTGGCCGGCGTCGTGGCCCCCATGAGCAGGTGGATGCCCAAGGGTGATGGCTCCCCAGCTCGGGCGAGGCGCGCCCGCTGGCGGGCAAAGAATTCCAGGGCAAACTCCCGCCGGTTTTCCTCGGCCACCAGGCGAAATCCCGCCGTCTCCAGGGCTTGGCGGTAGGTCTGGGGGGACGCCACAGCGCTCCCCTCGGGGGTCGTCGCCCACGGCACGGGGAAGGCCAGCTCGCCGTCCCCCGTGGCCATGACGTCGTAGATTCCGAGTTTGGCGCCGGAATGCAATACCCGGTAAAGCTCCTGGGCGAGGCGGAATTTGTCGACGATATTCATACCTACATGGATCATATAGGCCCGGTGGAAACGGGCGTCGGTCCAGGGGAGGGCGGTGGCATCGCCCTGTCGGAGGTCGACGTACTCTGCCAAGCCGACCCAAGCACACAGTTCCCCCCCGGTCTCGACGTATTCCGGGGTGATGTCGATACCCGTCACCCGGCAACCGTAGCGCTGGGCGGCAAAACGACTTGCCCCTCCCAGGCCACAGCCGACATCGAGGACCTGGTGATGGTTGGCGATGGCCAACTGATCCAGCAGGCGCTCGGTGGCCGCCCGACCACCGATGTGGAATTCATCGACGGGTCCCAAGTCCTCGACGGTGGCATCCCCCGGCGATTTTCCCAGTTTTGCCAAACCTTGGCCGATGGCAGCCAGTAAGCTGCCACGGGTGTAGTGGTTCACGATCAGTTCGCTTTGGGGCATGGTACGTCCTCCGAGGGCTTGCTGGGCCCTGTGGAACCATCTGTCGACAGATCCTGAGTTCAAAGGGCCAGTTTGTTTTGTGGGGTTTGAAGGCCCGATCTTCGCCAGCCACTTTGGGGCATCCCCTGGCCACGGCGTTATGTTAAACCCTCGATCTCGGGGGTGGAGGTCAGTGCCGGGGATAGGGGGGTGCACCGATGTTAATACCCCCTGACACCCTGGGCAGTTTCTTCGTAGCCGCCTTACTCCTCGCCATTGCCCCGGGACCCGACAACCTATTCGTCCTCACCCAGTCCGCCCTCCAGGGACGCCGGGCTGGGTTGTGGGTGACCTTGGCGTTGTGTACGGGGCTGTTGGGGCACATCGCGGCCACCACCTTGGGTGTCGCTGCCTTGGTTCGGGCCTCTCCCAGTGCCTTTGAGATAATCAAACTCATGGGTGCTGGTTACATGCTCTACCTCGCCTGGTCCACCTGGCGGGCTGGCGAGTTGGCAAAGATGGGGGAAATCGGACCCTCAGGGCTGGCCAGCTCCACCGCCGGGGCATCGCCATGAACATCACCAATCCCAAGGTGCTGATGTTCTTCCTCGCCTTCCTACCCCCCTTTGCCGACCCCGACCGAGGTTCCTTGGCGGCCCAGCTATTGCTGTTGGGGGGGATGTTTATTGTCGCCGCTTTGCTGGTGTTCGGCGCCATCGCCCTGGCGGCGGGGACCCTGGGCGAGTGGTTACAGCGCTCGCCCACGGTGAAACGCTGGTTGCCGCGCCTCGCCGCCGTGGTGTTGGTGGGGTTGGCCCTAACGCTCTTGGCGAGTGCCTGAGGGCACGCCGGGTTTCAGGGGTTGCTCGCTTCTCGGCACAGGCGCTCTTCGAGGTAAGTGGTGCGCTGCCCCATCGCCAGTCTGCCACAGCGGGAGTTTTGGGTCTGGGGTCCGTCGAAGAAAGTCGACCCACAGCCGCCGAGAACTGACGTCCCAATGGCGATAACCATCGAAAGGGCACCTAGGGCGCCTTTGGGGAATTGGGCGATCATGGTCACGCTCGAGTTGTCGTCCAGTGGCACATTTGAGATCTCATCTTTGGAAATCAGCGCCTTCAAACAGTTCGACACCCCTTGCTTTACGGCCCCACTGCGGGATCCTGTCACAGAACCTTTATGGACTTTGGCTCCCTGGGGAGCCAAAATAATGCCTACAATCTCACAGCTGAGAATTATTTCGGTAGACTTGTTGTCGATGTCGATCATTTTTACCCCAACTTCGGCGTCGTCAGCCCCTCCAGGAGCGTTAGGGTTGCCGATGCTGTCGTCATCAATATCATCGTCAATACACCACATCCCACTCCCAAGGCTTTACCGCTATCCCCGAGGGATAGTTCATCCACTAGTCTTAACAGCAGGGGTAGAGTATGTCGTGGTCCGATCGAAGATGGAGAGACCTTCGCGGTGATCCCATCAGAGCGGTGGGGTGGTTTGTCGCCCTCATCCTAGGGCTCTCGAGCGTCGATGGCGCCTTGGCCAGCCTCGAGGGGCGCAGTGGCTTTTCCGGCAATCCCGGGACCAACGGCGGCGCTTTGTGCAGCGCCTGTCACTTTCCCAGTCCCGCCACCCCAGTGGCCATGGTGGAAATTCTGGGTCCCACGGTAGTAGAGGCGGGCCAAGAGGCACTGTACACCGTGTTGGTCATGGGCGGCAGTGGTGTCACCGCCGGGGTGAATATTTCCACGGCCAACTTCCAAGGCGCTCTGAATCCCGTCGATGGAGATCTCCAACTCTTTGGCGCCGAGCTGTCCCACACCCTGCCCAAGGGGTTTGTCCAGGGGGCGGCGACCTTTGACTTCGCCTGGACCGCCCCGGCCTTCAACGGTCCTGTGACCCTCTATGCCGCCGGCAATGCCAGCAGTGGCAACCTGGATTTGGGGGGCGATGCCATCGCCGCCACCACCCTGGAGGTGACGGTGGTCAACGGCGCGCCACCGCCGCCGCCAGAACCGCCCCCCCCCCCCGCCGCGCGGGCCGTGGCATCCTGGGCGGCGGGTGTTGGATGGCGGGG
>JBHJHK010000051.1:0-5476 GCA_050330975.1 Candidatus Competibacterales bacterium | reverse complement strand
CCCCCCTACTCCCCGGACCAGTGGAACAGTCCCACCCCCCAGGGGTCCACCACCAGGCTCAAGGTCTCCCTCTCCAAGACGGCGGACACCGCCTCTCCCCCCGAGACGAGGTGGGGCTCGCGCCCCTGGAGCACCCCGCGTCCGGGGGCGGGCAGCGTCGGGGCGAGGGTCGCCAACGCCAGGGATCGACTCTGGGACTCGCGGCTAAAATTGACCACCACCAAGGCCAAATCCTCCACCTCGGGGGCCCACATCAGCGCCAACCAAACCCTGCCATCGGCGATGCCATGGCGATCCCCCCGCCACAGGGCCGGCAAAGCGGCCCGCCAGTGAGCCAGGTGGCGGATCCAGCGGAACACCGGATTGCGGCGCTCAAAGGGGGCATAGCGGGGGCGATTGACCGGACCCACGGGGCCCCAACAGTGGGGATTGGGGAACATGTCCTCCCGCACGTAACAGTCCACCCCCACCCCTTCGCCCCCCCCATTGGGCAAGGTGAGATGGGCGCCGGCAAAGGCCTGCTCGGTGCCGTAGTACAAACAGGGGATCTGGGGCCCGAGAATCAACAGCGCCAGGGCGCAGCGCTGGAGGGCCCAGGCGGTGGCCTCGTCGCCACCCCCCCAGCGGTCGGCCAGGTGGCGAAGGCGGCTGGTGTCTTGGTTGTCCAGAAAGGCCAGGTTGTAGCGGGAATCCCGGTAGGCAAAAATCGCCCGGTCGAAGTGGGCGTTTAACGCCGTGAGGTCGATGGGGTCCCGGGTCAAGGTATCCCGCAGCAAATAGTACAGGGGATAGTCCAGCATGCCGCTAAATGCCGCCCCCTTACTGTAGCGGCCCACCTCCTGGGGGCGGTGGTCGGCGTGTTCCCCCAGGCAAAAAAAATCCGTTTTCCCCACGGCGTTGGCATAGCGTTTGAGCTCGGCCAGGCCGGCCTGCCAGAAGGCCAGCTCCACGTGGCGTACGGCGTCGAAGCGAAATCCATCCACGTCGGTCATCGCCAGCCAGTACTTGAGGTGGTCGACCAACTGGCGGGCTACATAGGGGTGCTCAGTGCACCAGTCGTCCAAAAAGCCAAACAGCGGGGTGCGGGTCAAATCCTCCTGGCCCGGGGCGTGAAAAAACCCCACGCTCTGGAGTTCTTCGGGGAGCAGGTTGGGCCCCCAGCCTTCGGCGTCGAAGTGGAACTGACCCGCGCCATCCCGTGCCCAGGTGATGAGGTCGGCGGTGTGGTTGACCAATACATCCAACACCACGGCCATGCCCTTGGCGTGGGCTTGGGCCACCAACCCCTGGAGATCCCCCAGGGTGCCGTAGCGAGGGTCGACGGCCAACAGGTGCACCGGGTGGTAGCCGTGGTAGCCCGTGGCGTTGTTGGCGTACACCGGGCTCAACACCAATACCCCCACCCCCAACGCCTGGAGATAGTCCAACTGCTGGCCGAGACCCAGCAAATCCCCCCCGTGGGCGGCAAAGGGGGAGTTGGGGTCGAAGGTCACCCACCCCAGTCCCCAACGGCTGGGGTCCCCGGGGGCAAAGCGGTCGATCATCACCGTGTAGCACAGCCGCCGCCGCCAGTCCCTGGGGGCCGGCGTCAGGGGCTTGGGGGGCAACGGCCCCACCACCGGCACGCCGTCCACCACCCCCACCAGCCCCTGGGGCACATCCCCCATCCGCCGGGGGGCTAGGGTCACCATCACCTGCCCCCCCACTCCCCATTGCCAGCCCGTCGCCCGGCGGTAGCCGCACTGGTAGCGGTAACCCCCCTCCCGCCCCAGGGGGGGCAAGGTGGCCCGATAGAGGCGGTAACGACGGCCATCGTCGCCCACCACGTCCCCTTCGGCCACGGCCAACGCCCAGGGCGCGCTGTCCCACCCGGGACACTCCCCCGGGTGGCGGCAGTAGCGCACCCCTCCCAATACCGGTTCCCTGTCCCAGGCCACGGCAAAGGCCACCGCCAACGATTCAAAGGGGGCCACCGTCCAGCGCCGGGGGGCACAGCGGGGGTCGGCGGCCAACAGCCAAAGCCCCGGCGCCCCGGCGTCCTCCCCCGGTCCCAGAGGCGTCCCGGGAACTATGGCGCCGCCCCCACCAAGGCTTCGATCTGGGCCAGGAGCCGCGGCAGTTCAAAGGGTTTGGCGTGGAAGTCGTCGCAGCCCGCCGCCAGGGCCCGCTCCCGGTATTCGCCGATGGCGTGGGCGGTGAGGGCGATGACGGGGATGGCAGCGGTGGTCGGGTCTTTTTTGAGGGTCGCGGTGGCCTGGTAGCCGTCCACCCCCGGCAGTTCCAGGTCCATCAAGATCACCCCCGGCCGCCGGTCCTTGGCCAAGGCCAAACCCACCTCGGCGTCCTCCGCCTCCAACACTTCATAGCCCCGTTTGCGCAGGCGCCGGCCGAGGACGTCGCGGTTGAGTTCGTTGTCTTCGATCACCAACACCGTGGTCATGGCCGTGGTCATGGCCGTGGTCATGGCCGTGTTCCTCCTCTCGTCGTCACCCCAGCTCAGCCCCACCATCTGACCCAGGAGCCGCCTTTTGCCGGGCCAACTGCGCCAACCCCCCCAGCAACGCCTCCCGCTGGTAGTGGCCCTTTTGGGCCACCAACACCGCCCCCTGGCGCAGCCGGTGGCGCTCCTCTCTAGAGAGGTCCTTGGCGGTGACCACCACCACGGGAATCCGCCGCCAGTGGGGCTGGCTCTGGAGGGCGTCCATGACGGTAAAGCCGTCTAGGTGGGGCATCATCAAGTCCAAGACGATGGCCTGGGGGGTGTGGTGGGCTAAGTATTCCAACGCCAGGCGGCCATCGGCGGCCTCGGCCACCCCCCAGCCCTCGCGCTCTAGGCTGCGCCGCAACAGATCCCGGGTCAACGGGTCGTCGTCCACCACCAACACCCAGGGGTCTTCCCGGCGAAAGCGCTGCAGGATGTCGAGGAGTCGCGTGGTGTCGATGGGCTTGGCGACAAACTCCGTGGCCCCCAGCACCTGGGCCAGGTCCTGGCCGCCCCCTTGGGTGAGGATCACCACCGGCGTCTCCCGCAGCGTCGGGTCATGGCGGATGGCCTTCAACACCTCCCAGCCATCGGTGTGGGGCATGATCACATCCAGCAACACCAGATCGGGCCGCTGTTGAGCGAGGATCTCCAGTCCCTCGCGCCCGGAGTGGGCGTGGAGCAGCCGATAGTCGGTGCCCACCAGTTGGGCGGCGACGGCCTTGTGGAGGGCGGCCTCGTCGTCGATGAGCAACACCGTGGCCGCCCCCTCCCCCCGGGGGGCGACCTCCAACCTCGGCGGTTCTTCGGCCGGGGTCGCCGGCGGAGATACCCCGGGGCTATAGCGGCGGGGGATGGTGAGGCAAAATCGACTCCCCTGACCATGGGTGCTCTCGACGCTCACCCGCCCCCCCAGCAACTCGGCAAAGCTCTTGGTGATCACCAGACCCAAACCGGTGCCGCCGTACTGGCGGGTGGTGGAGCTGTCGGCCTGGGAGAAGCGCTCAAAGAGCTTGGCCACCTGCTCGCCCGTCATGCCGATACCGGTGTCTTCCACGGCAAACGCCAGGGCGTCTTGGCCATCGACGGCGGTGACGGCACAGGTGATGCGGCCGTTTGCCGTGAACTTGCTGGCGTTGCTCAGGAGGTTGATGAGGCACTGGCGGAGCTTGACCCGGTCGGTGTAGAGCGTCGAAGGCCCCGTGGGGCAGGTGGTGGTCAAGCGGTTGTGGCGCTGCTCGGCCAGGGGCTGGATCACTTCTTGTACTTCTCCCATAAGGGCAGCCAACTCAAAGGTCTCGGGGTGGACCTCGGCCTTGCCCGCCTCGATTTTGGCCACGTCCAACACGTCGTTGACCAGGGCCAACAGGTGGCGCCCGGCCCCTTGGATCTTTCCCAAATCGGCCAACAGCTCGGGGTCGTCGGCATCTTGCGCGTCTTCGTAGAGCATTTCGGCGTAGTTGATGATGGCGTTCAGCGGTGTGCGCAACTCGTGGCTCATATTGGCCAAAAACGCCGATTTGGCCCGGTTGGCCTCCTCGGCCCGGTGCATGGCGTCCCGGAGTTCCTCCATGGAGCGCTCCAGGGCCGCGGTGCGCTGGGCCACCTGCTGCTCCAGGTGGCGATCCCGGTCTTCGATGCGGGCCAGCATAGCGTTGAAGCTATGGGTAAAGGCGGCGATCTCGGCGGTGGCTTCCACGGGCACCCGACGGCTGTAGTCCCGGGTGTCGGTGATCTCCCGGGCGGTGGCGGACAGTCGCTCCAAAGGCGCGGCCAGCCAACCCAGGGCGAAGCGCGACGCCAGTCCCACCCCCAAGGCCAGGGCCAGCACCGCCCCCACCAAGGGCCAGGCCGCCCGCCCCAACTGGAGGTAGAACTGGCGCAGATCCGCCACGGCCACCACCAGCCCCAGGGGGTCGGGGTTGTCGTCGATGCAAAGGGGCCCCACGGCCCCCAGGCGGCGGCTCTGGTACCAGCGGGCGACGACCGTCTCTTCCCCCGGTCCACAGCGCCAGCCGCCCCCAGGGGTCAGGGTGGCCAACAACATTTCGGTCCGGGCGGCCAACGGCGACGGCGGCGCCATCTCGAGGCGATCGCCCCTGAAGTAAAAGCCACAAGGGTCCTTGGGGTCAGACCCGGATCCGGGTTCACAGCGGGACCACAGGGGCACCCCTGTGAGGGACACCAAGCCCATCCAGCGGGTGCTGGGGGCAAAGCGATCCAGGGCCATCCCCTGGAGGTAGGCCTGGGCCCAGGCGGCGTTGTTCGAGGCCACGGCCAAGGGCACGGCCTGGCGCAGCACTTCGACGTTGCGCTGGGTGTTCTCCAGGATGGCCTGGCGTTGGCGGCCGTACCCCGCGGCGAGGAGCAGCAACACCACCGCCAGTAGCACCGCGCCGTTGATGGACCACACCGCCCGGGCGAAGCGCTGGCGGATGGAGGGCATGGCCCGGCTGGCGACCTTCTCGACCTCTGCCGCCTTCACGAATCCGCACCCTCGGGAAAAGCGGCGGTCAACTGGCCGACCACCTGGCGACAGAACTGGGTCAGGGCTTCTTCTAGCCCCACGGCGATCCGGTTGGGGTCGGCGTCGGCCAGGGGGATGGCCACTTGGGGCTGGGCGCGCCACACCTTTGGCGGCGTCGATATCCCCGGGGTCTGGGGGGCCAGGGTCAGCTCCGCCGCCAGAAAAAAGCGGGCGTTGTTGGGGGTGTCCATGGGTCCTGTGAGCTGCTGCTCAAAGTTGGTCAACTGCCCGTCCAGTTGCCAATCGGGGCGCAGGGGCTGTTGGGGCAGGACCACGGCGTCGGCCACCCCCGCCTTCGCCAAGCAGCGCTGGAGGTAAGTCTGGAGTTGCTCCGGGGGGGCGATGCTCCACAGGTGGCGGTTGTAGACCCCCATGGTGGGGTCGTCGGGGGCGGCCCGCCAGGCCAAGAAGCGGCCGTTGAGGAGGGCGTCGGCCTGGGGGCGGCGAACCAACAACACTCCGGGCAA
>JBHJHK010000050.1:0-3452 GCA_050330975.1 Candidatus Competibacterales bacterium | reverse complement strand
GCTCGCTACCGGAGGGCAAGGTATAGCCTGTCTCGTCGGCCAAGCGCTTGTCGTGACAGCGGCCAACGACCAGGGGTGTGGCCAGGCGAATCGTCAGGTGCTCGTCGATGACGATCAACGTCTTGAGGGTATGGTCTTTGTACTTACCGCTGTAACAGGCGCGTTGGTCGTCCCGATCGCTGGGTCTTGCGATCGGCCACTCGGTGGCGTCTTGAACGAACACCCGCCTCTGGGGGGGAAATCCCTGGAAGCGCGTCGGCGCCCAGGGTCTCGGGGGTCACGGGAGTCTCGGCCAACGACGGTGAGGTGGCGGCGCCCTCGGGCAAGGCCCTCGCCAGACCTTCGCGGACCATTGCCTCGTGAAGCGAGGCCAAAAGCTGTGCCTGGCTACCGGCCGGCAGGTGATGGTGCGTGCGCAACGTGTCCAAGAGCACCGGTTGCCGTGGGCAGCTCGCCGGAGCAGGTGGCCATCGCCGATCTCAACGGCGATGGTATTCTGGGCCTTGTGACTGCCAATAGCTCCAGTGACGTGAGCGTTTCGCTGGGACGAGGGGGTGGGCGCTTCGCCCAACCGGTGCGCTTTGAGATAGCGAATGATGCAGTCGAGCCACGACGGCGTCGTTGCTCGGCCTTTGGAGCACCTCGCAGAGGGAGTTTGCGTCCCTGCTGGGGGTGACTTTGGTGTACTGCGGCAGCGGGAGGCTAGCGGCGGCGCGCCACCATCACCCATAGACCCGTCATCATCAGCAGCAACGATGCCGGCAGTGGTACCGAGGGCAGCGGCGGCTCCACGGAGGGGTCGTTGGTGGCGCCGGGCGTGCCCGTGTCGGTGAAGTCACTGAAACTCTGCAGCAACAAAGTGTCAGCACCGTCAAACTCGCGGAAGAAACCCGCGGGCAAAAACGTCCCATCGGGGCCGAACGCAAAATCTGGCGTGATCGAGGTTCCAGCCCGGTTGGCAGTATCACCGGCATCGCCGTCGGTGACAAAAATCGAGTTCAGCGCAGTGTTGGCCGCGTCGGCCAGTATGATGGTGTAAGAGCTGTTCTCGATGGCATTGCTCGGCAAAGACTGATCCGCTGCAAACGCGAAGAGGCTTTCTGCCAAGCCATTGGCCAGCGTGTAGAAACCAAACCCCTCAATCATCGCCCCAGCATCGATGACGTAGGGGCTATCACCATCGGCATTACCAAAGGCGCCACCGCTGTCGGAGTCCCACAGCTCAACACTCCAGCCTCCGATGGAGATAGCGCTGGCGCTGGTGTTATACAACTCGATAAACTCGGAATCGGCTCCCGTTGTGCTACCCAACACTTCGTTGATGATCACCATGGCGTGGGCACTTGTCGTGGTCATGACCAGCAATAAACTGGTTATCAATGAAGCTTTCATAAAAATATCCTCTCCTTATTGGCATTTGAAAGGGCAAAACGGGGGTGTGGGCTGAGGGAAACCCTCAGTGTACAATGGATATCAAACTTCAGCGATACCAGCACTGAAACAGCAAAATCAAGAGCTTCAATGATAAAAATTGCAAATTATAGAGCTCGCTGTTTTTTCAGCCATCAGACTGTAGCAAAGCCAAACGGTGGGATATAGGGTTATTAATGGGGCGTTGGACCCCACGGCCCTTGCGGTCTTCACGGCTAGGGGCGATAGCCGGGCAGATCGGTATTGCCCCTCTCGAGGCGCGGTTGAAAGGCGAAGCGGGTGATGCGCCAGGTGCCGCCATGGCGCACGACATCATAGGTGTAGTCGCCCCACACCTCGTAGAGGTCTCCCCCCGGCAGGCCTTCGAGTCGATTCCAGGCGTAGGCCTTGGAGTACAGCGTCCCTCGATCCGACCCCTCAAAGACCACCACGTGGTCGCCCCGCAGGTGAAAGGAGGTTTTCTCCGCGTAGAGATTGGCGGCCCACAGGGCGGCAATCTCCGAACCGGACATCTGGCGAGGTTCGCCTTGGCCAAACACAAAGGTGACACGGTCGGCAAACAGACCCTCGACGGCGGTCCAGTCCTTGGCGTCCACCGCCGTGTCGAGCTGGCTGGCCGTTTCGATAATAGCGAGGCGATCCTCGACCGACTGGGCCGTGGCATCAAACGCCATGAATAACCCCCAAACGACGACAATATAAGTCAATTTCACAACCCATCCTCCCGTGAATGCCCCACTAGCGATTGACTAATACCGCATCAACAAAGGCTGGTAACCAAACAACGCATTGAGATGGTGGAGAAAACCATGGCGTCCCTCAGCACTCCAAACCTGGGTGACATCGCCGTTGACCGTCGCGTAGTAGGCCAGCTGATCCTCCAAGGGCAACGCCGCCACGGTGGCCTCGTTTACCCCCTGGTTGATCAGCCCGAGCCAGGTGCGGCTCACCCCCATGATAAAGGTGGGCCAGGCCTCTTGGAGGGCCGGCGACCAGTTGGGATCACTCGTGCCCCCGATGGCGCGATTATCGTTGGCGGCGGGGTCGGTCTTGACAAACCGATCCAAGATGCCAGCCTCCCCCAGGCGGGCCATGAGGGGATTGGCTTCGATGTCCCGGTAGATGGCAGCGGCAGTGGTGGGGTCGGTGTAAAACAGAAAGCTGAATCGATGCCCCGCCACATCGGGGGCGGCGCGACGGTGAAAGCGCCACAGGGGCAGCCGCTGCCAGTGAGTGCGGATCACCGGCTCCACGATCAAGTCGGCCACCAGGGCGTCGCGGTTAAAATCCGGCCCCCCCTCGGCCGTCCAGGTGAAGTGAAACCACGCCGACCACCAGTACAGGGCCTCCGGGTCGGGACCCGCGGGTTCGATGGCGGCCGTCACTGCCCCGGGCGGCGGCAGCTCGGCGGCCACTTCTTCTGAGGGCGGCGAGCTCGCGTCCCCAAGAGACTCCTCCACGGGCGCAGTGGCACAGCCCCCGAGGCCAAAACAAAGCCCCATGGCTGCGACGACAACCAGACTAGACGGGCGGCGGGCCGGGAAAGCAGTCATCATGGAGGGACCTTGTGTGGAGACCTTCGAAGGTGGCAAAAGACAGGGCTCAATCCCCCAAGCGGGAATAGAGGCCATAGAAGACGCTAAAGACGAAATACAGGACAAAGGCAGCCCAAAAGGCGTACTTGATATCGGCTAGACGTCGTCGCCCAATCACGATCAGCAGCTGGCGCCGCAGCGCCGGCACGGCGAGGACCACCACCACGACCACCAACAAAAACAGCAGAAAGCGGACAATCATTGCGGACTAGGGCCTGTGGACAAGGCGATCGGAGCTATGATACACACCACAGCCCCGGCGACAACCACCAGACCCCAGCCCCGGTGGTCCCCTAGATGGCATAATCCCCCGGATATGACAGTCCCCATGAGTTTTTTTGCCTGAGAACGCGGCCGCCGCGCGGGGGGCGCGCCCCTGCCGCGGCGGGGGCAAGCCCCGGGCCGCACTGGAAGCCCCCCAACAAC
>JBHJHK010000049.1:0-2536 GCA_050330975.1 Candidatus Competibacterales bacterium | reverse complement strand
GGCAGTCCAAGCGAGGCCCGTGACCACCCCGACCCCCTGGCGCAGCCGCTCCCGCTGGAAAGAGGGCTTGCCCAACAACCGCCCCACTTCCTTGACCCCCACCCTCAAGGGTTGTTCGCGACCGTTGACAAACTCCACCGCCGCCTTGCGGGCAATTCTGGAGAGCTGCTTTTCCAGGTTGCGCACCCCCGCCTCCCGGGCGTAGTCCTCGGCGACGGCGCGCAAGGCCGCGTCGGTGATACTCAAAGAGGTCTCCTTGAGACCCGCCCGCTCCAGGAGCCGCGGCCACAGGTGGCGCCGGGCGATCTGGACCTTCTCCGGGGTGATGTAACCCGCCAAACGCAACACCTCCATGCGGTCTAGCAAGGGGCTGGGGATGGTGTCCAGCTGGTTGGCGGTGGCGACAAATAACACCTTGGAGAGGTCGAAGCGCACGTCGAGGTAGTGGTCGAGAAAGCTCGCGTTTTGCTCGGGGTCCAGGACCTCCAACAGCGCCGAGGCCGGATCGCCGTGGTAAGAAGCCCCCACCTTGTCCACCTCATCGATCATCACCACCGGGTTGGCCACCTGGGTGCTGCGGATGGCCTGGATAAACTTGCCGGGCATGGCTCCGATGTAGGTGCGACGGTGGCCTTTGATCTCCGCTTCGTCGCGCATCCCACCGACGCTAAAGCGGTAGAACTCCCGGCCCAAGGCGTTGGCGATGGAGCGCCCCACGGAGGTTTTACCCACCCCAGGGGGGCCCACCAACAACAAAATGGAGCCACTGATCTCCCCCCGCAACACTCCCACCGCCAGAAACTCCAAGATCCGCTCTTTGACGTCTTCCAGGCCGTAGTGGTCCTGGTCCAACACGCCTTTGGCATACTTGAGGTCGAGCTTGTCTTCCGAGTAGACCCCCCAAGGCAAGTCCGTGAGGGTGTCCAGGTAGTTGCGGGTGACCCCGTATTCCGGGGAGCCTGACTCCAACACCGATAGCTTGTCCAGCTCGTCGTCGATGCGCTTTTGGGCCTCTTCGGGAAGGGTTTTGGCCTCTAATCGCTCCTTGAAGCGCTCGACGTCGGCGGTGCGGTCGTCCTTGGCGATCCCCAATTCCTTTTGGATGGTCTTGAGCTGCTCGCGCAAAAAGAATTTGCGTTGCTGCTCGCTCATTTTTTCTTCCACCTGCTTTCTGATCTTGGTCTGGAGGCGGGCCACTTCCAGCTCCTTGCGGATCAGCACCAAGACCTTTTTCATCCGCTCCAACACATCACAGGTGGCGAGGATGTCCTGGAGTTCCTCCTTGGAGGCGGTGGTCAAAGTGGCGGAGAAATCCGCCAACGGCGAGGGATCGTTGGTGTTAAAACGGGTGAGGAAGTGCTTGAGCTCTTCGGAGTAGAGGGGGTTTAGGGGGATGAGCTCCTTGATGATGTTGATCACCGCCACGGAGTAGGCCCGCAGCTCCTCGTCGTTGACGAAGTCGCTGTCGTCGAGGTAAGCCACCTGGGCGGCAAAGGGGGGCTCTTGGGACAACCATTTCTCCAGGGCAAAGCGCTTGAGGCCCTGGGCGACAAACTGGAGGCGTTCGCCGTTGCGGTTGAGCTGGTGGATGCGCACCACGGTGCCCACGGGGTAAAACTCATCGGCGGCGGCCTGGTCGGAGTTCTCCGCCCCGGCGAGGATGAGGCCGATCACGGGCTGGCCCCCACCCTTGACCACCCTTTCCAAGGTGGGCAACCAGGGATCGGCGTTGAGCAACAACGGCAATACCTGGGCGGGAAAAAACGGCCGCTCAGTCAAGGGCAGTAGATACAACATCTCGGGCAAGACGTCGCCGGCGACGGTGAGGCTGCGGGCTTCGGCCGCCGCGCCTTGGCGCTGGTCGCGGTTCTCGGGGGTATCGTCGCTGACCACCTCGGCATCGATGGCGTCTGGATCGCTCTGATCACTCATAAAAATGGCACTCGAAAGGGTCTCTTAGGTGAAACTCGACAATGGCATGGGGTATGGGACGGTGGCGTGGGATGATCGCCTGGAGCACCACCCCCCGGTGACGGGCTCGGGGAAAGCTGGCGGCACGGGCCGCAACACGGCGAAGTTGGACAACGCCGCGGCGAGATTTTTCATCCTCCACAGCCTCGAAAGCGTTTGAGACCCCATGGTTTCCACCCGTTCCTCTGGATCCTGCTCCTCTGGGCCCTTTGTGGGGGTCGACGGTTGTCGCGGCGGCTGGTGCACGGCCGCCGTCAATGATGTCGGACGCTGGGAGGTGGCCTGGTACCCCCAGTTTGCCGCCGTCGTGGCCGCCTACCCCAAGGGCGTGCTGTTGGTGGACATTCCCATCGGCCTCAGCGCCGGCCCCCCCCGCCAGTGCGACGTGGAGGCGCGGCGGCGCCTCAAACCCCAGCCCCACGCCTCGGTGTTCACCCCCCCCTGCCCCCCCGCTATGCAAGCCCCACAACAACCCACCGCCACTCGGCGCCACCGCCATTGCACCGGGAAGGGCTTATCCATCCAAGCTTGGCACCTGACGGCGGCCATCCGCGCCGTGGACGAC
>JBHJHK010000048.1:0-10549 GCA_050330975.1 Candidatus Competibacterales bacterium | reverse complement strand
GGCGGCGGCGGGGGCGCCGCGGGCGGGGGGGCGGGGGCCGGCCCCGCGCCCCCCCCCCCCCCGACCACGTCCACCAGGCCATGGCCCGCCTCAACCGCTACCGGGGCGAGGCCCCCGAGGCGGGACAGTGAGGGAAAAGGCACCCAGTTGCCCCTCGGCCCGGCGCCCATCGATAACCCCGGTTGCACCACAACCCCATCCACCACTGGAGAATCTTGCCATGGGCGAAGCCCCATCCACCATGCAGGCCGTGGAGATCACCGAACCCGGTGGTCCCGAGGTGCTGAAACCCTGTCACCGCCCCACGCCCGTCCCCGACCCCCGGGAGGTGCGGATTCGCGTCGCCTACGCCGGCGTCAACCGTCCCGACTGCCTCCAGCGCGGCGGGGGTTACCCCCCACCCCCCGGGGCCAGCGATCTGCCGGGGTTGGAGGTGTCGGGGGTGATCGACGCCGTGGGCCAGGGAGTGACGGGCTGGCAGGTGGGCGACGCCGTGTGTGCCCTCACCAACGGCGGCGGCTATGCCCAGTATGTGACGGTACCGGCGGGCCAGTGTCTACCCTTGCCACCGGGTGTCGACCTGCGCTTGGGGGCGGGGTTGCCCGAGACCTTTTTCACCGTGTGGATCAACGCCTTTGAGCGGGCCAAGTTGCAGCCCCGGGAGACCCTATTGGTCCACGGTGGCTCCAGCGGCATCGGCACCACCGCCATTCAGCTGGCCGTGGCCACGGGGCATCGGGTGTGGGCCACCTGCGGCAGCGCCGCCAAGGTGGCCTACTGCGAAGCCCTAGGGGCCGCGGGGATCAACTACAAAGAGCAAGACTTTGTCGCCGCCGTCAAGGCGGCCACCGACGGCCGGGGGGTGGATGTGATCTTGGACATGGTGGGGGGCGGTTACGTCCAGCGCAACCTCTCGGCCCTGGCCAACGACGGGCGCTTGAGTCAGATCGCCTTTTTGGACACTCCCAAGGTCCAGTTGGATCTGTTGCCCTTGATGTTGCGCCGCCTCACCATCACCGGCTCCACCCTGCGGGCCCGCACCCCCGAGGTCAAGGCCCAGGTGGCCGCCACCCTACGGCAAAAGGTCTGGCCCTTATTCGAGGGCCACGATCTAAAGCCCCCCATCGACAGCGAATACCCCCTAGTGGAGGCGGCCAAAGCCCACGCCCGCATGGAGTCTAGCCAGCACATGGGCAAGCTTTTGTTGGCCGTGGCGCCCTAACCCCCGGGGAGCATCGTCCATGAATCACGTCCCTCAATCCACCGCGGGCGACGCCCTAGCCGCCGCCTTGGCCCGCCACGGGGTGGAACTCACCTTTGGCCAGAGCTTGCCCTCGGCGGTGCAACTGGCCAACCAGCGCCGCGGCATCCGCCAAATCGGCTACCGGGCCGAGAGCACCGGCTGCTACATGGCCGACGGCTACGCCCGGGTCGCCCGCCGCATCGGGGTGGTGACGGCCCAAAACGGCCCCGCTGCCACGCTGTTGGTCCCCGGCCTGGGGGAGGCCCTCAAGGCCTCCATCCCCCTGCTGGCCCTGGTGCAAGACATCCCCCGACCCCTCGGGGAAAAAAACGCCTTCCAAGATTTCGATCACCGGGCCCTGTTTGCCGCCTGCAGCAAATGGGTGGGCCGGGTCGAGACCCCAGAACGCTTGGTGGATTACCTCGACCAGGCCATCGTCCAAGCCACCACCGGCCCCATGGGGCCGGCGGTATTGTTGTTGCCGGTGGATCTTTTGGATGCACCCGCGGCGGTGGAGGCTTCGCCCCGCCGCCAGGCCCTGGGAGACTATCCCCTGGATCGAACCGTGGCGGACCCCGCCCGGATCGCCGCCGCCGCCGGGGCCTTAACCCGGGCCCGGCGGCCGTTGATCGTCGCCGGGGGCGGGGTCCACAGCGCCGATGCCAGCGGCGAGCTGGCCGTCCTCCAGGAGCGGGCGGGTCTGCCCGTGGCCACCACGGTCATGGGCAAGGGGGCCGTGGCCGAGGATCATCCCCTGTCCTTGGGGGTCATCGGCTATATCATGGGGCGCCACAGCCCCACAGCAGGGCTACGGGACTGGGTCCGCGGCGCCGACGTGGTGTTGCTGGTGGGCACCCGCACCAACCAAAACGGCACCGATAGCTGGCGGTTGTTCGCCGACCACACCCAGTTTATCCACTTGGACGTCGACGGCGGCGAAGTGGGGCGCAACTACGAGGCCCTGCGGCTGGTGGGGGACGCCAAACTCACCCTCCAGGCCCTGGGGGCCCAGTTGGGCGATGGCGAGGCCGCCCGGCGCAACGCCCTGACCCGGGAACTGCGAGCCGCCCGCCAGAGCAACCGGGGGGCCGTGGCGGCGCTGTTAACCAGCAATGACCAACCCGTGCGCCCGGAGCGCTTGGTGGGGGAGCTACAAAAGGTCTTGACCGAGGATACCGTGGTGGTAGCCGATGCCAGCTACGCCTCGGTGTGGATCGCCGCTTACTTGCAGTCCCTGGCGCCGGGGATGCGGTTTATCACCCCCCGGGGGTTAGCGGGCTTGGGCTGGGGATATCCCATGGCCCTGGGGGCCAAGTTGGCCCGTCCTTCGGCGCCGGTTTTATGTTTGGTGGGGGACGGCGGCTTTGCCCACGCCTGGCAGGAATTGGAAACAGCCACTCGTTTGGGGATCAACGTGGTGGTGACGGTGCTCAACAACCAGGTGCTGGCCTATCAAAAGGACGCCGAGGTGTTGTTATTTGGCCGCAGCACCGAGGCTTGCGATTTGACCCCGGTGGACCACGCAGCCATTGCCGTCGCCTGCGGTTGCCGTGGGGTGCGCATCCAACGGCCAGGGGACTACGGACCCACCTTGGCAAGGGCCCTGGCGGACCCTCAAACCACGGTTATCGATGTCCTCACTGACCCCAGCGCCTATCCCCCGGTGACGGCCTTTGACGCCCTCGATGGGGCGCGGCGGGGAACTTGAGGGCGTGGGATCCCCCACCAGCCCACCGGGCCCCTCAACTGAGTACCACCCGGAGTTTATCACTTAGCTGGGCTATTCTCCGGGACATGACACGGGCCAACATGATGTGAAAGAGCTCTGCCTGCTGGGGAGAACGCCGACTGAGCTGTTCGAGGGTCTTCGCCGGCAGTTGCCACAACACGCCATCTTGGGTCACCAAGGCATCGGCGTCCCGAGGTGTCCCATCGTAATAATCCATCTCCCCCACGACGGCCCCTGGCCCCAACTTGCGCAGTCGCAGCTCGCCGCCTCCGTGGAGGGGGACCAACGGGGAAATCGACCCTCTCTCGACGAAATAAACGCTGCGGCCTTCTTCGCCCAAGCGGTAGAGGTAATGGCCTTGGGGAATTTCCATCCTCTGTAGTTACTGATTGAGTGCAGGGGCATTTTCATCCAATAGCTCCGCCAGGATCTCTGCAATGGGGCGCTCGGTTTTGCTAATGCCATGTTGGGCGAGCAACTGCTCTTCCACCCATTCTAAACCGTAGTTCGTTTCACCAAATACGCGGCGGCCAAAGACCCTAAAGCCACATTGATCAAACAGCACAGATCAGCGACCTTCAGCTCGTAGTTGCACACTGGCTTTAAACAGCACCTAACCCACGCCAGCGATAAAACCACAGATGACGGGATAGGGTAGAAACTGAACTAATCGCGCTAGGCGGAAAAACCAAAACGCCATGGCGATGATAGCAGTTCCAAAGGCAATGATTAATGTGGCTGCCAACGCCGTCGACAACCAGCTCGACATGTCATTTATCAATGCCGTCGAGACGCCGAGGTTGGCGATGATACTTCCGGCAAGTACCGCTGGGCCGAGATGCACGGTTGTAATCGTGTTGGGCACCTGGCTAAGAATTGCTCCTAGGGCAACGGCGAGGCCGCATCCCCACAGCATGAAGGCAGCAGAGTAAGGTCAAGAATTCAGTCAGTTGGTTGTTGAACATTAGGATCGCAAAGGCCATCACCATCAAGCTCAAAGAAGTCCCCACAATACCGCCAAGAATACCGCCAAGAGCCATATCCTTTGCATACACCTTTGACGTCTCAACCAATTTCAAGGATCTCCCAAAAATTTAAATGCCCTTATGGATCTAGGAAAATTTTTTATTATCAGCAACTTAAAAATCTTGCGAACCATTAATCACAGAAAAAACACAACTGAATGTCATATTTCGTTAGTCCATGGGGGAAAACTCAAGAGCCCATGGAATCTGTGGAAACCATTGCCGTTTCACAATATCACCGCCAATTTTTTTAGCAAATCTATTTAGCAACAACCTCAACTTGGGCAATACTCTACAGCTCCAAACCACTCCAAAAACCCAAAACATTGCCAAACGAAGAACCTCTACTAAACTTGTATAAACATCATTTACAAATATCGCTCTACACGGTTGAGAACATCACTTCTTCCGTGCCGATATGCCATTATTCAGGTGCACGATGAACCGAGAAGCCATCACCGTTCCCCCACAACTCTCTAAATCACGAGATACCGTCCGTCGGTTTTACCGCCGCAGCGAAGCCGATGTGGTGGGCGAATTGACCAGTCGACTGCGCCTTTCAGCCTCCCAACGGACCGATATCAGCACCGCCAGCGTCGCCCTGGTGAAACAGGTGCGCCGAGAAACCTCGCCGTCGTTGATGGAGAGCTTTTTGGCCGAGTACGGCCTCTCTACCGCCGAGGGGGTGGGATTGATGTGCCTCGCCGAGGCCTTGCTGCGGGTCCCCGACGCCGAGACCATCGACGACCTCATCTACGACAAGATCGAACCCTCCGACTGGGGCGCCCACCTGGGGCACTCGTCGTCGTCGTTGGTCAACGCCTCCACTTGGGCGCTGATGCTCACCGGCCGGGTCCTCTACGACGACCCAGCCAAACCCGTCGCGGCCCTGCGGGGCTTGATCCGCCGCCTGGGAGAACCCGTGGTGCGCACCGCCGTGGGTCACGCCATGAAGCTCCTGGGGCGCCAATTCGTCCTCGGCGAAAACATCAAGACCGCCATGGCCAACGCCAGGGGTCAAGAGCGCAAAGGCTACACCTATTCCTACGACATGCTGGGGGAAGCGGCCCGCACTGAAGCCGACGCCATCCGCTACCACAGGGCCTACACCGAGGCGATCAAAGCCATCGCCCAGGCCACCGTGGGGGATGTTCGCTCTAGCCCCGGCATCTCCGTCAAGCTGTCGGCCCTCCACCCCCGCTACGAATACAGCCATCGCGAGACGGTGATGGCCGAACTAGTCCCCCGGGGGTTGGAGCTGGCCCAACAGGCGGCGGCGGCCAACATCGGCTTCAACATCGACGCCGAGGAACAAGACCGCCTCGACATCTCCCTGGACGTCATCGAAGCCCTCCTCGCCGACCCCGCCCTGGCGGGCTGGGATGGTTTTGGGGTGGTGGTCCAGGCCTATGGCCGCCGCGCCATGCCCGTCATTGAACACCTCTACGCCCTGGCCAAGGCCCTGGACCGACGCATCATGGTGCGCCTGGTCAAGGGGGCCTATTGGGACACCGAGATCAAGCTCGCCCAAGAGCTGGGTGTGGAGACCTTCCCGGTCTTTACCCGCAAGGTCAACACCGATCTGAGTTACCTGGCCTGCGCCCGGATGCTCCTCGACCGCCGCGACCGCATCTACCCCCAATTCGCCACCCACAACGCCCACACCTGTGGCGCCGTCCTGGCCATGGCCGGCCAGGACAAAAACGACTTCGAGTTCCAGCGCCTCCACGGCATGGGGGAATCCCTCCACGAGATCATCAAGGCCAACGAAGGCACCCGCTGTCGAATCTACGCTCCGGTGGGGGCCCACCGGGATCTGCTGGCCTATCTCGTGCGACGCCTACTGGAAAACGGCGCCAATAGCTCCTTTGTCAACCAAATCGTCGACGAGGATATTCCCCCAGAGGACATCGCCCGGGATCCCGTGGCCCAGGTCGAAGCCCTAGGGGGAGCCATTGCCAACCCCACCATTCGTCCTTCCCCCGAGCTGTTCGCCCCAGAGCGGCAAAACTCCCGGGGCTTTCGGGTCCAAGAACCGGCCTCCATCACTCCCCTGCTGGAAGCCCGAGAGGCCTTTGCCGCCACCACTTGGCGGGCGGCGCCGTTGTTGGCCGAGCCCGCCGATCCCAAAGGCCCCGGGCGGTCCGCCGTCTCCCCCGCCGACCCCGAGCGGGTGGTGGGGGAAGTGTTTGACGCCACGCCAGAAGAGGTCGCCGCGGCCCTGAAATACGCCCCGTCGGGCTTCGCCCAGTGGTCGGCGCTGCCCGCGGCCCAGCGGGGGGATGTGCTGCGCCGGGCGGCCGATCTCTACGAGGACAACGTCGCCGAACTCTGCGCCCTGGCCACTCGGGAGGCCGGCAAAACCGTCACCGACGCCATCGCCGAGGTCCGGGAAGCGGTGGACTTCCTGCGCTACTACGCCGGGGAGGCCGAGCGCCTGGAGACCGAACAGCCGGGGTCGCCCCGGGGGGTGTTCGTCTGCATTTCGCCGTGGAACTTTCCCCTGGCCATCTTCACCGGGCAAATCGCCGCGGCATTGGCCGCCGGCAACGCCGTCATCGCCAAACCCGCCGAGCAGACGCCCCTCATAGCCGCCCGGGCCGTGGCCTTGCTGCGCCAGGCTGGGCTGCCCCCAGCGGCCCTCCAACTCCTGCCGGGGGATGGGCCCAGCGTCGGTGGGCCGTTGACGGCGGCGCCGGACATCGCCGGGGTCTGCTTCACCGGCTCCACCGCGGTGGCCCAACTCATCCATAAGGCCCTGGCCCACAACGCCGGGCCCGACGCCGTACTCATCGCCGAGACCGGCGGCCTCAACGCCATGGTGGTGGACTCCACCGCCCTCACGGAGCAAGCGGTGCGGGATATCCTCATCTCCGCCTTCCAGTCCGCCGGCCAGCGCTGTTCGGCGCTGCGGATGCTCTACGTCCAAGAGGAAGCCCAGAATCGGCTTTTGGAGATGCTCTACGGCGGTATGGAAGCCCTCACCGTGGGGGACCCCTGGCATCTGGCCACCGACGTTTCACCGGTTATCGACGCCGAGGCCCAAGGGGAGATCCAGGCCTATTGCGAAGCCCAGCACCGGGCCGGACGACTGTTGAAATCCCTGCCCATTCCCCACAATGGCCACTACGTGGCACTGGCGGTGATCCAAGTGGCGGGCATCGGCGACCTGGAGCGGGAGGTGTTCGGCCCGGTGCTCCACGTGGCCACCTTCAAAGCCAAGGACATCGATAAAGTCGTCGACCAGATCAACGACCGGGGCTACGGTTTGACCTTTGGCCTCCACACCCGCATCGACGACCGGGTCCAACAAATCGTCGAGCGCCTCAGGGTGGGCAACATCTACGTCAACCGCAACCAGATCGGCGCCATCGTCGGCTCCCAGCCCTTCGGCGGCGAGGGCCTGTCGGGGACGGGCCCCAAGGCCGGCGGCCCCCACTACGTGGCGCGGTTTCGCACCGGCGTCCCCGCCGTCGCGGACTCGGCGCCCCCGTCGGCCCCCGCCGTCGACCCGGAGGCCCTCCAGGGGGCGTTGAAAGACCTCGACGCCCGCAATTGGGCGGCGCGACCCGACAAGGTGGCGGTGTTGCGCAAGGCCCTAGAGGGCCGGCGGGGGGTCGTGCGCCAGGCGGTGGCGGCGGCGGCGGCCTTCGACCCGGGCCCCTTTACCCTCCCCGGGCCCACGGGGGAGAGCAACCGCCTGGGCCTCTATCCCAAGGGACCCGCGTTGTGCCTAGGACCCGGGGTGGAGATCGCCTTGGCCCAGGCGGTCCAGGCCCTCGCCGCCGGCTGTGGCGCCGTGGTGGCGGTGCCGGGGGCCCCGGCGGCCGTCGAACCCCTCCGCCGGGCCGGCGCGCCGGTGGTGGCCCTAGACGGCGGCGTCGCCCCCGAGACCCTGGAACACCTGGCGGGCGTGGCGGCAGTGGCCGCCGCCGGGGCCTCCGCCTGGACCCGCGCCCTGCGCCTCGCCCTGGCCGAGCGCCCCGGACCCATCCTGTCCCTGGAGACCCAAGTCATCGCCCCCGAGCGCTATTTCATCGAGCGCCACCTGTGCATCGACACCACGGCGGCCGGCGGCAATGCCAGCTTGTTGGCCGCCGTCGAATGACGCTCCATCGCTCCTCGTAGAGCCCCTCGGGCACTCCACCGTCCCACTGGGGCGGCGGCGGATCCCACCCCAGAACCCTTTCCACCCCGTGGCGATCCCCATCGCCGCGGCCCCGTGAGGAGAAAAACCATGGCCGACACCCCCGCACAACCTCCGCGCCAGCCCTCCTTGGGGCTCGCCCTGGTGCCCATTGCCATCACCTTGTTGGTCCTCGGTGTCCAGCTGTTTTACTTCGGCGACTTCACCCCCCACATTCCCCTGGCCATTGGCCTGGCCGTCACCGGCATGGTGGGCTACGCCCTGGGCCACTCGTGGTCCTCCATCGAACGGGGGGTGTTCCACGTCATCCACGTCTCCCTGCCTTCGGTGTCGGTGCTGATCACCGTGGGGATGATCATCGGGGTCTGGATCGCCTCGGGCACGGTCCCCACGTTGATCTACTACGGACTGCTGGGACTGTCCCCGGAGATCTTCTTGGCGGCGGCGATGATCCTCTGCTCGGTGGTGTCGGTGTCCCTGGGGACGTCTTGGGGCACCGTCGGCACCGTCGGTCTGGCCCTCATGGGCATCGGGGCGGGATTTGGTATTCCCGTGTACTGGACCGCCGGAGCGGTGGTCTCCGGGGCCTTCTTCGGCGATAAGATTTCCCCCTTGTCGGACACCACCAACCTGGCCCCCGCCGTCACCGGCACTTCGTTGTTCGACCACATCCGCAACATGCTCCCCACGACGATCCCCGCCATGGCCATCGCCTTGGGGATCTACACCTGGGCGGGGTTTAGTCTCATCGAGGGCGACCAGGCGTCTTTTGAACGCATCGAGGCCATCACCGCGGCCCTAGAGGAGGGGGGCACCCTCATGTCGCCCTTGATACCCTGGAACGCCGGCGGCGCCTTTGTCATCAGCGCCTTGGCCCTGGGGATTGGCGATGGCAACTTCGAAAATCTCCTCTATATCCCCTTGGCCTTCGCCTGCTGGCTGGCGCCGGTGATCGGCATTATCTACGCCTTCACCGGCCTGTTTTCCCCCAGGGCAACAGCTGGGGAAATCGCCGCGTGGCAGGCGAGTGGCGAGGCGATCAAAGACTTGAGCCACCACGGTTTTCAGGCTACCAGCCACGGCGACGTGGGCGCCGCCCCCGCCCTCGCCAAGTAGCGAAGTCTCCCGGGGGCCATGGGCCCCCACCCTCAAGAGCCGGCGGCCATTGGGCGCTCTAGGCGGTCCCGCTCCCCCGCCAATTGATCCAGGTAGCGCTCGGCATCCAACGCCGCCATACAGCCCGTGCCCGCCGAGGTGATGGCCTGGCGGTAGACGTGATCCGCCACGTCGCCGGCGGCAAACACCCCCGGCACGCTAGTGGCCGTGGCCGCCCCCGTCAAACCACCTTGGGTGATGATATAACGGTTTTCCATTTCCAGCTGGCCTTCGAACAACTGGGTATTGGGCTGGTGGCCAATGGCAATAAACACCCCGTGGACCGCAATTTCTCGGCTGGCATCAGCTTTGGTGGAGCGCAGCCGCAACCCGGTGACCCCGACATCGTCCCCTAGGACCTCGTCGAGGGTGTGGTCGAGGGCGAGCTCGATTTTGCCCTCCTCCACCCGCTTCATGAGCCGGTCCACCATGATCTTTTCGGCGCGAAATTTGTCGCGGCGGTGGATCACCGTGACTTTGGCGGCCAAATTGGCCAAGTACAATGCCTCCTCCACGGCGGTGTTGCCGCCTCCCACCACGGCCACGGGTTTGTTGCGATAGAAAAAGCCATCGCAGGTGGCACAGGCCGACACGCCCTTGCCCATAAAGCGCTGCTCCGACGCCAACCCCAGGTATTTGGCGCTGGCGCCGGTGGCGATGATCAAGGCATCGGCGGTAAAGGTGCCGGTGTCTCCCGTCAAGTGGAAGGGGCGTTGGCTGAGATCTACGGTGTGGATGTGGTCAAAGACAATCTCGGTGCCAAAGCGCTCCGCGTGGGCCCGCATCCGCTCCATGAGCGCCGGCCCCTGGAGACCCTCGACGTCGCCGGGCCAGTTGTCGACGTCGGTGGTGATGGTCAGTTGTCCCCCAGGTTGGAGCCCGGTGATCAACAGTGGCGTCAAATTGGCCCGGGCTCCATAGACAGCCGCCGTGTAGCCGGCGGGTCCAGAACCCAAGATCAACAGATGAGCGTGTTTGGCGTTGGCCATGGTTGCAATCTCTCCGTGGGGCGCTGGAGTGGCGCCGTGGACCCCAGGGTCCCGGTGGTATGGATAACCCGGTGGTATGGATAACCCGGTGGTATGAATAACAATGTCGCGATGCCCCGAGGCAAATTCAACTTCGGTCGATCGTTGTGCCCCCTTTGACCCACGACACCAGGAGGAATGCCATGCTTGCGGCGCCGGCGGCGGGGGGCGGCGGGGGCGGCCCGCGGGGCGGGGGGCGGGGGGGGGGCGGGAGGCGGGGGG
>JBHJHK010000047.1:0-4570 GCA_050330975.1 Candidatus Competibacterales bacterium | reverse complement strand
CCCCGACTCCCCCCCGTGACCGCCGCCCGCAGGTTTTTCTCGGGCCAGGGATAACCCGCCTCCTGGGCCACCTTGGCCAGGGCGGCCAGCAGGTCGGGGGCGGTGTCCAACAAGGTGCCGTCGAGGTCGAACAACACCCCTTCAGGGGGACCGCGGCGGGGGTAGGCGAAGCTCATGATTTGCGTCCATAGGCGAAGTAGTTGACACCCACCCCCCCGGGCCCGCCCGGTGGGTCGAGCCAATAGGTCTTGGTGAGGGGGTTGTAGTGGAGGCCGGTGAGGGCCTTGAGGTTGATATCGGCGGCCTTGAGCCAGTGGGCCAACTCCGAGGGCTTGATAAACCGCCGGTACTGGTGGGTGCCCCGGGGCAACAAACCCAACAGGTATTCGCCGGCGACGATGGCCAGCCAAAAGGCCTTGGGGGTGCGGTTGAGGGTGGAGAAAAAGCCGAACCCCCCGGGGCGCAACAGCTGACCACAGGCCCCCACCAGCCCCTGGGGATCGGGAACGTGCTCCAGCACTTCCATACAGACCACGGCGTCGAAGGTGTTGGCCTCGGCCAGGGCCAACTCCGCCGCGGCCACTGGTCGGTAGTCCACCGCCAACCCTTGGCTTGCGGCGTGGTGACGGGCCACTTCTAAAGCCAACGTCGCCGGGTCGATACCCGTGACCCGGGCGCCTTTGGCCGCCAGGGCCTCGGCCAACAGGCCGCCACCGCAGCCCACGTCCACCACCCGTCGGCCCTCGAGCCCCCCCAGGCGCTCCTCGATGTAGGCCAACCGCAGGGGATTGATGGCGTGGAGGGCCTTCATCTCCCCTGAAGGGTCCCACCAACGGGCCGCCAGGGCGTCGAATTTGGCCACCTCCCGGGGGTCTTGGGGGGAATTTACGGTTTCGACCATGGACAATCTCCCATAGGTTTACCTCCGGGCGAGGGGTGAGGGGCGAAGGGCAAGAGGAGGAGAACGCGGTGTTCAGAAGCCGTTAAGGGTCGCCACCCTAAACTGAAATCCAGGGTTATTGACCCACGCCGACGAGACTTCGGCAGGAGCCCGTCATCACGCCCCGCCACTGGCGAGGCGCTCGCGCCAGCGGCGCGCAGCCGCCAACACCGGTTCCAAGGACAGGGAGGTCAATTGGCGATTCTCGAGTTTTGCCTCCCCCGCCACCCATACGTCGGTCACCTGGGTTCTGGGGGTGGCGTATACCAATTGAGACACGGGATGGTAGACGGGTTCCGTCTCCGGCGTCGCCAGGGCCACCGCCGTGATGTCCGCCCACTTGCCCACCTCCAGAGAACCCAATTCATCGGCCATCCCCAGGGCGCGGGCGGTGTTGAGGGTGACCAGTTCCAAGGCCTGCTGGGCGTTGACGGCCGAGGCGTCCCCCGCCAACCCCTTGGCCACCAGGGCCGCCGTGCGCATTTCCCCCAACACGTCCAAGTCGTTGTTGCTGGCGGCGCCGTCGGTGCCCAGGGCGACGTTGACGCCAGCCGCCAGCAATCGCGCCAGGGGACAAAAACCACTGGCCAACTTGAGGTTGGCCTCGGGGCAATGGAGGACGTGGCCCTTGGCCTCCGCCAGGCGTTGGATCTCGCCGTCGGTGAGTTGGGTCATGTGGACCGCCTGGAGGGCGGGCCCCACCAGACCCACCTCGTCCAACAGCGCCAGGGGGCGCAATCCATGGTGGGCCACCATCTGCTCCACTTCAAAGGCGGTCTCGTGGACGTGGATGTGGACCGGCAATTGATGTTCAGCGGCCAGGGCCGCCACCCGCTCCAGGTGGGGGCGGGAGACGGTGTAGGGGGCATGGGGCGCCCAGGTGAGGCGGATCAAGGGGTCCCCCTGGAGGGCCTGGCGCAACTCGAGATTTTTGGCCACGTGCTCGTCAAAGGAACCGGCCATGGGGGTGGGGATGTCGATGACGATCAGCCCCACACAGGCGCGGATACCCACCTCCCGGGCGACGTTGGCCGTCACCTCGGGGAAGAAATACATGTCGTTAAAGCACGTCACCCCACCCCGCAACAGCTCGGCGGCGGCCAACCGCACCCCGTCGGCGACGAACTGAGGACTGACAAACCGCCCCTCCACGGGCCAGATGTGGTCTTGGAGCCAAGTCATCAGCGGCAAGTCGTCGGCCATCCCCCGCATGAGCACCATGGCGGCGTGGGTGTGGGCGTTGATGAGCCCGGGGAGCAAGAGGTGATCGGGCAAATCCCGTCGGGTGTGGGGCCGAAAGCGCGCCTCGGCCTCAGCGGTGGGCAGCACGGCCTTGATGCGCCCCTGGTGGACGGCGACGGCGTGGTGCTCCAACGCGCCGGCGGGGACCACGGGCACCACCCAGCGCCCACACAACAAAGAATCGATGGTTTCCAAAGGCGTAGCTCCGAGCCGACGGGGACCTGGTGGGGAGTAGCAACACGGAAAAGCGCCCCTGGGGGGCGCTTGGATGGCGGAACAATGGAAAGGGCGGGGCGGCAGGAGCCCCGCGTCGAGGGGTTACCGCAGGCGCTGGGCGTCCACGGTGATGTCCACCCGGCGGTTGCGGGCCCGCCCCTCGGGGGTGGCGTTGCTGGCGATGGGCTGCAGTTCGCCGCGCCCGTCGGTGGCGATGATGGCGGAGGGCACCCCCAAGGAGGCCATAAAGTCGGCCGCCGACCGAGCCCGACGCTCGGAGAGGGCCTGGTTATAGGCTTCGGTGCCGACGCTATCGGTGTGGCCGACGATCTCCACCGCCGCTACCTGGATATCGGGCCGCTGCATCTCATTCACCAACTGGCGAATGTTGGCCTGACCTTCGGCCCGCAGGTCGGAGCGGTCGAAGTCGAAGTTGGCGTCGGAACCCAGGCTGACGAAGAACGGACCAGGGGTTTCTTCCACGGGGGGGGCCGGGGGGGGAATGGGGGCGGGTGCCGGCTCCTCGATCACGGCCACGGCATCGACGCACTCGGGGAAAGTTTCACCGCCACGACCGATGACACAGTCACCGAAGGGATCGACGACGGCTTGGTTGTAGGGATCGCCCCAAAAACGATCTTGGGCACTGACGGCCCCCGCCAGGGCGAGGGTTACAACGGCGAGACCAATATGACTAAACGGACGTGACATCGACAAATCTCCCTCGTGAACCTCAGAGTTGCTAAGGGTAACAGTACGAGTATGGCTTTCCTAAGGTGTCGCTGGTCGGGGTTTGGAACCCACCGCCATCTCCCAGCTAGGGGGAGATATCGCCGGGATGGCCACCACGCCCATCCACCTATTGGACCGCATTTTTACCGATTGGCCAATTGTAACCTAAATGCGAACACTTTGTGGTACTCAATGATACATTTTTGTGTCACACTGACAAAAGGTGTTGCGATTTGAACAAAGTGAGCTGCCTATGCGCATCGCTTTACTCGACGATCAGGGCCCCAAGTCCCAAACGCTACGGCTCTGGCTAGCAGAGGCCGGGCACCACTGTCAGCTCTTTGAGCGGGGCAGGGTGCTGATGCGGACTTTGAGCCGGGACAGCTTTGATCTGGTGATCTTGGACTGGTGGCTGCCGGACATGGAGGGCATGGCGGTGTTGCGCTGGATCCGCGACCACCTGGACTGGCCCATTCCAGTGTTGTTTATCACCGCCCACGGCGACGAGGGGGACTTGGTCCAAGCCCTGGAGAACGGGGCCGATGACTACTTGGTCTACCCCATCAAGCATCGGGAATTCCTGGCGCGCATCAAGGCTCTCAACCGCCGCGCCTACCCTCCCGAGAGCCAGCAATTGGTCTTTGACCCCTACCGCATCGACGTAGCTACCCGCCAGGTGACCTTGAACGGACACCCCATCGACCTCACCCAAAAAGAGTTCGATTTGGTGTTGTTTTTGTTCCGCTCGGCGGGGCGGGTGATGTCCCGGGGCCACATCTTGGGGAGCGTCTGGGGCCGCACCCCGGATCTCAACACCCGCACCGTGGATACCCACATCAGCCGCATCCGCAGCAAGCTCAAGCTCCGAGCCAACAACGGCTGGCAGCTCAAGGCCGTCTACCAGCAGGGCTACCGGCTGGAAAACACCTGGGGGTGCGCGCCGGGCCGGGCGGCCCGCAGCCCCCAGGCCAACGGGGACAGTCGCACCCCCTACCCCAGGGCCTCGACGGGATTCGGCTGACCGGTCGCCTCCAACGCTGACCACCGGCCATCACCGCCCTTTGACCAAGCCGCCTTCGGGCGGCTTTGTTGCATATACGCAACATGCTGACCCCTCGGCCCATTCACCCCTCCCCTGGAACCCGAGGCGATACCAGTGGCTGACAATGGCCCCCAAAAAGTGTATATATAAACACTCTCGGCCATCAGCCTGGAAAATCGACCGATGTCCCTCGTCATCTATCCGCAACACTTCGCCGTACACTACCACCACCTATACCAGCTTTCTCCCACGGGGAAGGTGGGGTGGGCCGATGCCAGTCCCCCGGCGACTCTGGCCCCCCGGGCCCGGAGGGGGGACCGCCGGCGCTTTCGCTTGGAGTTCCGCCGCCACCCCCGCCGCGCGGCGGGGCGGTGGTACGGCGGCCACCGGCGCATGCG
>JBHJHK010000046.1:0-6941 GCA_050330975.1 Candidatus Competibacterales bacterium | reverse complement strand
GCCAGCCACTTTGTTTATAGTGTGTTTATCGGTTATCTTTGGTGTGCAGCACAGCTATTTGTCAATTCAACACCCTCTCGCTCGCGTTTTAATGTGCTTGGTGCGATTCATAGTGAAACGCACCACTTAACCACTATTGAGACGCAAAGCAATATTAATTCATTTAGTGTTAGATGCTTACTAAGGTCGGTCGCAAAACAATATCAAGATGGCATACCTATTACATTCATTGTCGATAGTGCCTCCTACTTTCGTACCAACAATGTTAAAGAGCTTGCTGCCGAACTCAATATCGAATTGTTATATTTGCCAACGGCATCACCCAATCTCAACCTGATTGAACGGGTATGGGGATTTATGAAAAAAAGATGCCTTGGGACAAAATACTTCAAAAGCTTCGGAGATTTCAAATCAGAGATTTCGAGCATTATCCGAGAAATCAACGGTGGCAAGCATCAAAGAGAAATAAAGTCCCTTCTTAGTAAAAAATTTCAGGATTTCAGCAAAATTCCCAATGAATCGTTTGTTTTGATGGATCGGTAAAAGTCAAATTTTGCAGAGTAGCGACTATAGTCAATTAGACCGTAATGCTTATGTCGCCCCGCATTCCAGCTCGCCGTATATCTTCGAGAAAAGTTATATCGATCTGGCCGTCTCGGGTCAAAACAACTCTAAAATCTATCTCGTTGACCCGATCTCCGAAGAAAAGATATGCCGCATCGGGATCGCATTGGTTAGACGTCCAAATTAGCCCCTCGATGTCTGTGAACTGGTGATGGATGGCCGCGGCCCATTTGGCTGTCTGTGAATAAAGTTTTGGCGAAGTGGCGATGAGTTCATTTTTTCTCAACAGCCACTTTTTTAGATCGAGTGCCCTTAGGGAAGCGAGCTTGAGATCGCGTAGAACTTCTAGCTGCCCATGGGCGCGGCTCGTAATATGGAATTTCGGCACAGTTTTGCGTTTAGCTTTAGCAGGAATATCGTGGAAGACCGTTTCATAAATTGCCGCTTCCAGCGTCTCCCCGGCATATAGTGATGGAATGCAAGCGCCATTTGAATCTTCGATGGGTGCAAAACGTTTCGGGCCGCCTCGGCAGGGATTAAAGGCATTTGCGGCATAGTTGCGGTTGTGGATGCGCTCAATGAGCGCACCCTTCGGTAATGCAATGGAATTTGGCACGGCGAGTTTTGCCGTGGGCTTGCCAATGGTCATCCGCTGACTGTCAGCCGATGTTTGGCTCAGCAAGGCGCTTAGCGGCCTCAATGACCTCCTCGGGGCGCGCGAGGCAGTTTTGAGGTTCTTCTCCATCGAGCCAGCCATTGCCCGAAGCAAACCACAGGGCGGTTTGCCAAGGGGTCATCTCCCCTGGCAAGGCAGCGAGAATTTTCCCCATGACTGGCTTCGGCGTGCCGTCTTCGAATTGAAAGGCCGGGTAGAGATCGACGCTGCCCTTGCGTAGGGCGAAGAGCTTGCCTTCCCGCTTCCAGCGAGACGCCGGTTCGCTTTTGTTGCGCGGGGTGAGTCCGGACTGCTGCCTGACCTCCGCCGCCGTGAGCAAGGGCGTTTCGGCGAGATAGGCGGCGCGTAGTCGAGCATTGTCGAGGTCGAGTTCGGCCTCGACCCGTGCTCGCGGCAGATCCTCGGCGATGATCTCCAACAGCTTTTCAATGTGTCTCTCTTGTAGTGCCGCGGCGTGGGCAGTGGCAATGGGCAAGAGGCTGGCGAGCGTTCGGTCGAGTATGGCAGCGACATGGGGGGTCTTGGCGCCGACGAGCATCCACTCGCCGGTGGGTTTATCGGCGGGCCCAAAGGCAGCCTCAATTTTTCGGCGCAGGGCCTCTGGCAATCCGGCGATTTCGGCGGACGTCAGCTCGATTTGGGATAGGGCTCCCGACATGGCCGCCTCCTTTTCCAATTCCAAAACACAATTCCAAAACACAATTCCAAAGCATGATCTTCATGAGGCTGTGAAATATAGCCAATCTCATGGTTGTTTTCAATGGGGATGACAGGGCTCGACGCGAGCCCCCACAGCAACCTCGGCAATAGCCCTGCCCCTTCCAGGGGCTTTGACAGCTGACCCAAAACTATCTTAATGTCACGGTAAGGTTGGGGCGGTGGTGTGCACCTTTAGCCGTTGGGCGGCGTTGCGCCGTCTTGGATCATCACCACTCCCTGCGCCACAAGGTAGGCTGTTCTTGGCCAGCTTCGCCCCGTACCGGTAGATATTCCCCGCGGAGCTGGGCCAACCGCGCAACCGCCGTTTCCGCGGGGAATATCTACCGGTACGGGGCGGCTGGCCGGTGAGCCTACCGTGTCCCGTGTGAGCAGTAGCGGTCGCCACCGCCCCGCCCCCCCCACAGCGCTTTTAAGCGACGTAAAACAACGATTAAAATAATTATTTGCGCCGATGAACGACGCCACCACCCCACCGCCCCCCACCTGGGAGGACATCGCCGCCGACGGCGGTATCGATGCCTGGATCACCGCGAGGCTCAAAGAAAGGGACCTCATCGACGAGGTGACCGAGCCCAGCGCCCTCTCCAAGGCCGAACTCCAGCGCTTCAAGGCCCGGCGCGAAGCTGAACGCCAGGCCCGGCGAGAACTAAAGCGCCAGGCCTGGGTGGCCTACCAAAGCCACCACCTGGTGCACCTGGGCAGCGGGGTGTTCTACCACGACACCGTCGACTTCGATCGCTTTGACCTCCAAGACCCCGAGACCCGGCAAGAGCACAACGCCCTCCCGCCCCTGAAAAGCGCCCAGGATTTGGCCCGCGCCCTGGGTCTTTCCATCCCCCAACTGCGCTGGCTGGCCTTCCACCGCGAGGTGGACAGCCACAGTCACTACCACCTGTGGACCGTCCCCAAACGGGATGGCTCAGATCGGCTCATCAGCGCCCCCAAGCCCCGCCTCAAGGCCGCCCAGCGCTGGATTTTGCGGGAGATCGTCGAACATCTGCCAGTCCACGACGCCGTCCATGGCTTTGTGGCCGGCCGCAGCACCCTCTCCAACGCCGCCACCCACGCCGGACGTCACTTGGTGGTCAAGCGCGACATCAAAGACTTCTACCCCTCCATCCACTGGCGGCGGGTCAAGGGGGTATTCCGCAAGGCCGGTTACGGCGAACAGGTGGCCACGGTGTTGGCGTTGTTGTGCACCGAGCCCCCCCGGGAAATCCTCGAGCTGGAGGGCCGACGCTACTTCGTCGCCCACGGTCCTCGGGCGCTGCCCCAGGGTGCCCCCACCAGCCCCGCCCTGAGCAACGCCCTGTGCCTGCGCCTGGACTGTCGCCTCACCGGCCTCGCCCGCCACTACCGGGCGGTCTACACCCGCTACGCCGACGACCTGACCTTCTCCCTAGAGGCCACGGCTGGGGCTAAACTGGGGGGGCTACTCAAGGCCGTGGCCGCGGTGGTGAAGGCTGAGGGCTTTGCCCTCCACCCCGCCAAGGACCAGATTCTGCGCCCCGGAAGACGCCAGACGGTGACGGGGCTGGTGGTCAACCAGGCCCCGAGCGACTGCCCGCCAGTGCGCATACCCCGGGGGTTTGTCCGCCGCCTGCGGGCCGCCCTCCACAACCGCGCCACGGGCAAAGGCGGCGTTGAGAGCCTCGCCCAACTGCGGGGTTGGATCGCCTATCTCCACATGGTGGACCCCGAGCGCGCCGCCCCCTATTGGACCGCCCTCAAGACCCTCGAGGAGGCCGCCCATGACCGATCCTGAAACCTGGCAGGTGGAGCTGGCGTTCAAGGACGCCAAATCCGACAAATTTTGGCGCGCCCGCGTCCAGGGCAACGGCATAGAGATCAACTACGGCCGCACCGGCAGCGCCGGCCAGCGCCAGTTCAAGCGCTACAGCTCCCCCGAGGACGCCGCCGCCGAGCTGGAAAAGCAGGCTAGGTCCAAGCGCAACAAGGGCTACTGGGATCAGGCTACCCCGAGCCCCCAAGCCCAGGCCCCGGCCCCGGCTACCCAGGGGGAAGTCCCACCCCCTGTGCCGGCGACCCGGCGCAGGGAATGGGTGTTTCCCATGGGGGAGCGCGAGCTGGAAATCACCCTGACCCTCGACGGCGACGCCGTCCATACGGCGGCCCGGGAACGCTACGGCGACGAAGCCAAGGCCCTGTCGGCCTTTGAAGATCTGTGTCGGGCCATGGAAGCCGAGGGCTACCGGCCCCGATGAAAGCGAGCCCTCAACCCCGGGAGATCCTGTTCGAGGACATCGAGCACGGCGCGGCCCTGCGCCACCCCCAGTGGGCGGAGATGACCTTGGCCTTCTTGGCCCAGGGAGACCCTCCCCCCCACACCCCCGAGGTGCCGCCGGACCATTTCACCCCGCCGGCTCCCTCGGCCGAGGGATGGGACTTGGCCCGGTTGCGCCGCACCTTGGCGGACATCGCCCGGACCCCGGCCTCCGCCGCCGAGCGCCAAAGCGCCCGCCGTGCCGCCTGGGACGCCTTGACCGCCACCCCCCACCCGCCGCCGCGCTTGGCCGTGGGCGATCTGCTGCTGGAGCTCTATGGCGCCGACGACGAACCGGCGCGAACCCTGCTCATGGGGTTTTTTGGCCAGTTGCCCGACCGGGCCTTGAGCTTTGGGGTGTGGCGGGGCTTCAAAGCTATCTACAAGGCCGCCGAGGCTCGCCACGACGCCGCGATGCTGGGGGTGCTCATCCAGCGCCTGGACGTGTGGCAAAGCCCAGAGGCCGGGGAGATCTCCCGGGGTACCTGGCTCTACATGCGCCGCCGAGCTTGGCGTTACTTGCGGCTGTTGGGTCAGGCTCTGCCGGAGCTCTACGTGGCCTTTGCCGTCCAGGTGCTGCGCCACTACGGGCCCAACCAGTCCTTTCAGGGGTGTTGGGTGGCCCATCAGATCTGGAATCACCAAAGCCTCGAGGGGCGCACCGACCAGGGGGGGAGATACGGCGCCGGCCCCCCGGCCGACCTGGAGCAGCGGGCCTTCCCCGAGGCCTGGCGGCAAGATCCCAAACCCCTGTTCGAGCTCCTGGAGACCGCCCACAACGACCAGGTCTGCCGCTTTGCCGTGGGGGCCCGGGAGGCGGATTTCCCCGAGGCCCTGCGCACCGTCGACCCCCCCCAACTGCGGCGCTTGGGCCAGCGGGGCCTGGCGGCCACCGACGCCTTCACCGCAAGGCTGTTGAACCAAAATCCCGACTACCACCCCGCCCGGCTGGAGTCCTTGGGCCTCGGGGAGATGGTCCTCGGTTGGTTGACCAGCCCAAGCCCCGAGGCTCGCCGCTTCGCCGTCGACTACGCCCGGAGCCACGCCGGTGACCTGGCCACCCCACGCCTGGTGGCACTGTTGCTCGGGGGCTTGGCATCAGAAGTCCAAAAGTGGGCCGCGACCACCCTGGAACGGCGCCCAGGGCCCGACATCGGCCTCGATGCCCTGATGGCCCTGTTGGCGGTGCGGGGTCTCGATGCCCTGGTACGGGCCAAGCTCGAGGCCTTTGCCGCCGCCGATGTCGAGCCCCGCCACTTCGTCACCGCCGTGTTGGCCAACAAGGGAGCGGTGGTGGAAAAGCTGTTTCGCAACCAGGACAAGACCTTGCCGGCGGCGTTTTACCGGGCCGTGGTGGACGAGCCCCGCTGCCGCCTCCACCAACGCCAGCAGGGCCTCCGCGCCTTGGGGCGCTTTTCCGCCGGCGATATCGGCCTCGACTGGCTGCAACAAGCCCTCCTCGACCCCGCCTTGGCCCCCACCGTCAGCCAGTGGCTGCGGGGGGGGATGCTGCGGGGCAGCGGAGTGGACGTGGACTGGCTCAAGGGCCTGGTGGATCGACCCCATTTGCGCGCCTTGGCCCTGGAGCTCCTGGGGGACGCCGAATTGGTGCCCCCCGAGGGCCTGGGGAAGGACTGGTTGCTCACGCTGCTGCGCCGGGACGACCCCCCCCAGACGGCCTTTGCCCAGCAGCTCCTGTTGGAGGCCTATCCCCCCGGGGCCTTTGGCGCCGACAATGCCCGAGCCGTGGCCGCTCTGGTGGCGCTGCGCACCGGCGACGAGCCCGAGGCGCTGCGCCAGTTCGCCGCGCGGTACCTCGTGGCCCACCACCCCGAACTCCAGGCCTCCAGCCGGGAAACCCGATCCGCGGGGGTGACCCCAGGTCTCGCCGTCGCCGACTACGCCCCTCCTTGGGTGTTGCCCCTGTTCGCCGACCCCCGCCCGGACGTCCGTCGCCTGGCGGCCGCCTTGACCCGGGCCGAACTGGAGCGCTGGAACGAACCCGACCTCCTCTACCGCCTGGCAAACCACCGGGCCCGGGAGGCTCGCCAACTGGGCTGTGACTTCCTCGCCGGCCTCGGCGAGGCCGGCGGTCTGCCCTTGAGCCCTTGGCTCCAGGGCCCCAAGGTTTTTCAGCTCACGGAAAGTCCCCACAAAAACACCCGAGACACCGCCCTCAACCTCATCCGTCACCACTTCGCCACCATTGGCTCCCCCAAGGGTTTGGCGTGGCTCATGGAGAGCCCCGAGCGGGAGGTGGGACTGTTTGCCGTGCGGCTGCTGTGGGACTGCCACCGCCCGCCCCCCCCGGGCTCCAGCGCCGGGACGACACCGCCCCTGGGCGGCGACGATTTGGTGGCATTTTTGGCCAAGACCCTGTTTGGCCTCCCCCCCGGGCGCTTGCCCCGCCGGGAGGAGCGCACCGGGGTCAGGACTCGACCCCTGGCGGCCAGCGTCGCCAAGGGACGCCTCATCGAGGTGGTCAAGACCCTGGCCCTGGAGGAGCGGGACTTCGCCGCCGTGGCGATGCCGTTGCTCGGCACCTTCCGCCGCTCTGGGGCCAAGGGGGAATGGCAGGCCTGTGTGGCGGCCTTGGCGGCGGTGCGCCGCGCCCACCCAGACCTGGTGGTCGACCTGGGGGGCGCCCGGCCGCGCGCGGGGCGCACCGGAGGGCAGGGGGGGCGGCCGCGGGGGGCC
>JBHJHK010000045.1:0-4390 GCA_050330975.1 Candidatus Competibacterales bacterium | reverse complement strand
CAAAACGCCGATCTCCTCACCGAGTACAACTTGGTGGAGGCAGGGCTGGCCAGGCCCCAGGCCAAGGGGGCGGATTTCCACGGCAAGGCCCCCTACTTGGCCATCCGCGCCCGCCCCCCCCAACCCCCCTACCTCTGCACCCGGGTCAAGGTGAACAACGTCGACGCCAACGGCGTGGCCCGCTACCCCGTGGGCCAGTGGCCGATCCTGGATCCGGCCACCGGTCAAGTGTTGGTCGACGACGCGGGCCGGCGCTCCTATGTGACCAGCATCGCCTATGGGCCGTCCATCGGCAAAAACATCGCCCTGGGCTACATCCCCCACGCCTACGCCCAAAGGGGGCGGGAACTGCAGATGGATTACTTTGACGAGTCCTACACCCTGCGCATCGAAGCCGTGGGCTACGAGGCCTTGTATGACCCCGAGAACTCAAAGCCCCGCTCGTAGCTAACCCCAAGCCCGCTAACCCCAAGCCCCGCCGGTGACTCGGCGGGGCTTGTCCATCGACTCACTACCGCCGAATGAGTTGCGCCCTGAACGGCCCTTGGGGGATCCACAACCCATGGACTATGGCATGGACTATGGAGGAGTTTGGGTGCCAGGGGCCCAGGGGAACTCCGGCGAGATGTCGGCCAATGCAACGGCGGGCTAGCCCTCCCCCCGACAAGCTGCCACTTCCCGAAGCAAGGCCAACACCTCCTCTCGCTGGTGGTGGATCAACAACAACAGCAAATCCCCGGCTCGAGCCCAGGCCAGGGCTTCGCGAACGGCGGCCACCTCGTCGTCGCACTGGGTCACGGCCTCCCGGGGCAGTCCCCCCGCCACCAAGGCCCCTTCAATGAGGGCGGGCACCTCCCCCGGCGGGCGGCCACGGCGCAGCTTCGGCGTCTCCTTGACGATGACCCGCACGGGACCCGTGGCCAACGCCTCCCGGGCGAAATCGCCGATGGCGGCGTCGCTGCGGTCCCCGGCTTGACCCATGACCAACAGCCGCCGGCCGGCGGGAAACTCGCCGAGGCTCTGGGCTAAAACCCGCAGACCTTGGGGGTTGTGGGCGTAGTCCAAGATGGCCGTGGCGCCGTTGATGGTAAAGACATTGCGGCGTCCGGGGTTGTCGGCGGAGGTAAACTGGGTCAAGCCCCGCTCAATGGCGGCGAAGTCCAATTCCAAGGCCACGGCCAAAGCCACGGCCCCGGCGGCGTTGACCCCCTGGTAGACGGCGCCATCCCGGGCGATGGGCAAGGCATCTATGGCCAACGACCAATGCCGTTGTCCCCCCTGCCAATAGATCAATTCCCCCCCGCCAAAAGTACAGCCTTCCACCCCCTGTTGGGGGCTTTCCCCACTGCCAAAACCCAGACGGCGCCCCCGCCACCGGTGGGCCCAAGCGGTGAGTTGGGGATCGTCTTCATTGAGGACCAACACCCCGTCGGCGGAGAGGGCCTTGCTCACCGTCCCCTTCACCGCCGTGAGTTCGTCGAGGTTGGCGACGCCAAAATCCTCCAAATGGTCGCCGGCGATATTGGTGATCAACGCCGCCTTGGCCCACAGGGGCGCCAGGCCTCGCCGCAAAATGCCACCCCGGGCGGTTTCCAACACCGCAAAGTCCACTTTGTCGTGGCGCAGCACCCAGCGGGCCCCTTCGGGGCCGGCATAGTCGCCCTTGGCGAGGCGTTCCCGGGCGACGAACACCCCGTCGGTGGTGGTGGTGCCCACGGTGTGGTGCGCGGCCGTGGCCATGGCCCCCACCAGTCGGGTGGTGGTGGTCTTGCCGTTGGTGCCGGTGACCAAGCCCAAGGGGATGGTCCCCAGGGATGCCCACCCCACCTCGGCCACCGCCGGCAATCCATCCAACGGCCAACTGCACCCTCGGACCCCGTAGCCCAGGGTCAGAATATCGCCATCGGCCAGCCACGGCACCCCCCGGGCTCGGGCCGCCGCCACCAGGGCCCGGAGTTCCGGCTGGGCGTCCTGATCCCGGTAGCGCCGCAGCCTGGCCGCGGTGCGCTCCAAACTGGGAATCGCCTGCTCGTCCAAACTGTCCCAGGCGTCCACGGCGGCCCACTTCACCAGGTCCACGGCGGTGTGCAGCCCATCGATGGGCGCCGACGCCGCCACGCTCACCCCCCCCGGCACCCGCCGCACCGCCGTCACCTGGTCGAACCAACCCAAAGCGTCGAGGCAATCCCGGGCCCGGCTGCGGTAGCGGGCGATAAAAGCCCCTAGCAAGGGCTCATCGGCCTCGGCAAAGGCCAAATCCACCACGCCCCCCGGGCGATCCATGAGGGCGTTGGGTCCCACCAACCGCCGGGCGTCCAGAAGCTCCACAGCGGCTCAGCGTTCGCTACCCGGCTCGCGAGCCAGTCGCACCCCCCGCTCGTCCCGCACCAGCACCGGGTCGTCCCCCAGGGGCAGTTCGGCGGCCAAGGTCTCCAGCAGGGCGTTGTCGTCCCGCCGGGTACCCTCGGCCGACAAGGGTTCGAGGTTGGGCTTGAAGTAGATGATCTGCTTCCAGGTGCGGCTCACCGCCTCCACCAAAGTGAGGATTAAATCCCCACTGCGGGCCATGGCCAACGCCGCTTCGTTGGCCTCCACCTCCGAGAGGATGACTTTGATGTTCTCCGCCGCCACTCCGGCATCCAAGAGGGCCTGGCGCAATAGCCCCGCCACCTCCCCCGAATCCCGGCCCCGGAGGTCGTCGTCGTCCCGGCAGATAAAAAAGTCGAAGTGGCCAGCGGCGATGGCGGCCAGTTGTTGGATGTCCTGGTCGCGCCGATCCCCCGGACCCCCCAACACCAAAATCTTGCGCTTGGCATCGAAGCGATCCACCACGCTGCAGATGTTGCGCACCGCCGCCGGGTTGTGGGCGTAGTCGAGGATCACCTTGAAGGGGTGCTCGTTGTAGAGGTTCATCCGCCCTGGGGTCTGGAAGAAGCTGGTGTCGAAGGTCCGCAGGCCCTGGCGGATGTTCTCCAGAGAAATTCCCAAGGCATAGCTGATGGCGGCGGCGAACATGGCGTTTTGCACATTGTGGATCGCCTTGCCCTCCAAGGTGGCGGGAATGAGGTGACTCCACAGCAAGTGGGTGTGTTGCTGGCCGTCGTAGAGGGTGATCATCTGGCCGTTGAGCCCCTGTTCCAACACCACCGCCAGCCCCCCCTGCTGGATGTGCTCCCGCACCAGGGGATGTTGGTGGTTGAGGGTCACATAGCCGATGCGCCGGGCGCTGGTGTGGTCGGCCATCTTGAGGCAGTGGCCGTCGTCGGCGTTCAAAATGGTCGCTTTTTGTGCCACCTCCACCACGATGCGCTTGACCTTGGCCAGGTCTTCGAGGGTGTTGATCCCCCGCTGACCCAGGTGGTCGGCGGCGATGTTGAGGCAGGCCGACACGTCGCTCTCCCGGTAGCCCATTCCCGCCCGCAATAGGCCCCCCCGGGCGGTTTCCAGCACCGCGGCGTCCACCGACGGGTCCCGGAGAATCATCTGGGCCGCCACGGGGCCCGTCATGTCGCCGGCCACCGTGAGTTGGCCGTCGATGTACACCCCGTCGGTGGAGGCTAGGCCGACGGTGTGGCCTGCCAGCTTGAGAATGTGACCCACCATCCGAGAGGTGGTGGTCTTGCCGTTGGTGCCGGTGATAGCGGCGATGGGAATGTGGCTCTCGGCTCCCGGGGGAAACAGCATATCGATCACGGGGGTCGCCACATCCCGGGGCTTGCCCTCGGAGGGAGAGACGTGCATCCGAAACCCCGGCGCCGCATTGACCTCGCAGATGGCGCCGCCGGTGGTGCGGTAGGACTCGCTGATGTCGGTGGTGAGGAAATCCACGCCCCCCACGTCTAGGCCGATGGCGCGGATGGCCCGCTCGGCCATGGCCTGGTTGTCGGGGTGGATGATATCGGTGACATCCACCGCCGTGCCCCCGGTGGACAAGTTGGCGGTGGTGCGCAAATACAACACTTCTCCCTCGGGGGGCACGGATTCGCCGTCGTAGCCCCGCTCGGCTAGCAGCCGCAGAGCCTGGTGGTCGAGCTTGATCTGGGTGAGGACCTTCTCGTGGCCCACCCCCCGGCGGGGGTCTTGGTTGACCTTCGCCACCAGTTCGGCCACGGTGTGCCGGCCATCCCCCACCACGTGGCCGGGGACCCGCTTGGCGGCGGCCACCAGCCGGCCGTTCACCACCAAAAGCCGGTGGTCGAGACCCTTGATAAAGTGCTCGACGATCACCCCATCGCTGTGGAGCTTGGCCTGGTCGTAGGCCACTTCCAGCTGATCGTCGTTTTGGATGTCGATGGTCACCCCCCGGCCGTGGTTGCCGGGCACCGGGATCTCCCACACCAGCGATACCATTTTTTGGGGCGTCGCCCGGGACCGGCCCAGGGCGGACACC
>JBHJHK010000044.1:0-5031 GCA_050330975.1 Candidatus Competibacterales bacterium | reverse complement strand
CCGGCGTCGAGGGTCGAGGTGGCTCAGGGGTCCACGGCGAGGCGTTTGAGGAACACTTTCATTTCCTTGGCTGCCTGGATGTCGCCTTTGGCCTCGGCCACCTCGATGCCCCGCTCAAAGGCCGCTGCGGCGTCGACGGGGAGCTGGGCACCGACGAGGGCCTGGCCCAGACCCTTCCAGGCCGCTGAGTACCGGTCGTCGTGGTGGACGGCGGCGCGGAAGTGCTCGACGGCCCGGGGAAAGTCCTGGGCTTTGAGGTAGGCGTTGCCCAGACTGTAGCGCAACAAGGCGTCGTCCCGCCCGGCCGCCAGCAGCTTTTCAAAGGTTTCGATCACGGCAGATACCTCGAGCAGCGCCCCCCAACCCCCACGGGAAACGTCACCGGGGACGTTGGGCGACGAGGAAGGCCATGTTCCGCTCCCCAAGGCCCGAATCGCCAACGCTGCCGTCTTCCCGGT
The DNA here is from genome assembly GCA_050330975.1 of Candidatus Competibacterales bacterium. Lineage (GTDB taxonomy): Bacteria > Pseudomonadota > Gammaproteobacteria > Competibacterales > Competibacteraceae > JBHJHK01. The sequence goes on along the minus strand of JBHJHK010000044.1, from coordinate 4,573 downwards.
AGGCCCGCACCACGAGGGGAGCAAACAGGGCCAGGAGTTCGTTTTCGGCCAGCGTAAACGCCGGGTTACTGGGGCCACCGCGGGCGTGGCGGGTAAAGGTCTGGTAGTACAACAGCCCCCCGGGCGCCAGAGCCTGCTGGATGGCCGGGGCCGTGGTCCGGTGGAGGAAGCGACTGACGACGATCACGGCAAACCCCTCCCTGGGAAGGGGTTCCGCCACCACATCCACGACCCTGGCGGTCACGGTCAACGCCCGGCGCCGAGCCTCGGCCTCCAGGCGTTCAATGGCCACCTTTGAGCGGTCGAAGGCGTGGCTGTCAAAGCCCCGGGCGGCGAGCCACAGGGCGTCGGCCCCCAGACCACAGGCCAGATCCAAGCTGGAACCCCCACCGGGCAACAGGTGGCCGTGGTCGGTGAGGATCCGGCTCGGCGCCGGCCAGGTGGCCGTTTGGGCGTGGCGTCGGTCCCAGGTTTCAGAGCTGCCCGACGGATTGGCCTTGAGGGGCGGGGTCATTAATATAGTGGGGGAAGATAATGGAGATGATTGGGTGTAACCGACGGAGCCAATGCGATGGGATGGGCCCGATGAGACTTCGAGCATAACCCAAACCACGGGCCACCGTCTGCTCCGTCGCCGCGCCCGCCGCCCGTGTCCTTCCACCCGCCCCACCGCCCCTGGGAGAAGACCCATGTCGTCGAATGTTTACTTGCGCTCCGCTCTGTTGGCGATGCCCGTTTTGTTCGCCGGTTGCGCCACCTCCAACCCCCAGCTGAGCGAGGAAATCGCCGCCCTGCGGGCCGAGGTCGCCGCCGCCAGGAGTGCCGCCGAGGCCGCTGAGGCCCAAGCGGCCGCCACCCAACAGACCGCCGAGCGGGCCCTAGCCGCCTCCCGGGAGGCCCAGGACCTGGCCCAGAGCGCCATGGTGACGGCTACCGCCACCGACGAAAAACTCAACCGCATGTTCCGCCAGTCGATGTTGAAGTGAGCCTCCCTAGCGGCCTCTCATCCCCCCTCACCACCCCCCGGGAAGTGGCCCTGGGGTGGGCGGTGCTGGCGGGGGTGGCGGGGTTGAGCTTTTTCACCCAGCTCAACGCCCTGCCGTTCTTCGACGAAGACGAGGCCATGTGCGCCGCCTCCACCGCCGAGATGCTGGCCCGCCGGGACTTCGTCTCGGTCTATTTAGACGGGGCTCCCCACGACCACAAACCCATTTTGACCTACTGGCTCCAGACGTTTGCCGCTGTGGTGGGGGGCTTTGGCGAGGGCGTACTGCGGCTGCCCTCGGCCTTGGCCGCCACGGCTTGGGGGGTGGCCATTGTGGCCTTCACCGCCCGCTATGGCGATATGGCCACCGCCCGGGCCGCCGGTTTGGCCTTTGCCGGGGCTCTGTTGGTGCCCGTCATCGGCCGCGCCGCCACTGCCGATGCCCTCCTCAATTTGTGGTTGGCCCTGGCGTTGTTGGATATCTACCGCCACAGCCAAACCCCGACCCTCGCCATCCGGCTGCGGGTCTATTTGTGGTTGGGGCTGGGGATGCTCACCAAGGGGCCCGTGGCGTTGGCCTTGCCCCTGCTGGTGAGCGGGGCGTTTTACCACGTCAGTGGCCGCTCAGGGCTGTGGTGGCGTGCGATCTTCGATCTTCGGGGTTGGCTGTTGTTGACCGCTGTCCTCGCCCCTTGGCTGTGGTTGGTTTATCGGGCCCAGGGGTTCGAGTTTTTTGAACAGCTGGTTTGGGTGCAGAACGTCGAGCGCTACACCCGCACCTTCCAGGGCCACGGGGGCCATTGGTGGTACTACCTAGTGGTCGCCCCCTTGGTGTTGCTGCCCGTGGGCAGTTGGGTGTTGGTGGCCCTGGGGCGCCAGCTGCGCCGGGGCTTCGACGAGCTCGACCGGTTTTTGCTCCTGTGGGCGGGGCTGGTGTTGGGATTTTTCTCCCTGTCCCAGACCCAGTTGCCCCACTACGTCCTCTACGGCGCCACACCGCTGTTCATCTTCGCCGCCCGCCACCGCCACGCCCTGGGGACGGGGCCGGTGAGTGGTGGGGTGCTCTTTGCCCCGGCGCTGGGGTTGTTGGCGGCCCTGGCGGTTCTGCCGGCGGTGGCGGGGGCGGCGGCGGGAAAACTCGCGCTGGATCCCCATGGCGCCGAGGTGTTGGCCCGGGCCGCGGCGGTATTGGCCGAGGACGACCGCTACACCTGGCTCACCCTGGGGGCTTTGGGGGCCGGGCGTTGGCTCGCCTGGACCCAAGGACCCCGTTGGCAGCGCTTGGTGGCGTTGGGCGTGGTCCAAACGGCGGTGGTGTCCTTTGCCCTGCTGCCGGCGGCGGGCCGGGTGGTCCAGGAACCGGTGATGGCCGCCGCCGCGCTGGCCGGTCCTGGCAAAGGCGTAGTGACCTTTCGCACCCATCTGCCGAGCTTTAGCGTCTACCGCGGTGCCCCCACACCCCACCGCCTGCCCGCCCCTGGGGAATTGGTGTTTGTCCGGGTGGACAAGCTCCCGGCCCTCGCCCGGGCCGTGGACGGCCCCCTGGACACCGTCTACGCCGGGGGAGGGGTGCGGCTGTTGCGCCTCGGGGTCCAGCCATGAGTCCGGGGCTGGTGGCCGACCTGCGCTGGGCGGCGGCCCGTTGTAGCCAGCCGGATACCACCGGCCTCCGCTGGCTCCTGGGCTTGGTTCTAGGGGGGGCTGGATTGGCAATTTTAGTGCTGGCTACCCAGGGCTACCGGGGGGGCTTTGCCCCTTTGCACGCCCTGGGGGGGTACGGCTTCCCCGGGTTATGGGCCCAGCTGACCTTCCTCGGCGATACTCTGTTGGCGTTGACCTTGCTGTTGTTCGCGGCCCGGCGGCGGCCGGATTTGCTGTGGATCGGCCTGTTGGCGGCGGTGGTGGTGGCCGCGGTGGTCCACGGCCTCAAGGGGGCAGTGGGGGTGTTGCGGCCGCCGGCGGTGTTGGCCGGCGACGCCTTGAACGTCATTGGCCCCCCCTACAGCTACCGCAGTTTTCCCTCGGGCCACGCCGCCACGGCCTTCACCCTGGCCGCCCTGGCGGTCTACGGCGCCTCTTCGCCGTTGACCCGCCTGGCGGCGCTGGCCGTCGCCGTCCCAGTGGCCGCCAGCCGGGTGGTGGTGGGGGTCCACTGGCCGGTGGATGTCATGGTGGGCGCCGCCATCGGCAGCGGCGGGGTGTTGGTGGCGGTGGGACTGGCCCGCCACTGGCAATGGGGTTTCACCCCCTGGGGCCATGGCCTGGCGGTGGCGCTGTTGGCGGGCTGTGCCGTGGGTCTCGTGGGCCACGACGGGGGCTATCCCCAAGCGGGACCCTTGGCCGCCGGGGTGGGCGTGGCCGCCCTGGCCTTTGCCCTGGGGGACTATTGCCGCGGCGGCGGGGTGTTGGCCCGCTGACGGGTTGGCGATTGCACACCCCATGACCTTTGCCTACATTGGGTCGGTGGAGCTGACAAAGATGCCAACCCAACCACCTGTTTGAAGGAGCGAGTGCGTGAAACTGCTGCGCCATGGCCCCCCTGGGGGCGAAAAACCCGGTCTGTGGGCCGCCGACGGCACCCTGCGGGATCTGTCGAGCGTCGTCGCCGATATCGACCCCGCGGCCCTGGACCCCGCCGCCCTGGAGGGTCTGGCGAAGACCGATCCCACCGCGTTGCCCGCGGTCGATCCCAACACCCGCCTGGGGCCCTGTGTGGCAGGGGTGGGGAAGATCGTCTGCATCGGCCTCAACTACAAGGCCCACGCCGCCGAGTCCGGCATGGAACCTCCCCCCGAACCCATCGTGTTCCTCAAGGGGGCCCGTCCCACGGGGCCCCGGGACCCGCGGTTCATTCCCCCGCGCTCCCAGGCCACCGACTGGGAGGTGGAGCTGGGGGTGGTGGTGGGCCAGGTGACCCGACGGGTGAGCGAGGCCGAAGCCCTGGCGCAGGTGGCCGGCTACTGCGTCTTCAACGACGTCTCCGAGCGGGATTACCAACTGCGGCGAGGGGGGCAGTGGACCAAGGGCAAGAGCTTTGAAGGCTTTGCCCCCATGGGACCGTGGTTGGTGACCCGCGATGAAGTCCCCGATCCCCAGGCCCTGTCCCTGTGGCTGGAAGTCAACGGCCAACGCCACCAGGATAGCCATACCGGCGATATGATCTTCACCGTTGCCCACATTATCAGCTACTTGAGCCAGTTTATGACCCTTTACCCCGGGGATCTCATCGCCACGGGTACCCCCCAAGGGGTGGGGATGGGGCTAAAGCCCAGCCCCCGCTACCTCCAGCCCGGCGACGAAGTGCGCTTGGGGATAGAGGGCTTGGGGGAACAACACCAGCGCTGCGAGACAACCTGAGGTAGTCTCTGTTGGCATTAGCCGATTCCCTAGCCCCCCTGGACGAGGCGTTGGCCTTGGTGGAGGGGCTCCTCGGGGTCGCTCCGCCGACCCTCCGCCCCCGCCTAGAACAGATCAACGCCGCCTTGACCATCGCCCGGGGGGAGCTGCGGGATGGCGGTGCAGCGGCGGGGGGGGCGGGGGGCGGAGCGCGGCCCGCGGGGGCGGCGGGCGCAGCACCCCCGAAACAAC
>JBHJHK010000043.1:0-4000 GCA_050330975.1 Candidatus Competibacterales bacterium | reverse complement strand
GGGGAACCCAGGCCCGGTTGCGGGGGGGCGGCGGGCGCTAGGGTTGCCGGTGTCTCGCCTCGTGGGGGTGCCACTGGCGCCTACCCCACAGGCGCTGGCCCGTGGTCAAGGGGGGCTGGGGTGCGAATACCTCCAGGTCGGGGGACAGCTGCTGGCCAATGCGGTCGCAGGCCAACGATCCCCTGGCCGAGGCCACAAAGTGGGTGGCCGTCTGCCAGCGCACGCTGTCCCCCGGGGATGATGGCTGGCCGGCGGCGGCCGCCGCTAGGCCGTCGCACAACTCGGCCAGGGTGGCGGTCTCTTGGCTCAGGGCCCGGGTGATGGGGGGTTGGTAGGCGGCATCGGGGCTCGGGTGGTAACTGAACACCGGTCGGTCGCAGAAAAACGCCTCCACGGCGGTGGTGCAGCTGTGGTGGACCACCGCCGTCGCCCCCAAAATCCAGGGCACCGCCTCCCCCTCGTAGACCACGTGGGCGTTGGCCAGCCCTTGGGCGGCGGCCTCCCAGGGCTTCCCCCCTTCGGCGGGATGGGGGCGGAGCACAAATTGCAGTTGGGGAACGCGCCGGGCCAGGGTGGGAAAGGCCTGGAGGAAGGCCTGGAACGCCCGGTGGCGGTGGTGGGCCAATTCTGGGTCGTAGTGGGGGGGCGCCGCCACCCGGCCGGCGGCCACGTCTTCGGGGCGGGGGAGGCGCAACAGCGCCGCCGCCTTGGGGTTGACGGTGCCGAAGTTGCTGTTGATGAGTACGTAGGGCCCAAAGCGCCCCTTGAGGGCGGCCACGGCCGGGTGGTAGACCGTCCGCAGAGCCGGGCGGGTGAGGTCCAGGCGGGGGTTGCCCACGGCGTAGATGGGGATTTCCCCACCCCCGGCCTCGGCCAAGTAATTCCGCCACAGATGGGTATTGGCCTCTCCCCAGGCCAGTAGACCCCTGGCCTGACCCATGGTCTCCAAGGCCAACCGCCGCCGCCGATAGACGGCTTCGGAATAGATGACTAGGGCCTCTTCGTCCAACGCCCACAGGGTGTGTCCCCAGGCCCGCAGCCGGGCGAAGAGATCCAGGGAGCGGCGGGTGACGTTCTTCATGACCCACAACGCCGGCGGCAGGCGGTGGCCCACGGCGCCGAGTTGCCAATAGCTGATGACCAACGCCCGCCAACCCCGCTCCGCCAGGGCGGCGGCCAGGAGAACGTTGGCGTCCAGTTCGCGGTTTTTGATCTCCACCGGCAAGACCACGGTGGGGGGGTGGGGTGTGGCCATGGGGGAGTTCACGCCGGAATGAGTTCAAACACACTGGGGCCGACGGTCTTGAGGCGGTGGGGCACTTCCGCCCCCAGGCCTTCGGTCAACCCCGCCAGCCGCCGGACCACTTCCTCCCGGGGGGTGGGGGGGAAGAGGTGGTGGCGCCAGGTGCGCCGGGCCGGGTCTTCGAACCAGCGCCGCTTGCGGGCCTTTTTGACGGCGACGTAAAGGCCTTTGGCCCTGGCCCGCCAGCGCTGGGCCAGGGGGGGTGGGGAGCTGGGGTCCAGGGCCGCCAGCTGGTCGGCGATGCGCTCCGCCGCCAACGCCCCGTGGCGGGCCGCCAAATGGCGGTCCAGTATGGCGCGGCGCTCGGCGGTGGTCTGGGGGTCCTCGGCCGCCCCCAGGGCCTCGGGGCCAGCCTTGGTGGCGGTCTCCAAGGCGGCGGTGAGGGCCTCTAGGGAGGGCGCGCCAACGCTCAAGCGGTTGGGGAGTTTGAGTTCAAAGGGGGAGTCGCGGTCGGGGCAGTAGGCCAGGGCCGGGATGCCGAGGCAGTGGGCCTCTAGGGCCGTGGTACAGCCGTTGTGGATCAGCAGCTGGCTGGCCAACAACCAGGGGGCGACGATGCCCTGGTAGAGGATGTGGACGTTGGGGCAATCCGCCAGCCACTGGCGCCAGCTGGCGACGTCTTCGCTGGGGTGGGGGCGCAACACCAACGTCCTGTGGGGAAAGGTTTGGGCGATGTGGCGCACCATGTCCCGAAAGCGCTGGTAGAGGGCCCGGCGGTGGCGGGCGAGGCCGGCGTCGTAGCTGCGGGGCGCCGCCACTTCCCCCTTGAGGACCAAATCCGGGTCGGGCATCTTGACGTTGTCGGCCCTGAAGCTGTTGACATGGCCAAAATTGCTGTTGATGAGCCAAAAATCGCCAAAGCGCTGGCGGAGCTCGGCGACGGCGGGGCCGTACAGAGGGCGGAAGGCCTCGCGGAACAGGTCGAAGCGGGGGTTGCCGGTGGTGGCGATGGGGGTGGCGGGGAAATCCGGCATCCGCCGCCACAATTCGCTGTTGTCGAGGCCCCAGGCGAACAGCAAATCCGCCTGGCGGCAGGTGTCGGCGTGGAACCGCCGCTGGCGGTAGACCTGGTCGGTGTAGTACACCAGCGCCTCTTCGTCCAAGGCCACCACCCGGTGGCCATAGGCCCGCAGCCGCCGATACAACGCCGCCACCGGCTGGGTGATGTCCTTGCCCAAGTAAAGGCTTTGGGGCAGCCGAGCCGCCAGGTGTTCCACGGCGTAGCGCTCCCCCACCACCACCCGAAAGCCCCGCCGGCCGGCGGCGAGGGCCAATAGCAGTTTGGCGTCGAACTCGCGATTTTTGATCTCGACGGGGATGATCAGACGGGGTGTGGCCATGGGCAAGACCGCGACTCGGGGTTGACGGGCATCATTTGACAAAGCTCAAGGAACACTGGGCGAGGCGTTGGGCGATGCGCTCCCCGGCGCGCCCGTCGCCGTAGATGAGGTCCCGGGGGGGGCGGGGGGCGTGGAGGGCGCGATCCATGGCGGCGCGGATGGCCTCGGGATGGTGGGGTACGTCGATGACGTTGGCCCCCCGGTCGCGGCCCCGCTGACGCTGGCCGACATTGATGGCCGGTACCCCCAGGAAGGCGCACTCGCGGATGCCGACGCTGGAGTTGCCGACGATGGCGGCGGCGTCCATCACCAGGCGCAAAAAATCGTCGGGGGGCAGATTTTTGAAAAAGTGAATGTTGGCCGGATCAAAGCGCTCGCGAAAGGCGCGGATGCCGTGGGAGGTGGCGTCCGACCCGGCGTCGACGTTGGGCCAAAACCACAACGTGGGGTAGTTTAGCTCCGCTACGGCCTCCAGGGTGGCTTGGATCTGGGCCAGGGCCTGGTCGGCCTCGCTGGTGACCGGGTGCTGCATCACCACAAAATACTGGCCCCTTTCCAGGGGAAAACACGGCCCCACCCCCTTGTAGCGGTCAAAGACATCCAGGGGGGGATGAAAGGCCTGTTGGAGGCGGGCCGCCAGGTCGATGGAGGGACAACCGGTGACGTGGATGGCCTCGGGGGCCTCTCCCATGGCCTGGACCCGCCTCGCCGCCGCTTCGTTGGCCACCAGATGGAGGTCGGCGAACTGGGTGATGGCATTGCGCACCTTGTTGTCGATGTTGCCCGACACCTCCCCCCCCTGGATGTGGACTAGGGGCAGATTCATGTAGGACGCCGCCACTGCCGTGGCCAGGGTCTCAAAGCGGTCGGCGATGGTGACTACAGCACTGGGCTTTAGGTCTTCGAATACCGTGGCCAACTCGATGAGGCCGAGACCTGTGGATTTGGCGGCGGTGATGAGGTTGCCCCCCTCGAGGATGGAGTGCACCCGCCGGGAGACGGTGAAGCCATCGGCCTCGATGACGTTCACCGCCTTGCCAAACCGCTCCAATAACAAGGTGGCGGCGGCCACCAGCTGGAGCTCTAGCTCGGGGTGGGCCTCGATGGCCTCTAGGGCCGTCTGTACCCGGGCGTAGCTGGGGCGGGCGGTGATGACCACACAGATGCGCCGGCTCACGACGCCACCTCCACCGCCACGTCGTCCCAGGCCAAGGGCTGGTCGACGACTACCCCGCGGACCAATCGCCGCCCCAACAGGGCCTCGAGGTCGGTGGCGGCAAGGCCGCCCCCCGGCGTTTTGAACGCCAAGTGCGCGGCGGGGAACACCGTGCCCGGGGCCCGGAGCCCGGCGGGCCCC
>JBHJHK010000042.1:0-6393 GCA_050330975.1 Candidatus Competibacterales bacterium | reverse complement strand
GGTCACCAGGTTGTGGGGGTGGGCGCGGGCGAGGCGCGGCCGCATCGTGGCCCGGGGGGCCAAGCCCCCCTGGGTACCGCCACTGACGGGACCTATCTCGTTGACGTCGTTGACGTGGAGGATCGATAGGGGGGGGGCGGTGGTCACCCTACTGCTCCGCCAGCAACTGGGCGGTCTGTTGCTGGATCACCTGCCACGCACCTTCTAGATGGTGTAGCTCGGTGTGGGTCTGGCCAACGCTCATCCGCAGGGTGTAGCGCCCGTGGAGCTTGGTGTGGGTGAGGTAGAGCCGACCGCTGTGGTTGAGTCGCTCTAGGAGCTGTTGGTTGAAATCGTCCCCCTGGCGATGGCGAAAGCACACCAGGTTGAGGCGCATGGGGGCGGCCAACTCAAACTGGGGATCCGCCTCGATCCAATGGGCCAAGGTCTTGGCCAGGGCCATATGTTGGCGGATGTGGTATTGTAGCCCCGCCACCCCGTAGTGACGAATGACAAACCAGAGCTTGAGGGCCCGAAAGCGGCGCCCCAGGGGAATCTGCCAATCCCGGTAGTCGATCACCTCCCCCGCCTCGGTGGCCTGATTGCGCAGATACTCCGGCAAGATGGAGAGGGCGTTGATAAGGGCGGCCCGATCGGCGACGTAAAAGCAGTCGCAGTCGAAGTGGGTGAACATCCACTTGTGGGGATTGAAGCAGTAGCTATCGGCCAGCCCTAGACCGTCGTGGAAAAAGCGAAACTCGGGGCAGAGGGCCGCCGTCCCGGCCCAGGCGGCGTCGACGTGGAGCCAAAGCCCCTCCCGTCGACAGATCTCACCGATGGCCCGCAGGGGGTCAAAGGCCAGGGATGATGTGGTCCCGGCGGTGGCACAGACAAAACAAGGGGTGAGGCCAGCGGCGCGATCGGCGGCGATCTGGCGGGCCAGGGCCTCGGCATCCATGGCAAACTCGTCGTCCACCGCCACCAATCGCACTTGGGCCCGGCCGATACCGGCGATCTTGGCCGCTTTCTCGATGGAAGAGTGACCCTGGGTGGAGGTGTACACCACCAAATCCCCGCTACAACCCGTTTCGTTGCTGCGCTGCTGGGTGGCTCGCTCCCGGGCGGCCAGGAGGGCACAGAGGGTGGCGCTGGAAGCGGAGTCCTGGATCACCCCGCCGCCGCGACCGCTGGAGGCAAACTGGGCCGGGAGATCCAACATCTCCACCAGCCAGTCCAACACGTGGCTCTCCAACTCGGTGCAGGCGGGGCTAGTGGCCCACAGCATCCCCTGGACGCTCAACCCCGCCGACAGGAGGTCCCCCAGGATCGACGGCCCCGAGGCGTTGGATTGGAAATAAGCGTAGAAGTTGGGGGATTGCCAGTGGGTGATCCCCGGCATGATCACCTCTTCGACATCCGCCATGATGGCGTCGAAGGCCTCCCCGTCTTGGGGGGGATGGGGGGGCAGCCCCGCGCGGACCTCCCCGGGTTCGACCCGGGAGAGGACGGGGTAATCCTCCACCCGCTCCTGGTAATCGGCGATCCAGTCCACCATGGCGTGGCCAAAGCGGCGAAACTCGGCGGGACTCATGTGGAAGTTATTGGGCTTGGCGCTATGGGACATGGGGCTCGACGGACGTGTGAATGGCGGCTGGGGGGAAGGCGATCGCCAGACCTTGGAACCAGACCTTGTAAGAGGTCAAGAGGCCAACGAATGGCCCTCTTGAACGCCTTCCTCCCCTCGACCTTGATTTTGATCGAGATGGGGGGGGTTCGGCATGGCCACCAAGGAAAAGGACGGTGGGGCGAGGCTTTCCAGCGGGGAAGGCTCCACTGCCACCGCGCCCCGGGGGTAGGTCGTACTTTCCACGCGGGGGAACCTCCAGCGCGGCAACACCGCATTGATCACACCAGCGGCCAACCCCAGGTTGTAGATCAACACCCCACCGAAGATCCCCATGCCCAACAAGAAGACGCCACCAATCACCGCTCCCCCGGGGATGACGGTGGTCAACAAGCTATTTCTCATGTTGACCTTGTATTCATCCCCCAGCACAAAGAGGAAATTGAGCTGCTCAAGGCTCTCGTCCATAAAGACCACATGGGCGGTGTCGGTGGCGACAGTGGTGGCCCCCAGGAGCGAAATGGAGACATCGGCCCGTTTCAAGGCGATGGAGTCGTTGATGCCGTCGCCGATAAAGCAGACCTTGCGCCCCTCCCGTTGAAGACCGGCCACTAGATCGGCTTTGTTTTCCGGTAGGGTTTCGGCAAAGTAGTGTTCAATCCCCAGCTCCTGGGCCAGTTTGCGGGTGGGACGCTCGTGGTCGCCGGAGATAATGTACATATCGACCTTGCGCCTTTTCAGTTCGGCGATGACCCGCTTCGCCTCGGGACGAATGGTGGGACGCATCTCAATGGCGCCGCCGAGGTCGCCGTCGATGGCGACGTAGATAAGGGAGTAGCCGTTCTCGTTGCAATGGTGTTGGGCCACCTCGATCTCGGCGGGAATGGCGATGTCGTTGAGGTCCATAAACCGCCGACTTCCCACCCGGATCACTCGGTCGTCGAGCCGTACAGTGATGCCGTAGCCGATGTCGTATTTGCTATCTTCCACCTGGATGGTGTCGAGCTCTTGGTCCTGGGCCGCCGCCAAAATGGCCCGGGCGATGGGGTGAGTCTGGCGTCGCTCAGCGGCGGCAGCGTAGCGCAACAACGTCTCGGGGGCCATACCATGGGCGGTGTAGAGTTCCCCCACGGTGGGTTGGTCTAGGGTGAGGGTACCCGTCTTGTCAAAGACCACGGTATCGATATCGCTCAGCCGCTCTAGGGAACGGCCATCCTTGATCAGGATCTTTCGCTCCGAGGAGATCTGCAAGAAGTTGAGCATACTGATGGGGGAGACCACCCGCAGATTGTAGCCAAAGCTGGTGGTCAACAGCGCCAGACTCCCACTGGGTCCGACGATGGGCAGGCCAACGGCGCTGAGGGCCAAGGTGGGGATGACCGCCTGTTCGGCAATCTTGATGCCCCGCGCTTGGATGAGGCCGGTGAAGGCAGAGGTGTTTTCCAACACCTGGACGATCTGGGCGGCGCGGGTCTCCTCGCCGGTCCGCTCCACTTTGATTTGCATCGACCCAGAAATCAAGTTGGTGGAGGCCATTACCCCATCCCCCGCGGTTTTCTCTACCGGCTGGCTCTCGCCCGTCAACATATGTTGGTCGACGCTGACATTGCCCTGCAAAATGGTACCGTCTACGGGGATGGTTTGGCCGGCGGTGACCAACACCACGTCGTCCACCGTCAGTCGCTGTAGGGGTATCTCCAGCTCGACACCGTCCCGCAGCACCCAGACCCGCTTTGGCAGCTCGCCAAAGACATTGCTGAGCTTCTTGCGCGAGCTATCTTCGGTGCGGGCCAAGAGGTTACCGCTGATCTCGATCAACCACGTCCCCAGGGCCAAGGGAAGAAAGAAGCGCCCCACCAAAGCCCCGGTCAAAAACACCGAATCGAGAAAGGCAATCCCCACCTTGCGCCGATCCACCAGTTCGCGGTAGGCGTGGTGGTAAATGGGGATAAAGAGGTAGCCCAACATCGGGATGGTCAGTATGTACAGGGGCGTGTAGAACAACCCGCCCAGGGTGACGCCGATGTTGACGGTGGCCACCCCGAGGCGGCGGTCGGATTCGAGTTGATGGGGAGAGATATCCCCTTCCACCTCCCCCTCGGTGTTCAGCGCCTGCTGCAGATGTTTCGATCGGATTTTGTCTAGAAAATACTGTGTTAACCGCTCGAATTGCAGTGCCCCGGCCATGGCCGAGAGCTGTTGCTCCAACGCGGTGGCATAAATATCCAGGGAGGATTCCGGGGGCTTCTCCTGGACCTTGCCGTCGCCCTCGGGCGCCACCAGGGACTGGCTTTGCTCTCGGCGCCGTCCGAGGGTGTGTTTGACGTAGAGTCCGCCGCCCAAACTGGCAACGATGGGAACCAGTGGAAGGATCAGTGGTAGCATTTAGCCCCGCCTTTGTTGCCAGCCGGCCATATTGATGGGCAAGCTTAAAGGGGATGACCCACAGGTGGCAAGCGTCAACGTCATTCAATTACCCCCACCTATAGCCATCACTCTGAAATCACTTGTTGATCAACTCAAAGAAACCTTTGATCATCAGGCAGTTGCTTTGCTTTTTTGGCTTTTGAAAGCCAAATCTTGCACAAGGTCGACTATATGACCTCTTCCCCGGGCCACAGGGCAGATGGGCTGGGGGGTTAACCCCCTACCCGTTTGCCCGCTGCTAGCCAAGCACCCAAGGGGAGCGCATGTGTTTGGCGATAGGCCGCTGGCCAAACGCCTCCACGACCGCACCAATGGGGCGGGGCTTACCGTCACCCCCCACCAGACCAGAGATGGCAAACTGGCCCAAGTGACGCGTGGTGGCCAATACTGTCTCGCCGGTGATGGCGATGAGGTTGATGCCTTCATGGGTCCAGCGCTTGGCCTTGGCGTCGTAGCGGTAGAGCATGGTAGTGCCGGGGATCAGCTCATAACCCTCGGATTCGTCCAACTGGGCGGGGGAGTACTTGACCTCTACGATAAAATCCCGCCCCAAGCGGGTCACTGGGCGACCGTTGCGCTGGGCACTCAGGGTAAAGAAGCGATTGTAGTCCACCGCTTGCTCGCTCCAGAGGGCCGGCGCCGGGTTGATGGTGGGGGCCAGGGGCGAGGAGCTATAGCGGTAGGTAACTACCGTGCCATCTTCGACACAGTCGTGGGGAAAAGTCACTTTGACATTGTTGGCCCAATCGTTGGAGAGCATCACCCCACCGCGGCGGCCGATCTCCTGACTGTAGGGCTCTGGATCGATGAACTCGATCAAGGACATCATCCCTTCGTCTTCGTGGGTCAAAATGTGGCAATGGAAAACGCTGAGTCCCTGGTAGCGTTCAAAGCGATGACGCAAGGTGATCTGCCCCCCCACGGGGATGTTGGCACAGTCCATCCACACCGGGGGATCAAAGACCTCCACATTGCCCTGGGCATCCACCTTGCGGTGCAATTCAAACCAGTTGACATGGAAGTGGAACGGGTGGTCAGAAGCGCAGTTATTGTGCAACACCCACTCTTCGGCGGTGCCAAGGGCCATGGTGAAGTCGGTGCGTCCCGGCTTAAACGTGCGCTCATCGACCCGGTAGAGGAACAGCCCATGGGCGGTGTCATCGATAAAGTCGAAGGTAAACTCGCGCTTGGCGACGATATCTTCGTCTTTGATGTAGTACATCCGCGGCGAGGGCTTGAGCCGCTTGGGCAAAGGCATATCCATGGGCGCCCCCTCCACCACCAGATTGAAGAGGGTAATCTCCGGCCACCGGTTGACCTCTGCCCCCTGCTTGTAGGCCGACCGTTTGACGGGATAGACACCGGGCTTCATGCTGGCCTTCACCAGAAGGTCGCGGCGCTGGCCGGAAATAAATTCAAAGTCACCGACACTCCAGAGCGCTTCGAGGTTCATCCCGTCGAAGGCGATCATGTGGCTGTCGTGCCCTTCGATACTAAAGCGCCAGTTCTGGAAAATACCGCCATGGCAGAGGCGCCAATGCTGGACTTCACCGGGGCGCATGCGGATTTCGGGGATCACCACCGAGCCATCGCGACCAATCTCGTTACAGGCAAAACCGTTGACCGTCTGCTCGTAACGGATTTTGTCGCTGTAGTAGAAGTTGGCCACGTGGGGAAACTCTTCGAAGACCCCGACACCATCTTCGCGATCTTCGATGTAGAGCTCCTGCAGCATGAGGTGAACTTCTTTGGCGGCGGCGATCTCGGGGATCTTGCGCAGATCGTCCTGCCCCCCCTCCACCATGATAAAGCCCGCCATGCCGCTCCCCACTTGAATCCCGGTGGCGCCGTGCTTGTGGGGGTGGTACCAGTAGGCGCCACAGGGGTGGTCGGCGTCGAGGAAGTGTTCGTAGAGGAAGTGATCACCGGGCTTGATGGTGATGAGGACGTTGTCCTCGTTGCCGATGGGGCTGGTGTTAAAGCCGTGGGTGTGGAGGTTGATATCGTTGAAGCCGTGGGGGTGGTTGATATTGTCGTGGGGGGGTTCCACCACCTCGGGCATAGCATTGATGTGGTTAACCCGCAGGATATCACCGGGGCGAATCACCAGGGTATCAGCGGGAATCCGACCATTGTAGGTACGCATATAGAGGCGCTGGCCATTGACCACGGCATCGGCGTAGCGCGCCTCTAGGGTGTACTCCAGTAAACCGTTGCGGCTCTTGACGATCCTGGGCTGGTTGGCCACCAAATCCACAGGCTTGGTACGGGGATTGCGGGGGATGTGGGGTTGGGGGCGGTGGAGAATGGGCTCGTGGTAGCGCAGCTCAACGGTGTAGGGATCGTTCAAGTGATATGACTAT
>JBHJHK010000041.1:0-3846 GCA_050330975.1 Candidatus Competibacterales bacterium | reverse complement strand
AATTGAGTTGACCGGGGTGGCGGGGACCAAAATGGGAGGGGTTACAGAATGGTAAAATCCTCGCGGACGCAACTAGCTAAAAAAAGGGATGGGGTGGGCGGGGCCGACGGTTCGTCGTCTGGGGCGACTGGCGGTCTCTGGGTTTTTGCCCCCTCCTTTAACTCTAGTCCACGGAAGTCATCCGAGAGGGATTAGGGGGGGAGGTGAATGGCGTCGTCGAAGGTCTGGAGCCACTGGGGTTTGAGGGCCACGAGGCCGGTGATCACCACGCCGTTGAAGAAGGCCTCGGCAAAGGCATAGAGGGGCAGGAAACCCCAGGCGTTCCGCAGCAGGGGGAAGGTCTCCCCCCACAGCAGTCCGGCCGCCACGGTGGTGGCCAGGGCCACGGTGACCGTGAGGGCGGCGTTGAAAAAGCCGCACAGAAAGATGTAGAGCATGATGTGGGGGGGCAGCAGGGCGTGGACCAGGCGATAGATGCCGTGGCTCAACGCCACGGGCCAGACCGCCATCACCAGGGCGTTGAGGGGCAAGGTTTGCCAGGTTTCCGTCCACCAAGCCGTGGCCGTGGCCGCGACACTGGCGCCCAATATTCCCAGGGGGGCGCCGAACATCAGGGTGAAGACCGTCAATCCCAACAGGTGAAAATCCATGCCCTTGGGCAGCCCGGCGCCGAGGCTCCACAGGGCTACCAGCAACGCCGTGGCGGCGGCGTAGAGGCCCCCCAGGCGGTTGTGGAACAATGTCCGCCACGGAGCGGCGCGAACGGCCCGGTAGACGAGGGCGCCCCAGGCCAGCGCCAGCAGGGCCAGCCAGGGGGGGGCGAGGGGGATGTCGAGGAACAAGGTCGGGGAGTCCGGGGCGGCGCCGAGCTGTCAGGGAAGCCGCTGCAGGTAGCGCTGGTAGAGCTGGATCACTTGAACCACGTAGCGGCGGGTCTCCTCAAAGGGAATCGAACGCCGGTGGCGTTTGGCGTTGCCCTCGCCGGCGTTGTAGGCCGCCAGGGCGTGACTGATATTGCGGTACTTGTTCAACAGACGCTTGAGGTGGCGGATGCCCCCGCGGAGGTTGGCCTCGGGGTCGAAGGGGTCGTCGACCCCGTAGTCCGCCGCCGTGGCGGGCATGAGCTGCATCAGGCCCATGGCGCCCTTGGTGGAGACCGCGCTGGGGTTGTAGCCCGACTCGACGCTGACCACGGCGTGGACCAGGGCGGCGGGCACTTGGTAACGGGCGGCGAGGCGCTCGATGGCCGGGGCGAAACGCCGCTGGTTGGCGGCGTCTACAAAGCGGGGTAGGGGGTTGGTCTCGGTCGCCGTCGCGGCGCTGGCCAAAATCCCCAGACCGGCGGCCAAACTGAGGCCAAGGGCCATTCGCTTGAGCATTGCAGGAGAACTCGGTGGCACATCAAAACACGCCTATGGAGTCGCCGCGGCCAGGGGAGTTCCCCCCGCCATCCCCCGGGCCCCGGGCCCGTGGGGCGCCGGCGGGTTGGGACTACGACGCCGTAGTGGTGGGCACCGGCGCTGGGGGCGGCACCGCGGGCTACGCCTTGGCCCGGGCCGGGCGGCGGGTGTTGTTTGTGGAGCGGGGCGGGGTGTTGGCGTCGACCCCCGCCACCCGGGACGATGTGGCCATGCTGGTGGAGCGCCGCGCCTCCTACCCCGAGCCCCTCCACAGTCGCGAGGGCAGTGCCAGGCCCTTGGTGGGGGGGGTGTTGGGGGGCGGCAGCAGTCGCTACGGCGCGGCGCTGTTGCGGGCCGCCCCGGTGGACTTCACCCCCGGGCGCTTTTTCGCCGACCATCTGCCCCGGGATCAGTGGGAGTGGCCCTTGGACTACGCCGACCTAGCGCCCTATTACACCCGAGCTGAGACCCTGTTCCGGGTGTGTGGCGACGGCGATGCCTTCCCCCTCAAGGCGACGGGCGACCCCGCCGGTTACGTCGCACCGCCCATGCCCTGGCAGGGGGCGGCGGGACGGCTGGCCCTACAGCTCGAGGCCCGGGGCCTCGCCCCCTTTCGCCTGCCCCTGGCCCTGGATCCCGCCACCTGTTTGGGCTGTGCCCGCTGCCCCGGCTACAGCTGTCCCAACCAATCGCGTTTTGGTGCCGCCGATCGCTGTGTCGCCCCGGCCGTGGCCCACTTCGGCGCCGCTTTGTGGTTGAAAACCGAACTGGTGGGGGTGGAGCGACGGGGGCGCAGCGTCGAGGCCGTGACCCTCAAGGGCCCCGACGGCCGCAGCCACCGGGTGACCACCCGGGTGTTGGTGGTGGCCGCCGGGGCCTTGAACACCCCCGACCTCTTGGGGCGCTTGGGGCTGGTGACCCCCGACCATCCGGCCTTGGGCCGGCACTTTATGCTCCACTTGGGGGTGTTGTTCGCCGTGGTGTTGCCCCGGGCCCAAGACCTCCATGCCGAGCCCCACAAACAGATTGGCCTCGCCGATTGGTACCAAGTGGCGGACCAGAAGCTCGGCTATGTCCAACAGTTGCCCCCGCCGCCACCTAGGGCCTTGGTCCGGGAGGTGCCGGGGCTCGCCAAGGTGTTGCCGCCGAAGTGGATCGACCCCCTCTACCAGCGGCTGTTGATGTTGGTGGGGAGTATCGACGACGTGCCCCAGGGGCGCAACCGGGTCTACCGCGACAGCCGAGGGTTGCACCTAGACCACCGCTACCACCGGGATGATTTCAGGCGTGCGGCGTTGCTCAAGCGCCAAGTCCTCAAGGCCTTGCCCCGGGGTCGCGACTGTTGGGTGCTGGCCCACGTCCCCAAGCGCACCAGCTTGCGGTTGGCCCACCAGGTGGGCACCTGTCGCTTTGGTCGCAACCCCGCCACTTCCGTAGTGAACCCCGAGTGCCGCCTCCACGCCGTGGACAATGCTTTTGTGGTGGACACCAGCGTGTTGCCGTCGTCTCTGGGGGTGGGGCCCGCCTTGACAACCATCGCCAACGCCTTGCGAGTGGCGGACATCCTCCACAGGGATTATTTGTAAAATGACAGATGAGCTGACCCACGAAATCGCCGCCGGCGACTCGGCCCACCAGACCCCCGCTACCCATACCATCGCCGAGGCGGTGCCCGACGGGGCGCCGCCCACGGTGTTGATCACCGGCATCACCGGCACCCTGGGCCAGGCCCTGGGAGAGGCCCACTTGGCCCGGGGTTGGCGGGTCTTGGGCGTCACCCGCCGGGAACTCGATCACCACGAGGCCTGTAGCCGAGTGATCACCTCCCACCAGGCCAGCGAAGCCGATGCCCGGGGGTTGGTGGCGCTCCAGGCCGACCGAGTGTACCTCAACGCCGGCCAGATCGAGGCCGAGATCGGCCCCCAGGGCCAACCTCTAGTGTCCATGACCGAGTCCATCACCCGCATCAACTACTTGTTCCCGGCCTTTTTTACCCTCATCGCCGCCGAGGAGGCCCAAAAGCCCCTGGATATCGTCCTCATCGGCTCCATTGCCGACGGCAGCCCATCGGCCTTCGGCCCCTTGTACCACGCCTCGAAGATCGCCCTCCATTACTTCGCCACGGGCACGGGCCCCATTTTGCACAGCGCCAACCCCCAGGTGAGGGTTCGGCTCTACCGCCCCGGGGCCATCTATGGACCCCTGTCGTGGGCCCCCACCAACCGCCTCAACGAGCGAGGCTATAAAATTCGCGCCAAGCGCTGTGAGTCGGCACCCAAGGCCGCGGAGGTGGCCGAGCGCGTGATCCGCTTCACCGAGAGTCGCCGCTGGGTGGGCACCTATGGCGAACCCCTGTCGTTTCGGTTCCTCAAGCAACTGTTTATCGCCGCCCCCAACCTCTACTACCGCCTGCAGCTGTTGGGCTGGCGCAAGGCGAGCAAATTAT
>JBHJHK010000040.1:0-2260 GCA_050330975.1 Candidatus Competibacterales bacterium | reverse complement strand
CCGCAGGTCGCCGGAGGGCCAAGTGTCGCCCTGCTACCCCCCTATTCGCCATTGCAGGTCGTCTCCCTCGACGCACTGCAAGGCGCAGGCCCCCCCCTTCAACAGTGGCTCTGTCGTCAGGCCAGTGCTCCCTTTGACCTGGAACGGGGGCCGCTACTGCGGGCCACCCTCGGGGTGTTGGCCGACAGTGAACACCTACTGGTAGTGACCTTACATCACATCATCACTGACGGTTGGTCAATGGCGCTGCTGCTGCGGGAGCTCAGTCAACTCTACGGCGCTTGTCGAGCCCAAAGGCCCAGCGATCTGCCGCCACTACCCATTGCTTACAGTGACTACGCCGCCTGGCAGCACCACTGGCTCCAGGGCGAGCGACTCGAGACCCAGCTTCGCCATTGGTGTCAACGGCTCGAGGGAGCTCCCGAGCGCTTGGTGCTACCCACCGATTACACCCGTCCAGCGGTGATGACTGGCCGTGGCGCCTACCTCGAACGTCAGCTCGATGAGGCCCTGATCGACGAACTCCAGGCCCTGGCGAGTGCCCACGGGGCCACCCTCTACATGATTCTGTTGGCCGCATTTCAGCTGCTGCTGGCCCACTACAGCGGCCAAGACGATATCCTAGTGGCCAACTCTGTGGCGACGCGCCCCCTGCGGGAGACAGAGGGGCTCGTGGGTTGTTTCGTCAATAGACTGGTGATGCGCACCCGCTTGGCAAACGACCGCGGTGACTCGTTTATCGAGCTGTTGGAGCAGGTGCGACACACCACCCTGGAGGCCCTAGCCCACCCGGATCTCCCCATTAGCTCGATCCAAAAGCGGCTCAACCTCCCCGCTAACCCGAGCCACAATCCGTTTGCCCAGACCCGGTTGGTGCTACACAATGCGCCGCCAGGACACCTGGGGCTTCCCGGCGTCGCCGCGAGCCGCGAGTCGATCCCCTATCGGATCGCCAAAGACGATCTCGCCCTCATCGCCGTGGAGGAGCGTGTGGCCAACCCCGGGGATGGCGGGCGCGGCCTGCGCTGTCGCTGGGATTATGCCTGCGACCTCTTTGCCCCCCGGCGCGTCGCGTCCATGGCGGAACACTATGGGCAACTGCTCAACGCCGTAGTGGCCCATCCCCACCAGTCGATTTGGCAACTGGCACGGCGCTCGGTCCCCTAGGGCCCTCCCCCCCTCGGGGTCGACCTGTCGGTGCTACCACATCGAGTCGAGGGGGGCGATTTTGGTAAACTCGTCAGCGTGATGTGCCTCCTTTGACCGACCCAGACTGGGGTTGGTCAGCGCAGATGGTCACCCTCCCACAATACCCCAACCCCTTTGAGGTAATGTCATGTCGGTACGGTCCCACAACCCGCGCCCCACGCGCCCGGTCATTGCGGTCTGCTCGCTCATCCTCGTCCTAGGGCTTCCCACCCTGGCCCTAGCCGACCTACTGGCCGAGATCCAAGGGCGCGGCAGTCTGCGCAACTGCATGGCACCCTACACCCCCCTCAACGTCAAAGACCCGCTGTCGGGGGCGTGGAGCGGCATCAACGTCGAGCTGGCCGAGGCCTTTGTCGCCGAGCTCGGCGTGGAACACGAGATCGTCGAGGTGACGTTTCGCACCGCCATTCCCGCTCTCCAAGCCGGGCGCTGCGATGTCGCCCTCTCGGGCTTCTACATCAACGAAGAGCGCCGCACCGTGGTGGATTTTAGCGATCCGGTGGGCCTTGAAACCAGCCTGATCGTGGTCCACCGGGACAGCCCCGCCCAATCCTTCGCCGATATCGACCAGCCAGAGCAAGTCGTGGGGGTCGCCGCTGGTGGGGGACACGCCCGCTGGGTGCCCACCCAACTCCAGCAAGCCACCGTCAAAGAGATCCTCTACGAGGGGGAGAGCGCCGTGGCCATCGCCTTTGAAGTGGCCAACCGCCGGGTGGATGCCGGCATCTCCGGCAGCTTGGCCCTGGGCAACTTTAGCGTCCAAAATCCCGCCATCCCCCTGCGCTTTCTCCCCGAGCCTTTGCGCGAGGTTCCCTACGCCTTTATCGTGCCCAAGGGGGAACAGGCCTTGCTGGAACGGCTCAATGGCTGGCTCGAGGAGGCCAAGGCCACCGGTCTGCTGGCCGAGCTCGAACGCAAATACCTGGGGGCGGCGGCGATCCACCTCCCCCCCCGTTCACAACCGAGAAGCCCCCCCCTACCCCCCAACATCCCCGACCCTGGCTCGCGCAACGCCACGCCCTAGAGCAACAACTACGACAGCAGGTGCACC
>JBHJHK010000039.1:0-7332 GCA_050330975.1 Candidatus Competibacterales bacterium | reverse complement strand
GCGAAGGGCAGGACACGGCGGACGCTTCCGCCGGGTGGGAGCCCACAGCCCGGATCGCCTGTGAAGTGAGCCCCATCGGGGGCCAGCAGCAGGAACCCGCCGAAGCGACTGCGCAGGGCTCCGTCCGTGCGTAGCGCCGTAGGAATCCCCGTCCTTCAGGGCGGGGAGGATGTCAAATCCCGTCGCCTCGCCAAGGGGTTTCCATGAGTTCTACCCCCCTGTCTTTCCACTCCCCCTACCGCCACGGCTTTACCCGAGTGGCGGTCTGCGTCCCCCCGGTCTCTCTAGCCGATCCCGCCCGCAACGCCAAGGCCACCTCGAGGCTCGCCAAGGCAGCCGACGACCAGGGCGCGGCCATCGTGCTATTTCCAGAACTGGGGCTGTCGGGCTACAGCAACGACGACCTCTTCCACCAGCAGACTCTGCTGACCGCCAGCCGTAGGGCCCTGGCCACGGTGGTGGCCGAGAGCGCCGACCTCAACGCCATCGCGGTGGTGGGGTTACCCCTGGCCCTTGCGGGGCGGCTGTTCAACTGCGCCGCCGTCATCCATCGAGGGGTCCTGTTGGGCCTAGTGCCCAAGAGCTACTTACCCAACTATCGGGAATTCTACGAAAAGCGCCAGTTCGCCCCAGCCCGGGAGGTCACCTTTGGCGAGGTGGTCGTCCCCGAGGTGGGCCCCGACCCAGTGCCCTTTGGCAACGACTTGCTGTTCGCCGCCCCCGACGAGCGCTTTGTGTTGTTTGTCGAAATCTGCGAAGACGTCTGGACCCCCATTCCCCCCAGTAGCATCGCCGCCTTGGGTGGTGCCACCATCGTCGCCAACCCCTCCGCCAGCAATATCACCATCGGCAAAGCCGACTACCGCAAGACCCTGTGCGCCGCCCACGCCGGTCGTTGCCTGTCGGCTTACTTGTACTCCGCCGCCGGGTTTGGTGAATCCACCACCGATTTGGCCTGGGACGGCTATGCCTTTGTCTACGAGGGGGACACTCTGCTGGCGGAATCCACCCGTTTCGCCGCCGACGAGCAAGTGATCGTCGCCGACGTCGACGTGGAGCGGCTGCGCCAAGAGCGGCTGCGCCTCACCAGTTTTGGAGACGGTGTGCTGGACCACCGGGACGCCGTCGCCGCCCTGCGCCAGGTGATGGTACCCTTCACCCCACCCTTCCGACCTCTGGCCTTGGCCCGCGCCGTCGACCGCTTTCCCTTTGTGCCCAGTCAAGCCCAGCGCCGAGACGAGCTGTGCTACGAGGCCTACAACATCCAAGTCCACGGCTTGAGTCGGCGGCTGACCGCCGCCCGTATCGATAAGGTGGTGATCGGGGTGTCGGGGGGCTTGGATTCCACCCAAGCTTTGTTGGTGGCTGCCAAAACCATGGACCGCCTGGGGCTGCCGCGGCGGAACATCTTGGCCTACACCCTGCCGGGCTATGCCACCCTCGACCTCACCCGCCACCACGCCTGGCGCTTGATGGAGGCCCTGGGCACCACGGCTGCCGAGATCGACATCCGCCCCTCGTGCCTGCAGATGTTCAAGGATATCGGTCACCCCTTTGCCCGGGGGGAACCGGTCTACGATGTCACCTTTGAAAATGTCCAGGCCGGGGAGCGGACTTCCCACTTGTTCCGCCTGGCCAACCACCAAGGGGCCTTGGTGTTGGGCACCGGCGATTTGAGCGAGTTGGCGTTGGGTTGGGCCACCTACGGGGTGGGAGACCACATGTCCCACTACAACGTCAATGCCTCGGTGCCCAAAACCCTAATCCAGTATTTGATTCGCTGGGTCATCGCTTCAAACCAGTTTGACGCCGACACCAGCCGGGTGCTCCAGGGGGTCTTGGACACCGCCATTTCCCCGGAGCTGGTCCCCGGGGATGGCGACGATGACCAGCCCTCCCAGCGCACCGAGGACATCATCGGCCCCTACGAGCTCCAGGACTTCAACTTGTTTTACACCACCCGCTATGGTTTTCGCCCCAGCAAAATCGCCTACTTGGCCTTGGCGGCCTGGGGCGACCGCGAAAAGGGGTCATGGCCGGCGGACTTCCCCGAGGAGCGGCGCAACCAGTACGATCTGGCCACCCTCAAGGGTTGGCTGGAGCGGTTTGTCTATCGATTCTTCCAAATCAGCCAGTTCAAGCGCTCCTGCGTGCCCAACGGGCCCAAGGTGGGCTCGGGGGGGTCTTTATCGCCCCGGGGGGATTGGCGGGCGCCCAGCGACGCCTCGGCAGCGGCGTGGCTGGCCGAACTCCGAGACGAGATACCGGACGCCTGAGGAGGCCTTGTGGCGCTGAGCTTCCCAACGAGCTATGACATCCTGGTAGTTGGCCTCGGAGCCATGGGCAGTGCTGCCCTCTACCAGTTGGCAAAGCGAGGCCAACGGGTATTGGGGTTGGATCGCTTTCACCCCCCCCACCAACAGGGCTCGAGCCACGGCGACACCCGGATCACCCGGCAATCGGTGGCGGAGGGGGCGTGTTACATGCCCCTTGTCCAGCGGGCCAATGAGCTGTGGCGAGCCATCGAAGTCGACAGCGGCGAGGAATTGCTGGTTCGCAACGGTCTTTTGCTCCTAGAGGGGTCCACTGGCGGGGGGTCGATCCACGGCCAGATGGGATTTGTTACCCGCACCATGGCCCTCGCCCAGGAGCACGGTATCGACCACGAAGTGCTGGACGCCGCCGCCATGGGCCAGCGCTTTCCCCCCTTCAGGCTCCGGGGGGATGAAGTGGGTTACTTTGAGCCCGGGGCGGGTTTTCTCCGCCCCGAGCGCTGTATCGCCGCCCAGTTGGCCCTAGCTGAGCGCCATGGGGCGGAGGTTCGCGGTGGCGAGGCCGTGATCGAGTTTGGCGCCGACGCCCGAGGCGAGGGCGTGGTGGTGAGTACCCCGGGGGGGAGCTACCGGGCTGGTCGGTTGGGCATCGCTACGGGGGCGTGGATCAAGCCTCTGTTGCCTGCAGCCCTTTGGGATCGAGCCCAGGTCTATCGACAGGTGCTCCATTGGTTCCCCGTGGCCGACGTCGCGCCCTTTGAAGCCCGGGGCTTCCCGACGTTTTTGTGGGTCTACGGCGATGGCGACGAGGATTTTTTCTATGGCTTTCCCGCCCTCGATGGCCCGGGGGGGGGTATCAAACTGGCCACTGAGACCTTTCAGCACCCCATTGTGGATCCCCAGAATCGAGAGCAGCAAGTGGATCCCGCCGAAGCCCAAGACTTTTTCCAGCGCCGCATAGCCGGACGCCTCGCCCACGTGGAGAAAGGCTGTCTGCGCAGTGTCAGCTGTATGTATACCATGCTCCCCGAGGCGCGTTTTTTCATCGACGAGCATCCCGATTATCCCCAGGTGACCCTGGTATCTCCCTGCTCGGGACATGGATTTAAACACTCGGCGGCCCTCGGCGAGGCCATCGCCCAGCGTTTGGTGGCTGAATCCAGTCAACTCGACCTCAGTCCCTTTGCCCTGAAGGCCTTTGGGGCGACCCCTTAGGGTCTTTGCTTTTCGGTCTAACAGTTCAGACACCAATCATCAGCCCTCTCCCCAACTGGGGAGAGGGTCTGACTTGGGGATAGACTGGCGCAGTTCACTGGCTCTGAGCTTTAGGCGCTGGCCTCGGCATCTTGAATCTGGTCTTCGCTGGTATCGTCGCCTTCACTAGCGTCCCCTCCCTGGAGGGTATTGCGCAGATCTTCGATCAATTCAGCGCCGTCCTGGAGGAAATCCCCCAAGGCTTCCAAGCTTTGGTCCAGCATGGCGAGGACGTCAACAGCCTCTTCCTCTTCGATGTGCCCTTCGTCACCGGCGTCGACTTCGCCGCTGGCGTCGACTTCGTCACCGGCGTCGACTTCGCCGCTGGCGTCGACGGGGTCGTCGGTAGTGGTCGGTGGTGTCTCACCCCCAGCAGGGGTGACGTTGTCGTTGGCGTTACCACCGGTGGCGGAGTCAGAAGCCCCTGAATCCCCTTCACCAGATTGACCCAACTGCTGAAACAGCTGCTGAAGCATCATCTGCATCAAGATCAACATCATTTGCATCATTTGCATCTGTTGTTGGTTTTGACCGGAAACTTCAAAGTGGCTGGGAGTTGTGCATCCAGCGAAGTCCGCTTGATGAATACCGCCCATAGCTGGGAACTGAGAATTAACCACAGCGGAATCTTGACCATACTCAACAGCGGCAGTGGCATTGACAGCCTGCAGGTTATTGATGCTCATAGCACAGTCTCCTATTCAACAAGTAAGTTTCACAAGCCCATCACAAGCACAAGGTTCAGCTAAAGAATATGACCAGGAGCAAAAGCTGTCCCTCAGTCTCTGGATCAGCTGTGGTTTGCTCCTCGTCATGACGGCCATTGTGCCTAGACGATGAATGGAGATCTGCGAGATAATCGATAATTAGAGGGTGTAGAGAGATAGTCAAAAAAGGCGTGATACTGATGCCTGAAAGAGAAACGCCGTCGACCACAAAGGTGCGCCATGGGGCCCACAGTTTTGGCGCAGCCTTCAGCCGCCTTGACTTTGTCCTGTGAGCTCTCAAGCTTTGGGGGTAGGTCCCAACGGTAGTCTTCAGCATCCAACCCAAGGCCGGTGCGGCCCCGGAGGTGCGATGATCGATTTGCACGATTTTCAAACGTCCATCCTCGACCAAGTCGAGGCGGGGTTTGCCCACCAGGTAGCCTTTACCCAACAGCTGATCCGCTTTCCCTCCCTGCGGGGTCAAGAGCATACGATCCAGGACTTCCTCTATGGCGCCCTAGCGGCCCGGGGCTTGACCATGGACCGTTGGACCACAGATCCAGACCTCATCCGCCATCATCCGGGCTATTCCCCAGTGGCCGTCGACTACCAAAACGCCATCAACGTGGTGGGCAGCCACCGACCCCAGCGGGAGACCGGCCGTTCGCTGATCCTCAATGGCCACGTCGATGTAGTGCCCACTGGCCCCGCGGCCATGTGGCGCCATCCTCCCTTTGAACCCCACATCGAAGGAGACTGGCTCTATGGGCGGGGCAGCGGTGATATGAAGGCGGGTTTGGCGGCCAACCTCTTTGCCCTGGACGCCATCCGCCGGGCCGGCTTTGACCCTGCGGCCACCCTCCACCTGCAATCGGTCACCGAGGAAGAATCCACCGGCAACGGCACCCTATCGGCCCTGGTGCGGGGTTACCGCGCCGACGCCGCCCTCATCCCCGAGCCCGAGGACGACCAACTGGTGCGGGCCAACGTTGGCGTCATCTGGTTGAAGGTCCACCTCAAGGGTAAACCGGTCCACGTCCGGGAGGCCCAAACCGGCGCCAGCGCCATCCTGGCGGCGTGGACGATCATCCACGCCCTCCAGGATCTGGAGGCCACCTGGAACGCCCGCAAGGACAAGTACCGCCACTTCCAAGACCAGGAGCACCCCATCAACATCAACATCGGCAAAATTGAGGGTGGGGATTGGGCATCCAGCGTGCCATCCTGGTGCACCCTCCACGTTCGGGCGGCCCTCTACCCCGGCGTCGACCCTGTGGACGCCGCCGGGGAGCTCGAAGCTGCCATCGCTGCCGCCAGCGCCAAAGATACCTTCTTGGCCCGGCACCCCCCCGAGGTGGAGTACAACGGCTTTTTTACCCAGGGTTACATCCTCGAGGAGGGTAGCGCCGCCGAAGCGACCCTGGCCCGGGCCTTTGCCGCCGTCCACGACGGTCGCGCCCTGCAGGCTTTTGTCACCCCGGGCTATTTGGATGGTCGGGTGTTTGTCCTCTACGGCGACTGCCCCTGCTTGGTCTATGGCCCCCTGGCCGAGAACATCCACGGTGTCGACGAGCGCGTGCACCTGGGGTCGCTGTTGCGAGTGACCAAGACCATCGCGTTGTTTATCGCCCACTGGTGCGGCCTCGAGGAGCGCTCCCCCACAGAATCCGCGGTGGGAAGCTAACCCCATGACCACCCCTGGGTTGAGCCACCGCGAGACTTCGTTGCTGTTGGTGGTGGACGTCCAGCAGCGACTCATGCCCGCCATCGCCGGGGGCGAGGAGGTCATCCGCCGCTGTCGATGTTTGACCGCTATAGCTAGAGCTGTGGCCGTCCCAGTCTGGGCCACCGAGCACTATCCCGAGCGCATTGGAACCCTGGTGGCCGAGCTTCGAGACCACGTGGATAGCATTTTTGCCAAGCGCCACTTCAACGCCATGGGGGAAGCCAACCTAGCCGAGGCCATGGCTGGGCGCCCTGGAGAAGTGATCGTCACCGGGGCCGAGACCCACGTCTGCGTCTACCAGACGGTCATGGGGTAGCTCCAAGCCGGGCAACCCGTCACTGTTTGCGTCGACGCCACGGGTTCCCACGGCGCCCTCGACCGGGAGATCGCCCTGGAGGAAATGCAGCGGCGGGGAGTGCGGCTGGCCACCGTCGAGCAACTGGCCTTTGAATGGCTGGAAACCGGCGACCACCCGGCGTTTCGCCAGGTTTTGGATCTCATCAAAGCTCACCGGCAGCCGGCCCCCTAGGCTTGGCTGTCGTCGCCGCGAATGCAAATCCACCCATGGGGTTCAAGAACGGCAGCGGCCGCAAATGCCCCGCCTCGGGCACTTCGATGAACCGCTCCCCCGGCAGCAGCGCCGCCAATCGACGCCCCGTCTCCAGAGGTATCCACTGGTCCTCCACTCCCCACAACAGCTGGACGGGGCAGCGGATTTCGCCGTAGCGGTCCGCCACCTCGTCGGTGTGGCCCTGGTCCATTTGGGCGATTTGGCGATAGAACGCCCCCTGGCTGGGACGACCCCGCCAAGGGGCCAGGTAGGGCTCTAGAGCTCGATTTCCTTATACTCTGGACACCTCTAACCTCCAGGAGCATGCCCCATGGCCCATAGGCTTTGGACCGCCGCGCGACGACGCCATCAACATTCAAAACTGGCCGGTTTTCGGCCTCTATCAGCCCGATGCCATCGCCGCCTACGAGACGGGTAGCGAGGTGTATTTGGTCACCGCCAACGAAGGCGACGCCCGGGATGAAGACGAACGCATTAGAGACCTATTCCTAGATCCCAGCGCTTTCCCCAACGCAGGTGAACTCCAGCAAGACGAAAATCTGGGGCGCCTGGAGGTCAGCACTATCTTGGGAGACAACGACGGCGACGGGGATTTCGACGAGTTGTTCGCCTACGGCGGGCGCTCCTTTTCCATCTGGGATGCCGACGGCAACCTGATCTTTGACCAAGTGGGCGACAAGCCTCGCCCTTCAGGGCGGGGAAGGATAGCGCGGCCCCGGGTCCGGCTCGATGCTGGGTCTGGGGGCTAATGCGGCGTCTGCTGCTGCTCGATGTACTGGCGCACGATCCCGATCGGTGCGC
>JBHJHK010000038.1:0-8025 GCA_050330975.1 Candidatus Competibacterales bacterium | reverse complement strand
ACCCAACTCCGTCAGCAGCCAAGCTCCCCCTGCCGACCAGCGCCACCACATCCCCCCCTTGACCTTTACAGGCCCCCCCACCGCCGCCTGGGAACGCCTCAAAGCCGCCATCGCCGCCATGGATCGCAGCCGTATCATCGTCGAAGAGGACACCTACCTGCGGGCCGAGTACCGCAGCGCCGTCGTCGGTTTTGTGGACGATTTAGAGGCCCACCTGGAGGCAGAGCAAGGGCAAATCCAGCTCAAATCGGCGTCTCGGGTGGGCTACTACGACTGGGGGGTCAACCGCGACCGGGTCGAAGCTCTGCGCCGGCGCTTCCAAGGGGAAGTGCTATAGTAGGGTCATTCAGGCATCCCCTTGCGCCGGCGCTGCGGCGCCCGCGCTCCGCCGGCATCTCCCCTACCGCGACCCACGCGAATCGCCCTCGGTCATACCCCGGAGAGTTAACCCCATGAGTGCTGCCCCCGAACGCCCCACCACGGCCCACTGGCAGGACCTCGACCGCCGCCACCACATTCACCCCTTCACCGACAGCAAGGCCCTCCACGCCAAGGGTAGCGCCATCATGACCCGGGCCGACGGAGTTTACATCTGGGACACCGACGGCAAGCGCTACCTGGACGGCATGGCGGGGCTGTGGTGCGTCAACGTGGGTTATGGCCGCGGCGAACTGGCCGAAGCCGCCCACCGCCAGCTTTTGGAACTGCCCTACTACAACAGCTTCTTCCAGAGTGCCCATCCCCCCGCCGTGGCCTTGAGCGCCCGGTTGGCGGAATTGGCGCCGCCCAACTTCAACCGGGTGTTCTTTACCAACTCCGGCTCCGAGGCCAATGACACCGTTGTGCGCATCGTGCGCCACTACTGGGCCAGCCGCGGCAAGCCCGACAAAAACGTCGTCATCAGCCGGGACTACGCCTACCACGGCAGCACCGTGGCCGGGGCCAGCATGAGCGGCAACAAGAGCATGCACCAGCAGGGCAACTTGCCCATCGCCGACATCGAGCACATCCCCGCGCCCTATTGGTACGCCCACGGCGGCGATGACGACCCCGAAGCCTTTGGTCGGCGCATGGCCTTGGCCCTGGAGGAGAAAATCCAGGCCCTGGGGGAGGAGCGGGTGGCGGCCTTTATCGCCGAACCCGTCCAGGGCGCCGGGGGCTTGGTGGTGCCCCCGGCCAGCTACTGGCCAGAGATCCAGCGCATCTGCGACCAATACGAGATTTTGCTGGTGAGCGTCGAGGTCATCTGCGGCTTTGGCCGCCTGGGCCAGTGGTTCGGCTGCCAGCACTACGGGGTGCGCCCGGATTTGATGGCCATCGCCAAGGGCCTCTCCTCGGGCTATCTGCCCATCGGTGGGGTGATGGTGAGCGACGCCATCGCCGAGGTCCTCATCGACGGTGGGGCCTTCTACCACGGCTTTACCTACTCCGGCCACCCGGCCGCCTGCGCCGTGGCCCTGGCCAACCTGGATATCCTCGCTGGGGAGCAGCTCATCGAGCGCACCCGAGAGGACACCGGTCCCTACCTCCAGAGTCGTTGGCAGACCCTGGCCGACCACCCCTTGGTGGGGGAGGCCCGGGGTCAGGGGCTCTTGGCCGCCGTAGACCTAACCCCGGACAAGGCCCGCCGCGCCCCCTTCGACCCCGTGGGCAGCGTGGCCCCCCGAGTCCGCCAGCTGTGCCTGGAGCACGGACTCATCACCCGGGCGTTGCGGGACGTGGTGATCGTCTGCCCGCCGTTGACCATCACCCGGGCCCAGATCGACGACCTGGTGGACACCCTGGCCCGCTGCCTGGATTTGACCGCCCAGTCCTCGGCCACCGCCGCCGCCTGATGGGTCCCCACGACCGGGTGGACGAATTCTCCCCCCGCCCGGTTATCTATACTCAAGAGAAGCCCGCTGGTGACAACCCAGATGCCTTCCCATGGAAACCAGCCAACCATTCGGGGGATAGAACACCATGAACCAACTCAAAGACCAGGGCCTGTTTCGCCCACAGTGCTACATCGACGGCGCCTGGACCGATGCCGCCAACGGCGAAACCCTCCCCGTCACCAACCCCGCCACGGGGGAGACCCTGGGTACGGTGCCCGCCGTGGGCGAGGCCGAGACCCGCCGGGCCATCGAGGCCGCCGAGCGGGCGTTTCCCGCCTGGCGGGACACCCCCGCCAAGGTTCGGGCGGCCCATCTGCGCCGTTGGTTCGACTTGATAATGTCCCACCAAGAGGACCTGGCGGTCCTCATGACCCTGGAGCAGGGCAAGGCCCTCACCGAGTCCAAGGGAGAGATCGCCTACGCCGCTTCGTTTATCGAGTGGTTCGCCGAGGAGGGCAAGCGCACCTACGGCGACGTCATTCCCTCCCCCCTGGGCGACCGGCGCATCGTGGTCCTCAAGCAGCCCATCGGGGTGTGCGCCGCCATCACCCCCTGGAATTTTCCCGCCGCCATGATCACTCGCAAGGCCGGCCCCGCCCTGGCCGCCGGCTGTCCCATGGTGGTGCGCCCCGCCAGCGAGACCCCCTATTCCGCCTTGGCCCTGGCAGAGCTTGCCCACCGAGCCGGGATCCCCGCCGGGGTGTTTAGCGTCATCACCGGCCCCTCCAAGGTCATCGGCGCCGAATTGACCTCCAACCCCACGGTGCGCAAGCTCTCCTTCACCGGCTCCACCGCCGTGGGCAAGCTCCTCATGGGCCAGTGTGCCGGCACCATGAAAAAGCTCTCCTTGGAGTTGGGGGGCAATGCGCCGTTTATCGTCTTCGACGACGCCGATGTCGACGCCGCCGTGGCCGGCGCCATCCAGTGCAAGTTCCGCAACAGCGGCCAGACCTGCGTCTGCGCCAACCGCATCTACGTCCAAGACGGGGTCTACGACGCCTTTGTCGAGGGCTTCGCCAAGGCCGTGGCCGCCCTCAAGGTGGGCAACGGCTTGGAAGAGGGCGTCCAGCAGGGACCTTTGATCAACGCCCAGGCGGTGGAAAAGGTCGAGGCCCACATCCGCGACGCCCTGGACAAGGGCGCCCAGGTGGTCACCGGCGGCGAGCGCCACCCCCTGGGGGGCAGCTTCTTCCAGCCCACGGTGCTCAAAGGGGTCCGCGCCGAGATGGTGGTCTCCTGCGACGAGACCTTTGGGCCCCTGGCGCCGGTGTTTCGCTTCCAAGAAGAGGCCGACGTCATCCGCCAGGCCAACGCCACGGAGTTCGGTCTGGCCGGTTACTTCTACAGCCAGCGCTACGACCGGGTGTGGCGGGTGGCCGAGGCCTTGGAGTGCGGCATCATCGGCGTCAACACCGGCATTATTTCCACCGAGGTCGCCCCCTTTGGCGGATTTAAAGAGTCGGGCTTGGGCCGCGAGGGCTCCAAGTACGGCATCGACGAATACCTGGAGATCAAATACGTCGCCATGGCGGGTCTGGGTGGCTGACGCCCCAGTCCCATTGCTTCTCATCCCGGGGCAGTGCCCCCAAGGAGCTCTGTCTTGACTCCGTTTGCCATAGCCGGCATTCAAATGGCCGTCGACGCCCACGCCGACAACTTCCCCGCCATGGAGCGTCGCCTAGACGTGGTCATGGCTCGTTTCCCCTGGGTGCAGATGGTGGTGTTCAGCGAGTTGGCCTGCTGTGGCCCGTTGACCCACCGGGCCCAGCCGTTGCCCGGGCCCACCGAGGAGGCCTTTTGCCGCCTGGCGGCCCACCACGGCATCTGGCTGATCCCGGGCTCGCTGTTCGAGGCCCACCATGGGCAGGTGTATAACACCGCCCCCGTCATCGACCCCGCGGGCCAGGTGGTGCTGCGCTACCGCAACATGTTTCCCTTTCGCCCCTACGAGGGGGATGTCGCCGCTGGCACAGAATTCGCCGTGTTCGACGTCCCCCAGGTGGGGCGCTTTGGCTTGTCCATCTGCTACGACATGTGGTTTCCCGAGACCTCCCGCACCCTGGTGGGTTTGGGGGCGGAGGTGATTATCCACCCCACCATGACCGACACCATCGACCGGGATGTGGAACTGGCCATCGCCCGGGCCACGGCGGCGGTCAACCAGTGCTATTTCTTCGACATCAACGGCGTGGGCGACGGCGGGGTGGGGCGCTCGGTGATTCTGGGCCCTTCGGGATCGGTGCTCCACCAGGCCATGGCCGGGGAGGAGACCATGCCGGTGGAAATCGATTTAGACCGGGTTCGCCGCTCCCGGGAGGTGGGGATTCGGGGTTTGGGTCAGCCCCTGAAGAGCTTCCGGGATCGCCCGGTGGATTTTCCCGTCTACCAGCGGGACAGCGGTGCCGACGCCTACCTCCACACCCTGGGGCCATTGCTCAAGCCCGAGCGCAGCGCCCCCTTGGCCGCAGACAAAGGCAGCCAACCTCCTGGCCCTCTTGTCGCCCCCGCCCCGGTGGCCGCCGAGCCCTGGAGTCCCGTCGCCAGGGGATCGGACTTGGGGGCGTGGGCGCCGTCTCTGGGGGAACCCGAGTCCCCGGGGTTGGGTTAAAGACCGCCCGTGGCCACTCCCGCTCCCCCCCTCCCCAAAACCGGCGAAACCGTTCTCATCACCGGGGCCTCCTCGGGTATTGGCCGAGACCTCGCCGGGCTGTTCGCCGCCGACGGCAGCCAATTGGTGCTGTTGGCCCGTCGCCAGGAACGCCTCGAGGCCCTGGCCTTGGACCTCAACCAGCGCTTCGGCGTCGAGTCCCGGGTGCTCTGTGCCGATCTGGCCGACCCGGCGGCCCCCGTCCAGATCCACCAGACCCTGGAGGCGTGGGGGCTGACCGTGGATGTGTTGGTCAACAACGCCGGCTTTGGCGCCCTGGGGCCGACCATTGACTTGGACCCCCAGCGCCAGCTGGATATGATCCAGGTCAACGTCACCGCCCTGGTGCACCTCACCCGGCTACTGTTGCCGGGGATGGTCGCCCGTGGGCGAGGGGGGGTGATGAACATATCCTCCATCGCCGCCTTTCAGCCCGGCCCCCAGATGGCGGTCTACTTCGCCACCAAGGCCTTTGTGCTGTCCTTTAGCGAGGCGTTGGCCGAGGAGGTGCGGGGGACGGGGGTGGTGGTGTGCTGCGTCGCCCCCGGGGCCATCGCCACGGAATTTATCACCCAGGCCAAGATGGAGCGCTTGACCTTTATCAAGCGGCTCCACCGCTCTCCGGAGTGGCTGGCCCGCCGGGCCCACCGGGGGTTTCGGGCCGGCAAGACCTTGGTGGTGCCGGGGGCACCGGAAAAATTCAGCACCTTTGGCAACCGCTTTACCCCCCGCTTTATGGTGCGGCGGATCGTCATTCGGCTGTTGTCCTCGGGTGCGGCCGAGGAGTCCCAGTCCTAATCCCAGTTCTCACCATCCGTCGTCATCGCAATGCCAAAGGGCTGGCGTTGGGCTGGCGTTGGGCTGACCTTGTCTTTCGTGCACTCCCTTGGGGCGCATCCAATTCAGTAAAGTCCCGTAGTGCACCCTTCGCGGGCAATGCGGGCCACCTCCCCGTCGGTATCCAGCCCTAGAAACCCGTAACCAGGGGGAGATACGCCGGCGTCCGAGGAGTTGGCAGTAAATTTGCTCATGGGATTGGCGCCTCATATGCGCTTGCCGCTTGGCGCGGCTCACTTCCCAGGAGCGACGGTGTGAAAAGACGCGATTTTATCAAGACGGTTGGTCTGTCGACGGCTTCGCTGGCGGCGGCCCCCGCCATTATCCGCCCCGCCAGTGCCCAAATTCCCATTAAGATCGGTTGTCTGTACTCCTCGTCGGGCACCATGGCCAACCTCGAGGGCCGCCTCAACGCCGTGACCCGCATGGCCGTCGATGAGCTCAATGCCAATGGTGGGGTCCTCGGCCGTCCCGTGGAGGCGGTGATCACCGATCCCGCCTCGGACTGGCCCCTCTACGCCCAACTCGGCCGGCAACTGCTCCAGCAAGAGCAGGTGGCCGCCCTGTTTGGCTGCTGGACCTCGGTGTCGCGCAAATCTGTACTGCCGGTGGTGGAGCAGAACAACGGTCTGCTGTACTACCCCTTGCACTTCGAAGGGGAGGAAAACTCCCCCAATGTGGTCTACGTCAATTCGCCCCCCGCCAGCTCGGTACTGCCGGCTCTGGATTACCTGATGAGCGAAGACGGCGGCAGCGCCAAGCGCTTTTACATGCTGGGCTCTGACTACGTGTGGCCGCGGACCATCAACAAGCAGCTCAAGGCCTACTGGGCCACGTTGGGGATCGGCGAAGAGAGCTACCGGGAACAATACGTGCCCTTTGGCTTTAGCAATTTCCAGTCCCTGGTCAACGATATTCGCAGCTTTGCCGCCGAGCCCGGCGGTCAACCCATCATTGTCTTGACGGTGGTGGGCAGCTCCATTCCGGCCTTTTTCCGCGAGATCATCAACCAGGGTATCCTCGCCACCGACATCCCCATCCTCGGCCTCGATGTGGTAGAAGCCGACCTAGAGGGCCTCAATACCGAACCTTTGGTGGGCCACCTCAATTGCTGGGCCTACCTGCAAAACGCCGAGGGTCCGGAGAATGAGGCCTTCTTGAGCCGCTGGGCTAACTATGTGACAAGTAATGGATTGCCCTTTCGCCCCGACACGGCCATCGACCCCATGGTCTCGGCCTACGACGCCGTCTATTTGTGGGCTAAGGCGGCGGAAAAGGCCGGCAGCGTCGAGGTGGACGCCGTGCGGGCCGCCTTTGACGGCATCGCGTTTAATTGCCCGTCGGGCTATGAAATCAAGCTGACGGGGGCCAACAACTACGTGTGGCGAGGGGTGTTCATCGGCTCGGTCAACGAAGCCCAGGGCTTTGATATTCTGTGGCAGTCCGACGATACCCCAGAGCCCGTCCCCTTTAGCCCCTACCTCCAGGGCGCCTGACGCTCCCCCGGGACGTTCGCCGCTGTGATAGAGCGCTCTGCTGCCCCAGGGGGGGTATGGGGTTGGCTCCTGGTGGGCCTCTGGCTGGCCCTGGCGCCTTGGGTCGGTGCCACTGCCCAGGAGTCCCCCTCGCGCCAGGCCATCCTCGACGTCTTCTGCCAAGGCAACACCGAGCAACGGCTGGGAGCCATCGCCGATCTTGAGGCGCTGTTTTTGACCGGCGGCGCCAGCCGCGCCTGGGCCCAGGAGACGGTGAGCTTCCTCCTGGCCCGGGGCTTGCGCTGTGGCGATGGGGTGATCTTGTTTCGCAACCGTCAGCGGGATCATTTCGATGCCCTGAGCCTTGAACCCGTGGCCCCCCCCGAGGAGCGGACCAAGTCGCCCATTGTCAACCTGCGGTTGCGAGGACGGCTGGAGGTGGCCGACGGGGCCATGGCGCTGTTGACGACGGTGGATGCCGCCCAGCAGCTAGAGGCCATGGCGCTACTCCAGCGCCGCTACCAGGATCTCAACCCGAGGTTTATCGCCGAAGCCCAAAGGGTGGTCCAGGACGAAGGGGTAGCGGCGGGTTTGCGAGATATTCAATCCCTCCTCGCCCTCAGCGCCCCCGACAAGGCCACCCGCCTAGGGGCCATCGCCCGCACGGCCCAGCAGCCCTCCCAGCGCAACCTGACGCTGCTGACCGGGCGCTTGGCCGATCCCGACTACAGCGCCGACGACGACATTCGCCAAGCCCTAGAGGCGGCCATCGCCGAGATCGAGTACCAGCAGACCCTGGCGGAGTCGTTGGCCGTGGCCTACAGCGGTTTGAGCTATGCCAGCGTGCTGTTCATGGCCGCCCTGGGGTTGGCCATTATCTTTGGCCTCATGGGGGTGATCAACCTGGCCCAGGGGGAATTTATTATGTTGGGGGCCTATGTGACCTTTATGGTCCAACAGGCCTTTGCCCTGTGGGCGCCGGGGCTGCTGGATTGGTATCTGCTGGCCGCCATCCCCTTTGCCTTTGGGGTCACCGGGCTCATTGGCGTGGCCGTGGAGGGGAGTGTCATCCGCCACCTCTACGGCCGGCCCCTCATGACGCTGTTGGCCACCTGGGCCGTGGGCGTGGTGGTACTCAACGGGGTAAGGGTGACCCTTGGCCCCCCAAATTTTGAGTTGTTCACGCCCC
>JBHJHK010000037.1:0-2731 GCA_050330975.1 Candidatus Competibacterales bacterium | reverse complement strand
CAGGCGAGGATGCGACTCAACCATGGGGGCCGGGGGGGTGATCTTCGGGGTTTTTCGACGTGGTGCACACCGAAATACAACAGTGAGGGCGGCGAGGGGTCGACCTCACGTCCAGTGGGAAAGGGGGTGCGGGGCGACAGTGGGCTGGCGGCTGGCCAGTACCGTGGTGGTCTCGGCGCAGTAGAGAATATCGAGGCGACCATCGCCGTGTTCCACCAGGGCGGTGCAGCTCTCCATCCAATCGCCATCGTTACAGTATAACACGCCGTCGATCTCCCGCAGGGCGGGTTTGTGGATATGGCCGCAGATGATACCCGCTAGGCCGCGCTCCAAGGCGCAATGGGCCGCTTGGATTTCAAAGCGTTCGATGTGGCGGGCGGCGCTGGGCAGGCCCGCCTTGAGGGCGGTGGCCAGGGACCAATAGGGCAGGCCCACTAGACCCCGCAGCTGGTTGGTCCAGCGGTTGGCGATGCGCAGCAACGCGTAGGCGCCATCCCCCACCCAGCAGGGGAGTCGATAGGGGGGAGGCACTTCGAATTCGTCGCCGTGGGTGACCAAAAACCGCCGCCCATCGCCGGTGTGGTGGATGGCCTCTCCCAGGACTTCGATACCGGCAAAAGAAGTATTGAGATGTCGGCGGGCCACGGCATCGTGGTTGCCGGGGATGTAGATCACCCGCTCCCGCCTGGCCCGCTCTAGGAGGTGGTCGAGGACCCGCTGGTGGGAGGGCCGCCAGCGCCAGCGCTTGATCCGCAGAAAATCGATGAAGACGCCGACGATGTAGAGGGTGTCACAGCGGGTATTTTCGAGGAACGCCAGGAGAAACTCCGCCTTGGCGTCTTGAAACCCCAGGTGTAGATCCGAGATCCACACGGTGCGGTAGCTAAGCTCGGCCACGGTATCTCCCACTTTCAGCTCGTCAAAATCCCCATAGTAGTGCCGAACCCGTTGCGGAAGCACGAAGGGATTATTAAGCTTCCATGACAGACCGATCCATCCCCCGACCCCGGGCTAGCGCGAGGGGGCGCGGGCATTGACGGTGGTTTGAAAGGCCCGGGCTTGGCGAATGCAAAGGTCCATCTCCGACCAATAGCGGGCCGGCAATTCGACGATAAGGGCCGTGTTGGGGCGAAAATCCAAGGTCTCCGCCAGGGTCTGCCAAGGGATATTGCCCCAGCCCAGGGGCAAGTGGAGGTCGCCCTGGCCGTAGGCCATGCGCTCGGCGGTCAACCGGGTGGCCACGGTCTTGGGGCGGCCGAAGGAGTCGTGGGCATGGAGGTGGTTGACCAACGGCGCCAAGGCCCCCAGGGCCTCCAGGTAGTTTTGACCCTTGAAGGTGGTGGTGATGTAGGCGTGGCTAAAGTCCAGGGTGGCGCAGATTTGGGGGTGATCGAGGGCGGCTAGGGTCTCGGCCAACTGGACTGGATCGTGGGTGTAGTGGTGCTCGTCTTCCAAGAACAAGTTTTCCACCGCCAGGCGCACCCCCAAGGGGGCAGCGAAATCTCCCAAGGCGCGCAACGCCTCGCGCTCTACGGCCTTGAGGCGTTCTAGGTCGTCCAGGGCCCGACCGTGGGCGCGGCCGGCGTGGATCACGAGGACGTCGCTGTGGATGGCAGCGCAAATCTCCACCATGGCTCGGCAGACGTCCAAATGGAGATCCAAATGGGGCTCGTCCATGAAGTTGGCGCCCAGTGGACCGTGGACGGTGTACTTGAGGCCGCGGCGCCGTTGGCAGATCACCTTGAGACGTTCGAGCTGTTGGGTGAGGATGCGCCCGCCGCAGATGAGGTCTTCGTCGAACAGCGATAGCTCGGCGAAGTCCACGCCTTGCTCTTCAAAGCGGGCTAGGGTGGCATCGAGATCCAACAGGCCCTGGGAGCCTACTTTGGTGCTAAAACCGATGCCCGTGATGGTCGCTTGCGCCATGATCAATCCCCAGTGGGCGTTGGTTCCCTAGGTCTTAAGGGAGTCGACATCGACGGCAATGGCGTTTGGTCTCCGCTATGCCTTTGGGAAGGTTGCCGTAGATTGTGCTCGCTGTTAGGCAGCTTGGCATCATGGCTTAAAATACCATCGATAACAAGGGCACGGCACCCGACACTCCGGGGGATTTTGCCCTTGGATGGACTTGGCTGCGCCCCGTCCTGGGCAAGACACCGCAAATGTGACCATAATCTGTCCCCGCGGGACTACTTATGGTCGAAATGCTGTCTTGATGCTGTCTTGGTTAGGAGAGCTTTCCCTTGCAATCACACGAGCCGCGAGCTGCGGCGTGTCTAGGAGCCTGGAATGAAAGTATTTACACTTGTGTTGTTGCGCATCTCCCTAGCGCTGTTGATGGTCACCTGGGGTGTCGATAAGCTCGTCGACCTCAATCACGCCCAAACCGTGCTCAATCGCTTTTACCTCGACCCCGTCATCGAGATGGTCGGCAACGAGGACGCGATCCGGGTGACCCAAGGGGAGACCGAGGACAGCCAAGGAGAGGTGATTTACTTCGATACCCTCACCGAGCCCCAGTTGTTGCAAATTCTCGGTGGTTTGCAGATTCTTCTGGGGGTGTTGGTGCTTTTTGGCCTGCTCAAGGTGTTGGTCTACCCCATTTTGATCCTCATCACCGGTGCCACGGCCGTGGCCCGTTGGCCCTCCATCGTCGCCCCCGGGGGCCTCTATCTCAACGACTTCGCCGGCACAAGCTACAACCACAAATCCCAGTTCTATACAAAGTTGT
>JBHJHK010000036.1:0-9417 GCA_050330975.1 Candidatus Competibacterales bacterium | reverse complement strand
CGGGGGAGTGCTTTGGTGGGGTGGTGGGCTTTGTGGTGGTTGTGGGCGACTTGCAAACCGCCCCCCAACGCATCCCCCGAGGGCTCCCCCGCCACCACGGCGATGCGCAACCCGCCCCCAGCCAGGGCGCTAACGGATGATGCTGCGCTCACCGGCGTCTTGGAGAAAGGTCACCAGCCGCGCCAAGGGACGACACTCCACCACCAACTCGCCGATGGCCGCCACGGCCTCCTCTAAGCGCAGATCGGAACGATAGAGGAGCTTGTAGGCCCGACGCACCGCCTGGATCTCGTCGGCACTAAAGCCGTTGCGCCGCAAACCCTCGGCGTTGATCCCCCGGGGCTCGGCCCGGTAGCCCGCCGCCATGACAAAGGGGGGCACATCGTGGTTGATGCCGCAGGCAAAGGCGGAAAAGCTATAGGCCCCCAGTCGGCAGAATTGATACACCAAGGTATAGCCCCCCAACACGGCGTAGTCGTCCACTTGGACGTGGCCCGCCAGGGAGGCGTTGTTGGCGAACACCGTGTGGTTGCCCACCCGGCAGTCGTGGGCGATGTGGACATAGGCCATGATCCAGTTGTCATCCCCCACCATCGTGACACCCCGATCCTGAATGGTACCGCGGTTGATGGTGGTGTACTCCCGAATGACATTGCGGTGGCCAATCGTAAGCCTAGTGGGCTCGCCGCCGTACTTTTTGTCCTGGGGATCGTCACCGATGGAACAAAACTGGTAGATGCGATTGTCGCAACCGATGGAGGTCGGCCCGCGAATCACCGCATGGGCGCCGATCCAACTGCCGCGGCCAATGGTGACCTCGGGGCCGATGACCGCAAAGGGCTCGACGCGCACGCCTTGGTCTAAGTTGGCCCTGGGATCCACCGCCGCCCGGGGGTCGATCATGAGTAGATTTCTCGCCGGGCACACATGAGTTCGGCCGAGGCCACCACCCGCTCGTTGACCTTGGCCTCGCCGTCAAACACCCCCACCCCCTGGCGGATGCGCCGCAAATCCACGTTGAGAATCAATTGGTCACCGGGCTCCACCGGCTGTTTAAAACGGGTCTTGTCGATGCCCACCAAGTAGTACATGGACTGCTGATCGGGACGGCGCTGCTCGGTTTTAAACGCCAGGATGCCCGTGGCCTGGGCTAGGGCTTCGACGATCAGCACCCCGGGCATAATGGGGCGCTGGGGAAAATGGCCGGTGAAGTAGGGTTCGTTGAAGGTGACGTTTTTCACCCCGACGAGGCGATGGCCCGGTTCGCAGCTCAACACGCGGTCGATGAGCAAAAAGGGGTAGCGGTGGGGCAGGTATTGCAGCACCTCGTTGATTTCCATCACATTCAAGGACCTATCCTCGGTTTTTATCGGTCTTGTCGACGCCAACCAAGCGCTCTAGGGCCTTGAGGCGCCGGGCTAGGGCGTCGAGGCGGCGCAGATGGGCGGTGATTCTATTCCACAGCCGGTTGGGTGTCACGGGCACCCCCGACGAGTAAACCCCTTTGGCGCGCAAGGATTTGCTCACCAAGGACATGCCGGTGATCACCACGTCATCGGCAATGTGCAAATGCCCGGCGATGCCAACGCCCCCGGCGATGCGACAGCGCTCGCCGACGACCACACTGCCCGATATCCCCACACAGGCGGCCATGGCGGTGTGGGCCTTGATGTGGACGTTATGGGCGACTTGGATCAAGTTGTCCAGCTTGACGCCGGCCTCGATGATGGTGTCGTCGAGGCTGCCCCGGTCGATGGTGGTGTTGGCGCCGATGTCCACGTCGTCGCCGATGGTCACCCCCCCCAACTGGGGAATGTTGACCCAGCGCTGCCCCGTCCAGGCGTAGCCAAAGCCCTCGCTGCCGATCACCGCCCCCGGCTGCACCACCACCCGCTCCCCCAAGCGCACCTTGGCGGCCAAGGTCACCGAGGCCAAGAGCTTGGAGTGGGCCCCCACCACACAATCGGCCCCCACCACACAGCGGGGCCCGACAAACACCCCCGCCGCCAACTGGGCGCCGGCCTCCACCACACTCAGCGGTCCCACCCAGGCGTCGGGGGCCACATGGGCTTCATCGCTCACCCAGGCACTGGGGTGGATCCCCTGGAGGTTGGCGACGGGCTCTTTGAACAACGCCGCCACCCGGGCGTAGAGCAATTGCGGGCGGTCGTCGATCAACGCCGCCACCGGGCAGTGGTCGGCGTCCTTGGCATCCAAGATCACCGCCGCCGCGCGGGTGGTGGCGAGCCAGGGCCGGTAGCGGGGGTGGGTGAGGAAGCTGATCTGGTCAGCGGTCGCGCGGTTCAAGGGCGCGATGCCGCGCACTTGGATGGCGCCGTCTCCCTTGAGGCGGGCGCCCAACGCATCGGCAATGGCGGCTAAGGTGTGCACACAAACCCAATCTACTTGAGACGCTCTAGGACCTCGTCGGTGATGTCGAGGGCCGGGCTGACGTGGATCACCGCCAAGTCGTGGACGATGAGATCAAAGCGCTGCTCCTGGGCCAGCTGGGTGATGATCTGCCGCACCACCCGTTGCAGCTTGGTGAGCTCTTCGTTGCGGCGCAAGGCGATGTCCTCTTGGAACTCGCTCATGGAACGGCTGATCTCCCGGCGCTGGGCGAGGATATCCCGCTCCAAACGCCGCCGCTCGTCGTCGCT
Organism: Candidatus Competibacterales bacterium; assembly: GCA_050330975.1. Taxonomy (GTDB): domain Bacteria; phylum Pseudomonadota; class Gammaproteobacteria; order Competibacterales; family Competibacteraceae; genus JBHJHK01. Next base: position 6,757 of record JBHJHK010000036.1, on the reverse strand, counting down.
CATGATGGCGCCATCGCGCCGCAACTGCTCTTCTAGGGAGCGCAAGCTTCGCCTTGCATCGGTCAATCCCTGGTTTCTCGGGGCGAATTCCCGTTCGATGCGCGACAAGGCCACCTGGGCCTGGGGCGCTTCGTCCAGAATCTTGGTGATATTGACCACGCCGATCTTCAAATTTTGGGCAGCGACGAAACACGACGCCATGAGGCCCACGCTCACTATCAGCAATCGACACACCGCATTCAACGTCGTGCTCCTGGGTTTTGTTCCTCGACTACACATGCAATAACACGCCATGGCTAAAAGGGCACGCCAAAGGAGAATTGGACGACTTCGGTATCGTCATCGTCCTCGTCATTGAGGGGTAAGGCAAAACTCAAGGCCAAGGGACCCAAGGGGGACAGCCAGCGGGCGCCTACGCCTGCAGAGAAGCGCAATTCCCCGAAAGAGATCTCGTCCACGGCGCCAAACACGTTGCCGCCGTCGGCGAACAGCGCCAAGCGAAAGGCCTGGGACGCCTCGAGGAAGGGAATGGGGAAAATGACATCAAAACCGCCCGTGAGGCGCACACTCCCCCCGCTGGGTTCGTCGTTGTCGTAGCGCGGGCCCAAGGTGTTGGCCTTATAGCCTCGCACAGTGGTCAGGCCACCGGCGAAGTAGTTCTCGAAAAACGGCAGTTCCTCGGTGCCACCGTAACCGTCACCGTACCCCAGATTGCCCCGCAGCGCCAGGGTAAAGGCGTTGGTCAGGGGGAAGAAGCTCTGGTGGCGCAGGTTGATTTTGTAGTACTGGGCCCCGCTGCCGGGAAATGTCGCCTCCCCCGAGACGCGGTTGAGGCTGCCTTCGTCGGCGAAAATGGCCCGGTTACGGGTGTCCCGGGCAAAACTCAAGGTGAGGAGGCCGTTGAGGAAGGTGTCGCCTTCCTCTTCCAACTCAAAGCTGATTTCTTCGGGGGTATCGTCATTGTCGTCGAGCCGCAGGTACTCCAACCCCAGCCCCAGGCGAACGGTGTCGTTTTCGTTGAGGGGAAAGCCAAAGTTCACCGTACCCAACAGCTCGTCGGTGGAGTAGTCCCCGGTGTTCAGCTGGCCGGCGTCGAACTCCTCAAAGCTCAGGCGAAAGCCGCGGCTGATGCCGTCCACGGTGTAGTAGGGCTCGTTGTAGCTAAAACTATAGCGGGTGTTGGCGCTGCTATTGTTGAAGGTCAAGTTCAACTGGTCGCCTGTGCCCAGGAAATTGTCCTGGTTGAGGCTGGCGTTGATCAACAACCCCTCGGTCTGACCAAAGCCCACCCCAAACAGCAAATTCCCCGCCGGACGCTCCTCGACACTCACCGTGACGTCCACCTGGTCTTCGACCTCCGGGACGGGGTCGGTGTCCACCTCCACTTGACTCAAGAAGCTCAGTCGCTCAAGGCGGGTGCGGGAGCGCTCCATGGCCTGGTTGGAAAAGGGCGCCCCCTCCAGCTGGCGCAGTTCCCGGCGCACCACTTCGTCTTGGGTGGTGATATTGCCTTCGATGTCGATGCGGCGCACGTAGACCCGAGGCCCCGGGTCGATGGCTAGGGTCAAGGCCACGGTGTTGGCCGCCTCGTCCAAGGCGGGCTGGGGAACCACTTGGGCAAAGGCGTAGCCCTCGTCCCCCAGACGCCGCTGGATATCTTCCGCCACGACCTGGACCTGGCGGCGGGAGAGGGGCTCCCCCACCTCGATGTCGATCAGCCCCTCCACTTCTTCCCGGGGCACGGGCAATTCCCCCACCAACTCGACGCCGCTGACCAAAAAGGGTTCGCCTTCGCTGATGTTGATGGTGATGTAGATATCCGTCCGGTCGGGGGTGATGGTCACCTGGGTGGAGTCCACGGCAAAGCGCAGGTAACCCCGATCGAGGTAAAAGGCCTCCAGGGTCTCCAAATCCGCCTGGAGGCGGATCCGCGAGTACTGGTCGCTGCGGGTAAACAAGGTAAACAGCCCCGTGGTGGAGAGCTGAAACAAATCGAGGAGCTCGTCCTCGTCAAAGGCGCGGTTGCCGACGATGTTGATGTCGCGGATCCTGGCGGCGATCCCCTCGGAGATGTCGAATTCGACGGCCACCCGGTTGCGCGGCAGGGGCCTGACGTCGGTGTCGATGCGCACGGCGTATTTGCCGCGGCTGAAATAGAGGTCGATGAGGGACCGCTCCACTTGCTCCAAGGTGGAGCGGTTGAAGACCTCCCCCTCGATGAAGTTGATCTCCCGGAGGGCCTGGCGCAGGCCCTCGTCGTCGAGGTCGCGGTTGCCTTCAAAGGTCAACTCGGCAATGGCGGGGCGTTCGATGACCCGCACCACCAAGGTATTGCCGTCCCGAGACAGGACCACATCGGCAAAAAACCCGCTCTGGAACAGAGCCCGGATCAGGGCGGGATAGTCGTCGGGGGCGACCCGATCCCCCACCTCCACCGGGAGAAAGTTGAACACGGTGCCAGCGGAGATCCGCTGCAGGCCCTCGACCCGCACGTCCTCCACCACAAACCCGGCGGCGGCAGGGGGGGCGTCGGGGACCTGGGGGGTGCCCAGGAGGCTCTGCCCTTGGGCGGGCGGGGCCCAAAGGCCGAGGCACCCCAGCAGCAACACCCCGGCTAGCCCCGTGGTCAAACCGGCGGCAACCCTCCCCGGCATTCCTAGTCGGCGTCCCATGGGGGCCCTAACCCAACAGGCGGGCGAAGTCGTTGAACAAGGCCAGACTCATCAGCAACAGCAACACCGCCAGACCAATGCGCTGGCCCATACTTTGCACGGCTTCGGACACGGGACTCCCCTTGACGAGTTCGATGGCGTAGTAGAGCAGGTGACCGCCGTCGAGGATGGGAATGGGCAACAAATTGAGCACCGCCAAACTGATCCTCACCAGGGCCAGCAACGACAAAAACGGCATGATGCCAATGGAAGCCGCTTGACCGGCGAAGTGAGCGATGGTCAGCGGCCCGCTGAGGTTCTCCAAAGAGGCCTGGCCGACCACCATTCTGCCCAGCATCCGCAGGGTGAACAACGACATCTCCCAGGTGCGGGTGACGCCCTTGGCGAGGGCGGCCAAGGGCTCGAGGCGCACGGTCACGGCCAAGGCGTCCGAGGGGGCCGGACCGATCCCCAGGCGACCGATGGTCTCGCCGTCGACGGTGGTGGCGGCCGCCTGGACTTGGAAGGTCTGGGGGGTGCCGTCGCGCTCCACCATCACCGCCAGAGATTCCTCGGGGCGGGGGCGCACCGCATTGACGATATCGCTCCAGTTGTCCACGGCCTGGCCGTCGATGGCGACGATCCGATCGCCGGGGGCGAGGCCGGCGTTGGCGGCGGGGCTGTCGGGGAGCACGGCGCCAATTTGGGCGGGCAAGGGCCACAGCCGAAAACCCAAATGCTCCAGCAGCTGCCCCCCCTCGGCGTGCTCGCGGCTGCCCTGGAGATCCAAGGTGCGGCGGACCTCAGCACCTGTAGTGTCTTCCACCGTCACCACCACCGTGTCCTCGGCCAAGCTGCGCTCCACCAGGGTCAAGGTCACCACGTCGAGGGTGGGGGTGGGGTCGTCGTCGATGGCCTTGATCTGGTCTCCCTTGGCAAAGCCGGCGACGGCCGCCGGGGTATCGGGCACCGGATCCCCGAGGAGCGGCCGGGTGGCCTGGACCCCCAAGGAGTACATCACGGCGTAGACCAGCACGGCAAAGACCAAATTGAACAAGGGCCCCGCGGCGACGATGGCGATGCGCTTGCCCACACTCTGGCGGTTGAAGGCCCGGTCCCGCTCGGCGGGGGCCACATCGCCCTCTCGCTCGTCGAGCATTCTCACATACCCCCCCAGGGGAATGGCGGCCAAGGCGTATTCGGTGCCGCTTTTGTCACGACGCAGCAACAAGGGGGGGCCAAAGCCAATGGAAAACCGCAGCACTTTGACCCCCACCAGGCGGGCCACCCAAAAGTGCCCCAACTCGTGGACGGTGATGAGCACCCCAAGGGTGATCAGGAGGGCAATGAGGTTGATCAGGCCCAGACTCATGGCAATGCCTCTTCAAAAGCCGCGGGCCAACCGAGCGCGACAGATATCCCTGGCCCGGCGATCCACCGCTAGGACCTGCTCTAGGTCGGTGACGGGCTCTGGGTCAAGGCGCTCTAAGGTGGCTTCCACGGCGGTGGGAATGTGGGAAAAAGCCAGGCGGCCGGCGAGGAAAGCCTCCACGGCCACCTCGTTGGCGGCGTTGAGGACCGCCGGCGCGGTGCCCCCTAGGTCCCCGGCTCGGCGAGCCAGGGCGAGGCACGGAAAGCGCCCCTCGTCGGGGGGTTCAAAGGTCAAAGCCTGGAGGTCGAACAGGGTCAGGGGCTTGACGCCACTGGCCAGGCGCTCGGGCCAGCCCAGGGCGTGGCTGATGGGGATGCGCATGTCGGGTTGGCCCAACTGGGCCAGCCACGAACCATCGCTGTACTCCACGAGGGAGTGGATCACGCTCTGGGGGTGGACCACCACCTGGATGGTCTCCAGGGGCAGCCCGAACAACAAGTGGGCCTCGATGACTTCCAACCCCTTGTTCATCAACGTGGCGGAATCTACGGAGATCTTGCGCCCCATGGACCAGGTGGGATGGGCCACGGCCTGTTCGGGGGTGACCTTGCTCAAGTCCCAGTGGGCGGCGCGAAATGGCCCCCCCGAGGCGGTGAGCCAGAGGCGGGTCACATGGGCTGGGGACACGGGGCGGAGGTGGGGCGAAGCCCCTTCCCCGAGGCACTGGAAGATGGCGTTGTGCTCGCTGTCGATGGGCAACAGTTCACAGCCGGAGGCTTCGATGGCGGCGGTAAACAGCGGCCCCGCCATGATCAAGGCCTCTTTGTTGGCCAACAGTAACCGCTTGGCGACCTCGGCCGCCGCCAAGGTGGCCTCCACCCCCACGGCGCCGACGATGGCCGCCATGACATAGTGATTTTGGGCCCGGCGGGCCACTTCGACCACCCCCGCCGGCCCCGACAAAACCTCGATGTCGGGATGCAGCGGGGCTAGGCGTCCGGCCAAGGCCGCCGCCGCCGAGGGATCGGCCAGCGCCACATGGGCGGGCTCAAAGCGGCGGCACAGGTCGAGGAGGGCGTCGACGCTCGAGTGGGCGGCCAACCCCACCAGGCGAAACCGCTCCCCGTGGCGCTCCAGGACGTCGAGGGCGCTGCGCCCGATGGACCCCGTGGCCCCCAAGAGGGTGACCTCGATCACGGCCCCCCCTCGACAACGCTGTCTCCCAAAATCATATAGACCCCCATGACAAACACCGGTGCGGCGGCGGTGAGGCTGTCCACTCGGTCCAACACCCCGCCGTGGCCCGGCAACAACCCCCCCGATTGTTTGACCCCCCGGTGGCGTTTGAGCAGGCTCTCCACCAGGTCACCGAGGACGGCAAACACCGCCGTCACCCCGCACACCACCACAAACCAGGGCCAGCACTGGCGACTCAGGCCCAACCACCAGGCCCCCAACACCGAAAAGGCCAGGGCTCCCAACAGCGCCACCGTCACCCCCTCCAAGGTCTTGGCGGGCCTCACCCAGGGGGCCACGCGGCTGTGGCCCAAGCAGCGGCCGGCGAAGAAGGCCAGGGTGTCGATCAGCCACACTAAGAACATCACAAATAACACCCAAAGGGGACCGTGGTCGGGATGGTGGTGGAGGGCCATCAGCGCCATCCACGGCGCCACCAGGGTAACCACCCCGGCGACGGCCCACCACCACCACCGGGGGTGCACCGCGGGACTGGCGCGCCACAGCACCCAGGGCACGCCGATGAACCAATAGCCGGCCGCCGCGGCCATCACCGTCCACCACACCCCCTGGAGGGCCTGCCAAGGCCACAGGGCGACGATGGCCAGTACCACCCCCGCGCCGTAGAGCCAGGGGGCCATGGGGTGGGAGAGGCGAATCAACGTCCCCCATTCAAAGGCACCCACGGCGATGAATACCAACAGCATCACCCCAAAGCCCGCCGTGGGCAAGGTGAGGATGCCACCACCCACGGCGATGGCCAGCAGCATCCCGGTGGCGAGGCGCCGCCACAACATCCCAGGGTCGCCATGGGCGTCGGGATTGCCAATGCCAGGGCGGATACTGGGGCGCGGCGACAGCACCGGACACCGAACCTCAGATCTGCATCAACTCCGCTTCCTTGACTTCGAGGACCTTGTCGACCTCCTGGATGTGGCGGTCGGTGAGCTTTTGCACATCGTCCTCGGCCCGGCGGTGGTCGTCCTCGTTGATCTCCTTGTCCTTGAGGAGATCTTTGAGGTGGCTGTTGGCGTCCCGGCGGATGTTGCGGATGGCCACCTTGGCCCCCTCCCCTTCCCCGCGCACCACCTTGACCAGGTCCTTGCGGCGCTCTTCCGTCAAGGGGGGCACGGGCACCCGAATGACGGTGCCGGCGGTGTTGGGGGTCAGCCCCAGGTCCGAGGCCAGGATGGCCTTTTCCACCACGGGGACCATGGCCTTTTCAAAGGGCTGGAGGACGATGGTGCGGGCGTCCCCCAGGGAGATGGAGGCCACCTGGTTCAAGGGCACTTGGGAGCCGTAGTACTCCACGGTCAAGTGGTCGACCAGGCTGGTGTTGGCGCGACCCGTGCGAACCTTGGTGAGGCCGTCTTTGAGGCTCTCCACGGCTTTGTCCATCCGGGCGTCGGCTTCTTGTTTGATGTCTTGGATCATTGGGGTCCTCGCAGGGCAAAGTTAGGGGGAGGTAGGGAATGGGGGGTACGGCAGGAGGCTCACT
>JBHJHK010000035.1:0-23457 GCA_050330975.1 Candidatus Competibacterales bacterium | reverse complement strand
CCCGGCGTAAGCCCCCCACGCGCATCCAAACCCAAAACCCCCCCACCGCGGGGTCGCCACGCACCCCCCCCGGGGGGGGGGGGGGGGGGGGGGGACCGGGGGGGGCCGGGGGCGGCATTCCGTGGCCGGGAGGGTGGCCGGGAGGGTGGCCGGGATATTGGCTGGATTTTAACGCAATGGCGGGTGGCGGCCAATGTCGGGGTCTCCAGGGGGCTGGCACACTGGCGGTGCCTTCCACGACCCGGAGACCAAACCCATGTCCTCCCCCCTATCCTCAACCCCATCCTCTAGCGTCGCCGCCATTCCCCCCGCCAGCCCCGCGTTGGCCCGGGCCCACTTCGGCCAGTTGTTGGCCCTAGAGACCGACTGTTGGGACGTCCACCACGCCCTGACCCACGACCAGCGGGATTTTGTGCTGTTGGATGTGCGCAGTCCCGAGGCCTTTGCCCAGGGCCATTTGCCAAAGGCTCTAAACCTGCCCCACCGGGACATCAGTCCCGAGCGCCTCGCCGAATTTCCCGTCGAGACCTTGTTTGTGGTGTATTGCGCCGGTCCCCACTGCAACGGCGCCGATCGCGCCGCCGTGGGCCTCGCGACGTTGGGGCGCCCGGTGAAGAAGATGATCGGCGGAGTGACGGGCTGGCGAGATGAGGGGTTTGAGCTGGTGGGGAATGGGTAAAATGCCTGGGGGGGGTGTCCATGGCCCCCGACCCGGCTAGCCCTTCCCCTGTGAAAAAAATTCACCTCCCCGCCAAAAGCTTTCGTTTGCCCAACCCGAGAAGGGGCCGCCACCATGGAATATCCCGGAGGTATTTCGTCCGTCGTTTAGGAGGCCCCATGAGTGCTGCTACCCCCCTGAGTTCTCCCCTGAATTCTCCCCCGAGGGCTTTCGCCCAAGACCCCTGTGAGCTGACCCAACTGGCCCAGCGCCTGGTGCGTTCCCCGGGCCAAGCCCGGGGGTTGCCCAACGCCGCCTACGCCGATCCCCAGTTCCTGGCCCTGGAGTACCAGCAGCTGTTTCCCCGCACCTGGGTGTGTGTGGGGCTTTTGGACGACGTGCCCGAAAGGGGCGATGTCTACCCCATCACCGTCGCCGGGCGGCCGTTGATCGTGGTCCGGGGGGAAGACGACCAGGTGCGGGTGTTCCACAACGTCTGCTCCCACCGAGGGGCCCAGTTGGTGTCGGCCCCCTGCTCGGGGTTGCGCAACCTGCGCTGCCCCTACCACTCCTGGCTCTACGGCTTGGCGGGCGACCTCCAGCGCACCCCCCACTTCCAGGGCTTTGGTCGCCACGAGCGCAGCACCGGTGCCGACCTCAACCTGCGCCCCGTGCCCAGCGCCAGCTGGTTTCGCTTGCTGTTCGTCAACCTCGACGGCCAGGCCCCGCCCTTCGAACAACACCTGGCGCCCTTGGCCAACCGCTGGCGAGCTTACGATTTTTCCCTGCTCCGCCACGGGGAATCCGTGGGCTTTGAGATCCGCGCCAACTGGAAACTGGTGATCGAAAACTACGTGGAGAGCTACCACCTCCCCACGGTCCACCCGAACCTCAACCGCTATTCGAGCCTCCAAGACCACTACCAGGTCCTAGGGCCCATGAGCTACGTGGGCCAGGGGAGTCGCTGCTACAACCCAAGCGACGAGGGCAGCGGCCGGCTGCCCCGCTTTCCCAACTTGCCGGCGGCATTGACCCAACAGTCGGAATATATTTGCCTGTTTCCCAACGTCATGGTGGGCTGCCACGCCGATCACGTCTACGCCTTTATCGTAGAGCCCGTGGCCGTGGACCACACCCGGGAGCGCTTTGAGTTCTTCTTCGTCGGCGAGGACGCCCTGGGGCCGGAGTTGGCCGCCGCCCGCCACGCCTGCGCCGCCCGCCGCCAGGAGATCAACGGCGAAGACATCGACATCGTCGAGCGCCTCCAGGTGGGTCGGGCCTCCCCGGCCTTCGACGGCGGGATCTTCTCCCCGGTGATGGAAGACACCGTCCACCTGTTCCAATGCCTGGTCACCCAGGCCCTGACCGGCGTCGCCCCCCACGTCCAAGGCGACGCCATCGTCGAACCCCACGAGGTCACCGCTCCGTGAACACCACCCCCTCCACCGCTTCTGTGCCGAGTGCCGCCACCTACGTGGTGGTGGGCGCCGGCGTCCACGGCCTGAGCACCGCCTGGCACTTGGCCATGGCCCTCAAGGCCCAAGGCAAAGGCTCCGGGGCCGATATCCTCCTCGTCGACCGGGGGGAACAACCCGGCAGCGGCGCCACCGGGGTGGCCTGCGGTTGCGTGCGCAACCTGTACATGACCGAGCCCCTCCACGCCCTGGTGCGCCACTCCGTGGACGTCTGGCTCCACGACCCCGTGCTGTTTGGCTTTCAACAGGTGGGCTATATCTCCGCCGGGGAGGAAAACCAGCTCCCCGACTACGAGCGCATGGTCAAAAGCCACCGAGCCGTGGGCTACGCCTCGGACCTCTACACCGGGGCCGAGGCCAGAAACTACCTCAAAAACCTCTGGCCGGATTTTCGCACCGATGGCATCGACGTGGTGCTCCACGAAAAGCCCAGCGGCTACGCCGGCACCCGCCAGGCCCTAACGGGTCTGTTTGAGATGTGCCGGCGCGTGGGTGTGAACTACCAACCCCGCACCCAAGTCACCGGCTACGAGCGCACCAACGGCCAGGTGACGGCGGTCCACACCGATCGCGGCACGGTCCGCTGCGACGCCGTCGTCCTGGCCGCCGGGCCCTGGATGCCCCGCCATTGGGCCATGCTGGAGCGCCCCGAGCGGCTCAACGTCCACTACAACGACGGCACCGTGGCCGAAGACGCCGCCATGTGGAACTACTGGCGCCTGGAAGAGGGGGAGGTCTATTTCGACGGTCCCTACGCCACCCGGGAGTTGCGCAACCCCCCGGTGCTCCACGTGGAGCTCATGAACACCCCGGTGCGGGACCCCGAGACCCAGCGCATCCTCCGGGACTATCTCTACGTCTATTTCAAACACGGCACCGAGCGCATGGAGCGCCCGGGCCTCCAGGGGGGGTCGGTGCCGGTGAAGCTGGGGGAGCGGGCCGACCTCGAGCCCTACGGCCACGCCAACCCCCGCTACCAGGCCGACCACCCGGGCTTTGCCGACTACTTCTGTGCCGCTCTGAGCGCCCTCATGGGGCGCTTCGAGGGTATCCGCCACCAGTTCAAACAGCGCCCCAACGGCGGCATCGGCGCCTTCACCCCCGACAACGTGCCGGTGTTGGACTGGATTTTGCCCAATGTTTATATGATTGCCGATTCCAATCATGGGTTTAAAATGACTGGAATCGGCAAGTTAGTGGCCCAGCATCTGGCCACGGGCAACGCCGTCGCCGAACTGACCCCCTTCGCCTTGAGTCGCTATGCCGAAGGTGGGGCCTTCGCCCGCCGCAACAGCCACAGCCCCTGGGTGTAACACCGCCATGCGCCGCTACTCCACCATCCAACTGGCCCGCCAGGCCCTCTCGCGCCACCAAAAATGGTGGCCCGCCTGGCGGGATCCCGACCCCAAGCCCCACTACCAGGCCATCGTGGTGGGGGGCGGGGGCCACGGTTTGGCCACCGCCTACTACTTGGCCAAAAACCACGGGATCACCGACGTGGCCGTGCTGGAGAAGGGCTGGATCGGCGGCGGCAACGCCGGGCGCAACACCACCATCGTCCGCTCCAACTACCTCCTCGACTCCAACGCCCAGTTCTACGAGCACGGCTTGAAGCTGTGGGAGACCTTGTCCGAGGAGCTGAACTTCAACGTGATGTTTTCCCAGCGGGGGGTACTCAACCTGGCCCACTCACCGGGCCAGCTGGACGCCTACGCCCGCCGCGGCAACGCCATGCGCCTCAATGGCATCGACGCCGAGCTTTTTAATCGCGACGACGTCCAGCGCCTGGTGCCGTAGCTTGATTTCTCCCCTCGGGCCCGCTTCCCCATCCTCGGCGGCCTCTACCAACCCCGGGGGGGGACCGCTCGCCACGACGCCGTAGTGTGGGGCTACGCCCGGGCTGCCAACGCCCTGGGGGTGGATATCATCCAAAACTGCGAAGTGACGGGGTTTGACATCCAGGGGGGACGGATTCACAAGGTCTACACCAACCGCGGCACCATCGGCGCCGAGAAAGTGGGGTTGGCGGTGGCCGGCCACACCTCCCAGGTGGCGGGGCTGGCGGGACTGGCGTTGCCCATCGAGAGCCACCTCCTCCAGGCCTGCGTCAGCGAGGGTCTCAAGCCCTTGGTCCACACCGTGGTGACCTTTGGCGCCGACCACTTTTACCTCAGCCAGTCTGACAAGGGGGGGTTGGTGTTCGGCGGCGACTTGGACGGTTATAACTCCTACGCCCAGCGGGGGCACCTGCCCCTCATCGAACACGTGGCCGACGCCGGCACCGCCATGATGCCCTGCATCAGCCGCAGCCGGCTGTTGCGCCATTGGGCCGGGGTCATGGACATGTCCATGGACGGCAGTCCCATCATCGACCTCACCCCGGTGGAGGGGTTGTACCTCAACGCCGGCTGGTGCTACGGCGGCTTTAAAGCCACCCCGGCCTCGGGTTGGACCTTTGCCCACACCATGGCCCACGACGCCCCCCACGAATACAACCGGGGCTTTGGCCTCGACCGTTTCGCCAAGGGCTTTTGCCTCGACGAAAAGGGCGGCGGCCCCGTGCCGGGCGCCCACTGATCGATTCCCGCAACGAGGTCTCAGCCCGTGTTTGTCATTACCTGTCCCTTTTGCGGCGCAGCCGACGTGACGGAATTTAGCTACGGCGGCGACGCCAGCCGCCTCCGCCCCGCCGCCGACGCCAGTCTCGAAGCCTGGCACGACTACGTCTATCTGCGCTCCAACCCCCGCGGGCCCCACGACGAGTACTGGCACCACGTGGCCGGCTGTCGCCAATGGCTCGTGGTGCGCCGGGATACCCTGACCCACCAGATCACCGCTGTCGCGCCGGCCAAAGGCGAGGAGCTGCACCCATGAGCGATTCCCCCCTGCCCGCCGCTGCCCCCGCCAGCGAAGAGCTGGTGGTGCGGCGCGACACCGGCGCCGGCCAGTCCAAGACCGACGCCTCCCAGCCCGCCCGCCTAACCCGTGGCGCCCTCATCGACCGCCAGCGCCCCTTGAGTTTCACCTTCGACGGCAAAATCTACGGCGGTTTCCAGGGGGATACCCTGGCCTCGGCGTTGTTGGCCAACGGGGTGCGCCTGGTGGGGCGCAGTTTTAAATACCACCGCCCCCGGGGCATTGTGGCGGCGGGCTGCGAGGAGCCCAACGCCCTGGTGCGTGTGGGTCGTGGGGGGCGGATGACCCCCAACACCAAGGCCACCACCGTAGAGCTCTACCCGGGTCTGGTGGCCAAGAGCCAAAACCGCTGGCCCAGCCTCCGCGTCGACTTGGGGTCCGTCAACGGTCTGTTGGCGCCGTTTTTCCCCGCCGGGTTCTACTACAAGACCTTTATGTGGCCCGCCTGGGCCTGGCCCTACTACGAGTATTTCATTCGCCGCATCGCCGGCCTCGGTCCCCCCCCGCGCACCGCCGATCCCGACCGCTACACGAGCCGCAGCCTCCACGTGGATGTATTGGTGGTGGGGGGGGGGCCCGCGGGTTTGGCCGCCGCCGTCGCCGCCGCCGAACGGGGGCAACGGGTGGCCCTTTTGGACGAAAACCCCCAATTCGGCGGCTGGTTGCGCTACGCCCGGGCCGACGATGCCGAGGCCACGGTCGACGGTACGCCCGGGATGGCCTGGATATCCGCCGTCCTGGAGCGTTTGGAAAACTGCGAAAATGCCCTGTTGTTGCCCCGCACCACCGCCTTTGGCCACTACGACCACGGCTGGCTGGGGGCGGTGGAACAGGTCCAAGACCACCTCCCCGCCGTGGATCCCCACTTGCCCCGCCAACGGCTGTGGCGGATTCGGGCGCGCAGTACGGTGTTGGCCACCGGCGCCATCGAGCAACCCCTGGTATTCCCCGACAACGACCGCCCCGGGGTGATGCTCGCCGGGGCCGTGCGGGCCTACCTCAACGGCTACGGGGTGCTGCCCAGTCGCAGGACCGTGGTCCTGGCCAACAACGACGACGCCTACCGCACCGCCGCGGACCTGTTGGCCGCCGGTGGCGAGGTGGCGGCGGTGTTGGATCTGCGCCCCGATCCCACCGGGCCCCTGGTGGACGCCGTCCGCGACCGGGGCGTCCCGGTGTGGGGGGCGGCCGGGATCGTCGGGATTCGCGGCGCCATGGGCGTCCGGGCCGTGGAGGCCCAGACCCTAGATGGCCGCCGTCGGGAAGTCTTTGCCGCCGACGGGGTGGCCATGTCCGCCGGTTGGGCCCCGGCGGTCCACCTGGCCAGCCAAGCCGGGGCCAAGCTGCGCCACCTCCCCACCACCGGGTCCTTTGTCCCCCAGCGACCCCCTCCCGAGGCCGGTTGGTGGGCCGTTGGGGCCGCCGCCGGCCACCAGACCCTGGCGGCCTGTGTGGCCGATGGCCGCCGGGCGGGGGAGGGGGGTTTGCCGTTGCCCCTGGCGATGGGCCTCGAGGCCGAGGGCCCCGCGCCCCGCCGCCAGGTGCCCAATGCCCCCCGCCGCCATAAAAAATGCTTCCTCGACTTCCAAAACGATGTCACCAGCGACGACGTGGAGCTGGCCCACCTGGAGGGCTACCGCTCGGTGGAGCACCTCAAGCGCTACACCACCCTGGGGATGGCCACCGACCAGGGCAAGACCTCCAACCTGGCGGGTCTCACCCAGCTGGCGGAACTGCGGGATCGTCCCGTGGCCGAGGTGGGGACCACCCGCTTTCGTCCCCCCTACACCCCCGTGGCCCTGGGGGTCTTGGCCGGGCAGCACGTCGGCACCCACTTCAAACCGCTGCGCCGCACCCCGCTGGACGCCTGGCACCAGGCCGCCGGGGCGTTGTGGATCGACGCCGGGCTGTGGCGCCGGCCCCAGGCCTACCCCGCCCCCGGGGAAGACCTGGCGGCCGCCTGCCACCGGGAAGTGGTGGCCACCCGCCGCCAGGTGGGGCTGTGCGATGTGACGTCCCTGGGGCGCATCGACATCCAAGGGCCCGACGCCGCCGAATTCCTCAACCGGGTCTATGTCAACGGTTGGAAGTCCTTGGCCGTGGGTCGGGTGCGCTACGGGGTGATGCTCCGGGAAGATGGCGTGGTCTTCGACGACGGCACCACCGCCCGCTGGGGGGAGCACCACTACCTGATGACCACCACCACGGCCCATGCCGCTCCGGTGTTGGCTCACCTCGAGTACTACCTCCAGACCCAGTGGTCGACGCTCAGGGTCCAGGTCACCAGCGCCACAGAGCAATGGGGGGCCATGGCCATCGCCGGTCCCTTGGCTCGCCGGGTTCTGGAGACCGTGGTGGACATCGACGTCGGCAACGCCGCCCTGCCGTTTATGGCCGCCGCCCCCTGTCGGGGGGCGGGTGTCCCCTGTAGGCTGTTTCGCATCAGCTTTTCCGGGGAGTTGGGCTATGAACTCAACGTCCCCGCCGACCGGGCCGTGGCGGTGTGGGAGGCGTTGTTGGAGGCCGGCGCGCCCCACGGCATTACCCCCTACGGCACCGAGGCCTTGGGGACCATGCGCATCGAGAAGGGCCACCCGGCGGGTCCGGAACTCAACGGCCAGACCACCCTGGGGGATTTGGGCTTGGCGGGGATGGCCAGCCGCAAAAAGGCCTTTATCGGCCGTAACCTCATGGACCGGGAGGGGCTCACCCGGGCCGATCGCCAGCAGTTGGTGGGCCTGTTACCCGTGGATGGCCAAAGCACCATTTCCGCCGGCAGCCAGTTGGTGGCCGAGTCCAACCCCGTGCCCCCCGTGGTGAGTCAGGGTCATGTGACCTCCAGCGCCTTTAGCCCCAGTTTGGACTCTCCCATCGCCTTGGGGCTGTTGGCCCGGGGACGGGAGCGCCACGGCGAAACCCTCACCGCCGCCTTTCCCCTCAAGGGAAAAAACGTCCCCGTCAAGGTGGTGGCTCCGTGTTTTATCGACCCCGAAGGAGCGCGCGTCCGTGGCTGAGGCGATTGGCGATATGGCAGTGCGGTCCTGGGCTCTGGCCGAAGTCTACACCCTGGGCCGCCATGGCCGCGGCGAGGGGGAAGCGGGGCTCAGGGTAATCCCCCGCCGCGGCCTGACCATCGTTCAAGTGGCGGGCTATCCCGAAGGCGACGCCGCGGTGTGCCGTGCCATCGCCCACTGTGTCGGCACGGCGCCGGCCCCGGAGCCCTGCCGGGGCGCAGTCGCCGCCGACGGCGAGGTGGCGGTGCTGTGGAACGGCCCCCAGCGCTATTGGTTGGTGGTCCCCGAGGCGCGGTGGGACCCTCAGGTGTTGCTGGCAAAGCTGGCCGCCGAGCTGGACCTCATGGCCGCCCTCACCGACCACAGCCAAGGACGGGTGGTACTGCGCCTGGAGGGCCACGCTTTAGAGGCCGTGTTGGCCACCGGCAGCCAGCTGGACGTCCACCTCGCCGCCATGCCCGCCGGTTGGTGTCGTCCCACGGCCTTGGATGGCGTGGGGTGTGTATTGCACCGCCTCGACGTGGCGCGCGCCGACCTCTACATCCCCCGGGGCTACGCCAGCAGCTTTTTCCACTGGCTGTTGGATGCTGGGGCCGAGTTCGGCGTCGAGCTCCGGTGAGTTGGGCGCCCTGGGGGGCGCTCCCCGTCCCGGTCTCCTAGGTGTATCAGCCCCCCCTTCCTGTCGGTTTTGCCAACCCCTAACTTACACCTCTAGCCAACGACATCTTTAGACTTTGCCAACGGGTATCTAAACGGTTACAAAACAATCCCTCGGGAGTGTCGCGAGATGACGTGGAGGCCGTAACTATCAAGTGAGTCTCTAGCGAGCAATTCAAAACGGACAATCCAATGGGGAGTTTTTCGGTGATCGGACGCAATAGTGACACGGCTGGCAAAGGTGGTGCGGGCTACTTGGCCTTGATCCTAGGGCTCGCCCTGCCCATTGCCGCGATGGCAGGCGCCACGAGCAGAGGGCAGGACGACAGCACGGTGGATGCTGGGTTGCCCCGCGAAATCGGTGGTCGATCTGCCGAATTGTTGTCCGCGTTCTTCGGGCTCGACAATGGCTTGTTGGGTGTGGCCAACCTCATTTGTCGCGGCGCCGCGGGTAAGGACGGTATGCCGGTGATCTTTTCGACCGAGCTGGACCACACCACCCTCCAGTCAGGTGATTTCCAGGTCACGGCCCAGTCCGGCCAGATCGGCACTGTGCACTGCGTTTCCTTTTTACCCGCCACCGATGCCGGCGAGTTGCGCACGGTACTTTTGATCGGCGAGTTTGGGGATGCCGACAATGACCCTCCCGCCCGGGCCACGATTACAGGCCATCTCCATTCCATCGACGGCTCACTGGACTACCGAGGCGCCAGTATCGAGGTGACCCCCTTGGAAGCCGGGCCAACGCTCGTCTTCGCTGAACGGTTTTCGGCGCAGATTGAAGATGAAGGCCTGGGTTTGCGGATCACCCGAGGAGGCAATTGCCCTGCCGACGGCGTGATCCAAGCTGTGCGTGTGGTCTGGGCGGGCGGCGTAACCCTGCCCAATGGGGATGAGCCGGGAGAGGTGGAGCGTGACCTCTACCAGGTGACCGTTCGTTCGAGGAATGGCGGTTTGCGCGCAGTGACACCTGTTGCCCTCGCCGACCTGGGGGACGGCGACAACAATCACCTCCTCTGCCTCGGTGCCAGGGATGTGCCTGTGTCCGTCTCCCTTCCAGCGGGTATCCTGGTCGATCCCAATGGCGACCTCAATCCGGCCACGCAGGTGCAGGTGGCGCCCTGACCTTGAGCAGACACGACAGGCACCTAGTCGCGTACCAATGACGCTGACCCAACGCCTCCAGCCTCGCGCCCCCTTCACCGTGAAATCGCTGGGCTGGCCCGACGGCCTCTAAGTGAACGAGGTTCCCAAACACACCCTAGAAAACCACCAACGACTCGCCGCGATCGCTGTAGACCTTGCCGTCGGGAAACCGCACTAGGTAGGGCGATAGGGGGGAATAATGGATCAAGTGGGGATCCCTGGGCTGGGCTAGGAGGGCTTCTTTGATGCTGGCGAAGACCTGGGGATTGCCGACCTTCTGGCCGTCCACCGTCAGCTGGCGTTGCCCTCGGTAGACCACGAGTTTGATCTGCCGCCGTTGGGGGGGCGGTTCGGGGTCTTGGGCCGTGGGCGAGGTCGTGGGCGAGGTCGTGGGCGAGGTCGTGGGCGAGGGGTTGGGGGCGGCCAGGGTTTGACCCCGATAGACCCGCTGCGGCTCTTGGGCCGAGGTGGCTTCCCCCCCTTTGGGCGTCGAAGCCATATCTGGAGGGGCACTAGTCGCGGGCGCCCCCCGGTAGATACGTTCGCGGGACACGGCTTCTGGCGCCTGGGGGGCCGATGGATTGGCGCCCCCTAGGATACCGCCAAAGCTCTCTAGCAATTGGTGCAGTTCCCGTGAGGCATCGCCATTGCTGCCATGGGCGAGCTTGGCGAGGGCCTCGCGAAAGGTTTGCAACAGCGCTTCGGGAGAACGGGAAAAGGGGTTATTGGTGAGCTTGAGGGCGTTGCGCAGGTGGACGAGACCATCGACGTGATGGGCCAAAAACGTCACCACCGCCCGTCGCTGGTCGGCGGGGTCGAGTTGGGTGAAGTCTTGACTCAGGGTTTCGAGGCGCGGCGCTAGGTCCACGTCCGGGGCAAGCAGGTGATTGGCCACAGTGGTGATCTCTTCATTGATCTATTGATTGCTGTCATTTCCCTTTGTCTTTTTCTTTGCAACTGCCTTGGCGAGATGAGGCCTCGCGGGTCGAGGGGGCCCGGCATCGCGGTCTAACCTCCAACCCTTTACCGCGCTACTGCGACTCGGTTGCGGCCTAGGCCCTTGGCGCTGTATAGGGCCTGGTCGGTGCGATCCAGCAACTCGGCGGGGGTTGCAACGGCTACTTCGGGGTAGCTGGCGACGCCGATGCTCACGGTGACGGGCAAATCTCCCACCACATCAAAAAAAGAGTGCTCCACCACGGCGAGGCGAATGCGTTCGGCCAAGATGGCGACTTCTCGACTATCGAGGCCTGGACAGAGTAGGGCGAATTCCTCCCCCCCATGGCGGGCCAGGATGTCGTTGCGGTCGATGACATGGCTGATCAAGGCGCAGAGCTTGGCCAACAGGTCGTCTCCCACCCCGTGGCCATGGGTGTCGTTGACGGCCTTGAAATGGTCGATGTCGATCAACAGCACCGCCAGGGCGTTGCCACAACGCCGGGCATCCTGGAAGTCCATGTCCAGCTGGGCTTGGAAATAGCGGCGGTTGTAAACCCCGGTGAGAAAATCCCGCAACGCCGCCTGGGATAGATTCTGCTGGAAGCGTTGATCTAGGGGGTCGCAGTGGGTGAACTTGAGGATGGTGCCTTTGCCCAGGGTGATTTTATCCCCCTCCCGCAAATGGATCTCGGCTCCCAGGCGCTGGCCGTTGACAAAGGTGCCATTGGCGCTGGCTAAGTCCTCGATATGGACGGCCTGCTGGGCTCGCGCCAAGCGGGCGTGGCGGCGGGAGACGCCCGTGTCCCGCAGGGCGATGTTGGCCGTGGGATCGCGACCGATGATGTACACGTCATCCCCCAAGGGGTACAGTTGGCCCAAATCGGGGCCGGCGAGCACTAGCAAGCAAGGGGTGAGGGGACGGCTGTTGGTGTGGGCGAGGTGGTGGAGGCCGTCCGCCGGGGCGGTTTGGGTGCGATCTATGCTGGGAGCGCGTCGCATTGCCGTTGTGATCACCCGGGGCCATGGAAATACTGGGGTAACGTCGCCCGCGTCGGCTGATGAAGGCAACGTTACATGGAGTTACGGACTACTATCTTACCCTAAAATTGGGCCATTGCCCCCGGGGTTAGTGTTGTCACTCCAGCCAGTCGGGCCACAGTTTATCGAGCAGTGCCCCCTTGGCGGCGTCCTTCCAGAAGGGGTCGTTGCGGTCCGACGGCACCTTTTCCCCCACCTCTTTGTAGTGATCGCCAAACTGGCTGTCGAACTCCTCGACCCAGGCGGGGTCGCTGACGATGGCGATGCTCTCGTGGTTGAGTTCCAGGGCGAAGTTGTCGACGTTGGACGAGCCCACGGTGGCGTATTCGCCGTCCACCGACAACGACTTGGCGTGGATGTAGTCGGGATGGCGATAGATGTTGACCCCCGCCGTCAGGAGCTCGGGAAACTTGTTTTCCATCACCAAGTCGATGGCGCCCCCCTCGGCGTCCTGGCGGCCGTAGAGGTAGTTGACCTCCACACCCCGCTTGGCCGCATCCACCATGGCGTCGATGATGTCTCGATCCATGGGAAAGCTATTCACCAAGTTGACCTTCTCGTCGGCCTCGGCGATCAAGCGCAGGTAGGCGTCTTTGATGTGGAAGTCCTCCTTGGGGCGGTGGAACACGATCCGCACCGAGGGCTCTCCCGGGGTTGGGTCGGCGCCGGGGACATCCGGGGTGGTTTCGGGGCGGACGCCTTGGTGGATATCCCGGGCGGCGGGGCCCTCCACCTTGAGGAATAGGTCGCGGTAGGGCGGGGGTTGATCCTCGCCCCCCAGGTAGTCAAAGCCGGTGTTCATCCCGCCGATGAGGGATAGCTCCCCACCGTCGATGGTGATCACCTTGCGGTGGTCCCGGTGGAGTACATCGTCGAGATTGCTCAATTCCACGGGGTTGTAGACTTCCACGTCGACGCCGGCGGCGCGCATTTCCTCCACCAGGGGATTGGTCTTGAAGGGCGGCAGGTGTTTGGAGCCGATGGCATCGAGGGAGACCCGCACCGCCACCCCCTCTTGGGCCTTGTCCATGAGGGTCTGGGCGATCTCGCGGCCGGCGGGGTCGTCGTGGAATTCAAAGGTGTGGTAGGTGACATCGCGCTCGGCGGATTGTATGGCCCCCAGGATCTCCGGCCTGGCCTGATCCCCGTCGATCAAGGCCTGGAGGGTATTGCCCGTGGTGGCCTTGGTGCCGGTGAGGATGTCCAAATCCCGCTGGAGGGCAGCGTCGCTACCCGCCGGCAAATCCCGGTTGGCGATGACCTCCCCCACCCGCTCCTGGTAATCGGCCAGCCGGGCGGGGTTGGTGAAGGTGGCCTCGATCTGGCGGTAAAAGCTCCCGGGATCCCGGTCCTCTCGCTCCGGATCGAGGATAAAGGTGTCTAGATGGGTGGCTTGATAGGCCAAGCGGTCGGTCTCGGCGTTGCCGATCCCCGCCACCACCGGGATCCCCGCCAGTTGAATGTCTTTGATGGTCTCGGTTTTAAAGGCGGCGTGGCGGTCTTTGTCCAACTGGGCGAGTTCCGAATAGCTGGTGAGGCCCATGTCGTTGTAGAACACCGGTCCATCGGGGAAGGCCTGGATCTCTTGGGTTTCGCCGTCGTGGTCTTTGGTGAGGAACTGACGGGTCTTGTGGTCGAAGGCATCGTCCCGAGCGGTGAGGTAGATGATGTTGTAGTCGGAGGACAGGCGATTTAAGGCCTCCACCGAGTGGTCGAAGGACTCGGCCTTTTCCCCAAAGAAGGGCACCTTGAGTTCCCCCATGGTGGACAAGGTGCCGTCGATGTCAACGATCACCGCCGGGCGGTCGTCGAGGACAAACAACGTCCCCTGGCCATCGTCGTCTTTGAAGCGGGCCCGATCGTCGGCCTCGGCCAGTTGGTAGGTCACCTCCAACTGGCCCGTGGCGGTCGGGGTAAAGGGTACCCGGGCCACCCCGTCGCGGTCGGTGCGGCCCACGCCCACGGATTGGCCGTTGACAAAAAACTCCACCTCTTTGTCCTTCAGGTCCCAATCGGCATAGCTGGGACCATCCAGCTCCAGTTTGGTGGACAGGGTGGTGGGCGTCCCCACCCGCCCCACTTGATCGTGGCCGGTCTCTTTGAGAGGGAGGCGAAACTGGTCTTTGACGTCTCGCCACAGCTCTCGGCCGCCGTCCACCGCACTGTCCACCAGTCCTCTACCGACGTCGATGGCGTCGTCCACCAACCCCGTCACACCGGTGGCAAAATCCCCGACGGCGTCTTCGATGGCGTCGGGGACTAGGCGGCCAAACCAGGACTGTTGCTGCTCCATGACCCGGGGCCCCGCCGGGGCGGGGGCCTTGGGGCTGCCCACCTCTAGGGAGGTGTCGGCGGGGGGGCGCTCGCTGGGTTGCGGGGCGTCGGGGGCCGTGGTCGGCCCCGGCTTTGGGGTGTTGGCGATGGGCTGGTTCACGGCGGTTTCCCTCCCTGTGGGCGGCGAAGCTCAAAAAATATGACAAATAGATGACATGTCGGCCATTTAACGACAAATCCCTCGCTGAAACGGCGCTGTCTGCAGCATTTTGTCAGAGAACTGTGGGGCTTGACAGGCCGATATTGAGATGGATGGGGATCTCGCTGGCCAATGGGTTGGGGGGCGGATCTCGCCACGGGACGGGTTGGGATTGACGTGGCCCCAAGGGGCCAGCCATTCTCCCCCACGGCATCTTGGTCTTTACAACGGCGAAGGAGATGATTGATGTTGTATCGATTATTGGTCCTGGGTTTGATGGCGTGTTCATGCTGGGGGCATGCCGCGCCCCTCTTTACCCACCAAACCGTCCAAGGTATTCCTTTGCAAGTGCCCGCGGGCTGGCAAGTGGCCTACGATGACTACTCCATAACGGTCAGTGAGGATCCCGCCGATGAGCTTGCCGCCACAACCGTCCTAGTGGCCGTCCAGTCACCCGATTTGACCCCATTGCTGTTGTGGCAAAATTTGGCCCAGAGCATCCAAGGGGAAGCGGTCGACAGTACATTTAATCCCTTGGTGCAACAATACGAGCCCACCAGTGGTGCTTTATACCATCTATATCAAGTTCAATCGACTCAAACGGGTTTTTTGTCCGCCCTGGTCTACCGGGACTCGGCCTCTGGGTACACCATGGCGTTTTTGTTCGCGGCGGTCAGCGAGGATTTTATGCGTTACGGTGGGCCCATTTTGCCCATGGTTGTATTTGGCAGCCAACCTCCGGCGTTGATCGATCAGGCGATTCAGGCCATCACAAATCCAGTGCCCAATACGGCGGAGACCCAACAGGCGTTGGCTGACCTGCAAAGGTCCCATGAAATGGCCAGCGCCATTTCCCGTTGGAGCCATGAGATGATGATGAAAAGCATCTACAGCATTGATGGCGATTGGTGTTATCAAGGTGAACCCGGTTGTCATTGAGAATCTTCAAGCTGAGAAGCTGTTTTAGAAATCGTGTCGCGATAATCGTCGGAGTAAAAGGCGGATCATCGATATTTCAACCATGGCCTGACTATTCTCAGGACATACCTCATAATCTTTAGAGTGACGTCGGTCATTTAGTAACCAAGCCAACGTTCGTTCCACAACCCACCGTTTAGGCTCAAGTTGGAAGCCGCCTTTTGCTCGAGGGGGCGCCACCTCCACGACGATGGGCGCGTGGGGGTTCAACACACGAGCGATCACTTGGCCTAGAGAGTGACTTCGATAGCCCTGATCCACAAACACCCGGCGTAAGCGCGACCCATAACCCGACAACCACCCTAAGAGCAACAACGCCACCAAGCCCACCCGATCATCCACCGAGGCGGCGGTGACCACCACTGCGATCAACAACCCTTGGGTATCGGTCATCACATGGCGTTTGCGCCCCTTCACGTTTTTACCCCCGTCAAAGCCCACCTCAATTCCTTGGGTGGCCGTTTTGACGCTCTGATTATAGCAGCACACCGTCGAGGGGTCGGGTTCACGACCTTGGCGCTCGCTCTCCATACGGCGTAACGCTATCATGGCCTGATGGCCTGATGCCACGTTCCATCCTCACGGTAGCGTCGAAAATAGCCCTACACCGTGGACCAAGGGCCGAATGCGTTGGGAAGCCGCCGCCACGCACAGCCGGCTTTCACGATGTACAGGATGCCGTTGATCATCCCTCGTCGATCCGCCGAGGGGCGGCCTCGCCCGCCTTGGGGTCGCGGAGGCGGGAGTAACGGTTCCAAGAGTGCCCATGGGCGATCGGTGAGGTCCGTGTCATAGTGAGTGGGCGTGGCCATCGGGGTCTCCAATTGACTGGGGTGAGAGCCGTTGATGGGACCCGATGAGCCACGCCCTGGTAAGTCCCCCTGTTATTTGATGACAAAAAATTCCACCGCTTTGTTGCTACACGGTTTCTAAAACAACTTCTTAAACGGCGTACTGAAAAAAACCTAATGCCGATTCTACCCTTGGGGAGAATATGCCATGAGCGAATATCAGTATTATGAATTTGCCGCCCTCGAAAAGCCCTTGACCCGCCAGCAAATGGAGGAATTGCGTGATATTTCCAGCCGCGCCACTATTACGCCCACTGCGTTTCAGAACGAATACAACTACGGTGATCTCAAAGCCAAACCCATCGAGCTACTAGAAAAATATTTTGATATCCACCTCTATGTGACCAATTGGGGAACCCGTCGATTGATGCTACGGCTACCCAAAAACGTCCAGCTTCAACGAGCTCTGCAACCTTACGTAGGCCATGACAATGTCCAGCTCACCGCCACTTCACAACACCTAATTCTATCCCTCACTAGTGATACCGAAGAGCCCGAAGACGAGTGGTGGGAAGGGCAAATCCCGTTGCCGACCCTCACCACCATCTGGTACGACCTGCGCTGGGGCAGTATTCGCGCAGCCTACATCGCCTGGTTGTCCACGCTGTGTGCCGAATATGACAATCCCGCCCCCGAGGCTGTGGAACCCCCTTTGCCCGCCGGTCTCAAGGACGAAGCCGCATTGGTGGCCTTGGCCGATTTTTTGCGGGTGGATACTGACTTGTTGGCGGCTGCCACAGCACCCAGTGCCCCCCAAGCCCCGCCATCCTCCGCCGACTGGGCCGCCTGGCTCGCCGAGCTCCCCGTGTCCCAAAAGGACCAGTGGCTACTCCAGGCCATGACCCAGACCCATCTCACCTTGGGTCCTGGGCTGCTGGCGCTGTTTGGCGAACAACGATCCAATCCTATCCCCTCCCAACAAACTCGCCGCACCGTTGAACAGCTGTGGCAAGAGGCCAAGGGTATGGCGGAGCTACGGCAACAACAAGAGCAACGGGCAGAAGCCGAACGTCTGGCCAAGGTGAAAATGGCCCGGGAACACCACCTGCAGGGGTTGGCTCAAGACCCCGGGGGGTTGTGGGAGGCGTTGGAGGGCCACATAGAAGGGCGTCGCTACGACCAGGCCGGACAACTGGCAGTCGACTTGGAGATCTTAGCCACCCGCCAACGGCAACTGGATGATTTCCAGCAACGCTTTGCCGCCTTGAGAAAGAAATACAGTCGCCGACGCAATTTCTTTAACCAACGGGAGGCGGCTTGGCAGCGGGCAAAGCACCTGGGGGAGTTGTAATCGGATCTTCATTCCCGCGGGCCCTCAGCCCCAAGTCCCTCTCCCACGCCACAGGCGTAGGAGAGGGGTGACCTAAGCTGGGGCCTCTGTCCCATCCCTTGACGGAGAACACTGGTAGAGTGCTTGGAAATGATTCCTGATGGGGCCGGAGACGGGGTCGCCGGCCATGGTCAAACAGTGGCATTGGGTTTCTTGTGCCAGCTGTTCAGCTGAGAGATGAGGATCAATCCTCGTCCTCGTCTTTGATAAAGGTGAAGTCGATGGTGACATCGTCAAAGGGAGTACCAAGGGCGAAGTTGCCATCGAAGCTTTGGATCTGCAGGGTGTAGTCTCCCCCCTGAGCTGCTCGCCCTATAAACCGATCACCGGAGATGGCAAACACCCCATAGGGCTCGATTCTATCCGCCCGCTGGGCTTCGACCGGGCCCTCCAGGGTAAAGCGCACGCTTTTGGTGCCGGGGCGGGGATTGAGGAGTACCAGGTTGAAGCGCTCGACCCCTAGGGCGTCGACGTCGATCACCGCGCCATCGCCGACGATGACATCCAGGATTTCGTCGTCGCCGGCATCCACCAAGGCCAACTCCAGGGGAGGGAGCTCGGGGACAAAGGCCAAAATCTGACCGGTGCCGGGAATAAAGCCGCTGTTGGCCACGTAGAGGGTCCCGTCGTCCCCGGCTGTCAGGCCCGTGGGGTTGATGAGCTGGTTGGAGATCACCCTGCGCTCCCCGTCGGGGGCGACGCGAATCAAGGCGCCAAAGGGGGTCTCCTCGGTCAACACCGAATCGCTGTCGTACTCGATGACCCACAAATTGCCGGCGCCATCAAAGGTCAGGTCGGTGAGGTTGGTAAAGCCCTCCAGGAACACCTCAAAGGCGGCGTCGGCGGGGCCCCGGGGGTCAAAGCGCAGCACCCGGGCCAGTCCCACGGGCAACGGCAGCCCGGTGAACTCCGTGGCGTAGAGCAAGCGGTCGGGGCCCACGGCGAGGCCGGTGGGGACCTGCTGCATGGGGAGGGGATTGAGCTCTGGGGGCAGCCCCAGGAAGCCGGGGGCGGGGACCAATCGCACGTCGTCGTAGACCCCGGCCAGCGTCAGGTCTTCCCCCTGGCGGTTGGTGCGCAACAGGGCGTTGGCCCCGGCGTCGTTGACAAACACCCCGCCGCCGAGGACGGCAACTCCGTAGGGATTGGTGACCAACTCGGGGATGCCCCCTGGGGCGAACAAGTTGATGCCGCCGTCGGTGTTGTTGGCCGCTTCAAAGGCGGCGAAGTCGGCGCTGTTCTCCAGGGTGGCCCCGGGATCGGCGGCTTCGATGTCGGGGACAATGGCCAGGTGGGCGAAGTCATCGCCGAAGTCATCGCGAAAGGTGGCCTCCGAAGCCCAACCGATGGTGATGTAGGCCTTTATTGGGGTTTGCTGGCATGAAAGTTTCATTTGCTTGCAATGGTTTTGTCACCGCGAGACGCAAGGCCCTCGTGGAAGGTCCTGGAGAAATGTCCCCGGGAAGCAGAAACCCCAGGTCTTTGGGCCCCTCAAAGGAGGTGCCCGGGCCTTGGACTGCCGGGCGTTCCCCATCCAAAGCGTTCCCTGGAGAGTCCCATGACCCACGAGACGTTTGATCCCGCTCGCCGCCGGAACCTGGCCGGCGCCACTGGCCTTGCCCTCGCCCCCACCTTGGCGGGGGTGACGCGCCCCGCCGCGGGGGCGGCGCCGATGATGGGCGTCGCCCAGCCCACCCACTACCGCTACCCCCTGGGGGGTTTTGAGGTGATCCACCTGTGGGACGGGCTGGTAGAGCTAGACGGTCCCCACCCCATCTTTGGCCAAGACCAAGCCGCCGAGGACGTCCAGGCCCTGGCGGTAGCCAACTTCTTGCCGGCCACCCGGATGCAGATTTCCTTTATGCCAGTGCTGGTAAATACCGGCCAAGAGTTGGTATTGTTCGACACCGGCAACGATCCCAACAGCCGGCCCACCGCCGGGAAATTGCGCGATACCATTAAAAGCGCCGGCTATTCCCTAGAGCAGATCGATCGGGTGGTCATCACCCACTGCCACCCCGACCACATCGGCGGGCTGATGACCGAAGGCCAGCCCACCTTCCCCAACGCCCAGTACGCCATGGGCCAAGCGGAATACGACTTTTGGTCGCCGGTGGAGAAGGCCGAGGGCCCCACGGCCCGGGTGGGTAGCCTGGTCCAGAGCAATGTGGTGCCCCTGGCCGAGGGCATGACCTTTCTGCAACCCGACGACGAGGTGGTGGCGGGCATCCGCGCCGTGGACGCCTTTGGCCACACCCCGGGGCACATGGCCTTCCACATCGAAAGTGAGGGCAAGCGGTTGCTGTTGATGGCGGACACCACCAACCACTACGTGGTCTCCCTCCAGCGCCCCGATTGGCACGTGCGCTTTGATATGGACAAAGACAAAGCCGCCGCCACCCGCAAGCGGATCCTGGACATGGCGGCCGCCGATGGCATCCCCATCACCGGCTACCACATGCCCTTCCCCTCGGTGGGTTTTGTGGAAAAGACTGAGCGCAGCTACCGCTGGGTCCAGCCCAGTTATCAGTTGGTGATGTGAGGTTTTGACCTAATCCCTCGGGACGTGGGCCGGGGTTTGCGGATCCCGGCGCCCTCGCCATGGGAACGGTGTCGCAAACCGTCGTGTTGGGCGCCGGTTCACGTTCTATGACCACCCATCGGCGATAACCCCGCATTATTTTCAAAATCCCCTCGTGGTTAATCTTAAGTCATCCCATGGCCATAGCCCACTAGCTCAATGCTGGGTAGCAAAGATAGCCCACTGGTGGGTTATGGCCATGGGGTGAAGCTATGGGACTAACTCAATGGAGAGTGTTGACTCTCGAGGGGAGTTTTGCTGCGCCCATTGCCCACCCATGGATCTGATGCCGTTTCCCGCTCTTGGGGTTTGTCGGCGGCCTGTTCGGCAAGTGAGCGGTGGGGAGCGAACCCCGGTGGGGCTCATCCGGCCCCGCCGTCTTCCGCCCACCTGAGGGGATTGGGGAGCTCGCCGGCGGCGTACTCCAAGTGAATCACCCGCCGCGGCCGCGGGGCCGTGGCTTTGAAAGAGGCGTGGAGGAGGAGGGGGCGCATGACTAGGGCGCCTCCGGTGGACACTGGACAGGCATGGGGGTCATGCTGGCGGGCGCGGTGGGCGGCCGCGGCGGCGGGAATCCGCCCCATATGATGACTTTTGGGGGCGACCCACAGGGCTCCATTGTGGGCATCGGTCTCGTCGAGGTGTAGGCGCACGGTCACCATGCCCTGGAGCACGGTCTCGGGGGGCTGGACGTGGATACCCGTGGCCTTGATCGACCAGTTGCCAAAGCCCGCCACCTCGGCCTTGGCGGCTACTGTGATGGTCAAATCTTGGTGCCAGGCCACCTGCCAGTTGCAGGTGGGGGTTTTGACGAACAGGATTGAGCGCACCAAACGGGTCTGGGGACCCAGGAGGGGGCGCACCAGGGCGAGGAGGTCTTCGCCATGGGCCACGGCGGCCACAGGGGGCGCTGCGGCGGCCAAGCCCCTAAGGCCGGCGGCGCCGCGTGGGGACCACCCGGGTGGGAGGGCGGCCTCTAGAGTGGCAAAAGCGGCGGGGCTGCGCACCCGGGGGACCGTGGCTGACCCCAAAGTGTCCACCGCCTGGGCGATATCGGTGGCGAGGATGGAGGCGCGTTGGGGCATGGTGTTGTGCTCTCCGGGTGAAAAGGCCCGTTCAGGGCTCTTGGGAAGACGTGGTCTAGGAGGAACTCCACTTCTAAAATAGCTCAATACTGTGTACAGAATTCTAGGCCTCCTGGGGCTGGATGACGCCATAATTTGTGAGCTCTCGGTAGGCTAGGGTCGTTTTATCGACACTGCCCTGCAGGCCTAAGGTGCTTAGAATTCGATCGATGAAATGGTGATTGAAATAGCGCTGCATTATAAAGAGAGAGGTGGGGGTAAATGCGTCATCGGTTGAACTCCTCAGGGCTTAGCAACATCGCTAGTTCAACAGATTTCAACGCCAATTTTGAGCCATGCTCCCGTTAGCTCTCAAGGGGCTTGCAAGGTACGCCGAGGACAATCCGGGCGTCTGCCGCCGGATTAACGAGATTGCAGGACGACAACAGGCTTGATAAGCATATTCTTGCAAATCGACCATGGAGAGTCGGATTCGCAAGAATAGGAGGGTTTTGGAGAGCTCTTGCCTAGAAATGCCCTGACGCTCCCGAAAACGATCCACAGTCTCTCAAAACTATCTCTTGTAATAAAGCCTCGCATAAACTATTGTGATGATGAGTTTTGAGGTATCCATGTCATCGTTCACACCAAGTTTCCTGTCTGCCATCCGCCTGCCACCGCTCCTGGTGCAAACCATCAGGATGATCGGCGAGCATAAGGGGCGGCAAGACCTGTACCGGCTTCAAGCCCCCGAGAAACTCGAGAACCTGCGCCAGGTGGCGGTCATCCAAAGTGTTGAATCGTCGAACCGGATCGAAGGCGTTGTCGCCGCGCCGGGACGGCTGGAAGCTCTATTGCGTGAGAAGACGACCCCGCGCGACCGATCAGAGGGCGAGATCGCGGGCTATCGAGACGTGCTGGCGACGGTTCATGAAGCTGCCGCCGACATTCCGTTCAGTGAAACCGTCGTCCTTCAGTTTCATCGCGACCTGATGAAGTTCAGTCCCCAAGACGGCGGGCGTTGGAAGACCTCACAGAACGAGATTGAAGAAATCCGGCCTGACGGCAGCCGCTTTATCCGCTTTTCGCCAACTCCGCCGCATCTCACCGAGGAGGCGATGCAGGGGTTGCATAAGCGGTTTCGTGACGCTCTGAAAGACGGGCCGCACGATCCGCTGATCTTGATCCCGCTCTATGTGCTGGATTTTCTCTGCATCCATCCATTCCTCGACGGCAACGGGCGCATGGCGCGGCTGCTGACCGTGCTGGCGCTCTATCACCAGGGCTATGAGGTTGGCCGGTATATCAGTCTCGAACGGCTGATCGAGGACACCAAGGAAAGCTATTACGACACGCTCTACCGCTCGTCGCAGGGCTGGCACGAGTCCAAGCATGATCCCGTGCCCTGGGTTGAATACTGGCTCGGCACATTGCTCGCGGCGTATCGTGAGATGGAAAGCCGGATCGGCGATCTCAGCACCGGGCATGGCACCAAGACCGACATTATCATTTTGGCGATCGACCGGATGCTCGGCAGTTTCAGTATTTCCGACCTGGAAGCGGCGTGCCCGACTGTCAGCCGTGACTGGATCAAGACCGTGCTCGAACAGCTCAAGAAGGAAGGGCGGATCGAGCTGATCGGTCGGGGCCGGGGAGCCAAATGGCGTAAGGCCGCTCGACCGGAAACAGGGGGTTCAACAAGAAATGGGGTATAAACCTGCCATCAACCCCCCAATAAGCCAACGACTCCCCCAATTCGGAGTGTTGCCATGCTGATCGGCTACGCTCGGGTCTCGACCCAGGATCAGAACCCCGGCTTGCAGATCGATGCGCTGAAAGCGGCCGGCTGCGAGCGCGTGTTCGAGGAGAAGGCCTCAGGAGCGCAGCGGGAGCGTCCCCAGCTGATGGCCGCCCTGGAATATGCCAGGGCAGGGGACACGATCGTCGTCTGGAAGCTCGACTGGCTTGCCCGCTCCATCAAGCAGCTGATCGAGACGGTCGAGGACTTAGGAGAGCGCGGGATCGGCTTTCAATCGCTCACCGAGGCGATCGACACCCAGACCGCCGGCGGCAAGCTGGTCTTCCATATCTTCGCCAGCCTGGCCGAGTTCGAGCGGTCGATCATCCGTGAGCGGACCATGGCCGGCCTGGCATCGGCACGGGCGAGGGGGCGGCTTGGCGGTCGGCCGTCATCCTTGACGGACAATGACCTGCAAATGGCACGGGCGATGTTGATCGATCCCGCCATCACCGTGAACCAGGTGGCCAAGAAGCTCGGTGTCTCGCCGGCAACGCTCTATCGGCATTTTCCGGGCGGGCGCAGCGCGCTGATGGAGG
>JBHJHK010000034.1:0-11010 GCA_050330975.1 Candidatus Competibacterales bacterium | reverse complement strand
GCGCGGCCAAAGCAGTGTTGCCGCCGGGGCACGGCCAGGGGCCGCGCCGCTTCCCGTAGGGGGGAGGTTTGGGTGCTGGTGCGGTGGCGATCCCGCTCTACAGCAGACCACACCCCCACTTCCACCTGGGCCCGGTGGAGGGTCATGGCGCGGTACCACTGGAGGGCCATGAGGCGGCGGGGATCGTCTAGGCGCCGTTGGCGCATCAAGGCCTGTTTCACCGCCCCCTGGAGCTCGGCCACCAGGCTCGGGTGGGGGGTGGGGGCGAGGTCGCTTTCCTCCAGGGGGGTCTCGCCGTGGGGTTGATCGACCCCCAAGGCCAGGGCCCCCACCCCCAGGGCCGGGATCAAGCCCCACTGGCCCCGTTGGGAGGCCTTGCTCGGCAAAGGGCCGTGGAGG
Source organism: Candidatus Competibacterales bacterium (assembly GCA_050330975.1). Classification (GTDB taxonomy): domain Bacteria; phylum Pseudomonadota; class Gammaproteobacteria; order Competibacterales; family Competibacteraceae; genus JBHJHK01. The sequence continues at coordinate 10,611 of JBHJHK010000034.1, read as the reverse complement.
TAGGGCAGCTCCAAGGTCAGCTCGAGGGGCTCTTGGACTTCCGGGCCCCGGGGGATGGCCACCGCCAACAGCCCTTCCCCCACGGTCAGGGTTTGGGCCCAGGGAATGAGTTCCAGGTAGTTCCCGGCATCCCGCAGGGCGTGGTGCTCCAGGCTGAGCATCCACTCCCAGGGGAGGTGGGAGGTATCGGCGGTGACAACGGTGGCCGCGGGAGCCAGGAGGGGAAAGGCCACCTGGAGTTCGTCGCCAAAGCCCAAGGCGACGGTGTGACAGGGGAGGGTATAAAAATTGGGCAAGGTGGGCGCGGTGGGTAGGGGTGGCCGTATAGGATAGCCCACCTGCGCCAAAGGCGTCCCCTCGGCAACGGGGATCGGGGGCAGATGGTCAAGCCATGGGCCATGGCCCACGAACTCAGTCTTGAGATGATGGCTATACAGTGGTGTGTACCCGCCCGCCCAGTATGGTGGCGGGTATCTTTACGTGATGGCGGGTGATCTGGGCTTTCTGGCACGGCGTAACGCCTGGGCGTCATCACTCGGCGTTCGGCGCTACCCCAAAACGAGGCCTGCTTGCGGGCCAGGCCGATTAGTATTCCAGGCTGCTGCCATCAGGCGCGAATGGTCAAGCCATACTCCCAACTGGCGTCTTGGAGCCACAGCCACAGGTAGTCGGCAAAGCTGCGGCGCACCACCAGCTGAAACTGCTCTGGCCCCTGGCGGCGCAGGAAGACTTGGATCTCGGCAAAGCGAGTACCCACACACTTGCCCACGGGAAAGGCCCGGGGGTGGATGTCGTAGGTGGTGGACTTGGCCAGCACAAGGCCGGCCTTGGGGCCGCTCAGGGAAAGCCAAGTCTGGCCCCCGCTGACGTCCACCACGGCGCTGTGGCTCGAGGGCCGAGTCACAAGGGCTTGGGCCGTGGCCTCCCAGGCGGCGGGGGGGGCCAACAACAGCCACTCGTCGGGCCCTAGCCACCAGAGCATAGTCCCGGGGGTGGCCGGGTCTTGGGCGGCGGTGGCCGAGGTCAGGGGTTTGACGGGTAGCGAGAGCCCCGTGGCGGCGGCGACGCCATGGACAAAGGCCGGGTCGTCGCCATTGCCGCGCAGGATCCAATGCCCCCACAGGGCGTGTTCCTGCAACACCACCTGACCGTCCCCCGGCAGGCCAGCCAACACCGGCAGGTCGGCATGGTGGAGGGGCGACTCGGGACGGGGGGGGGTAAAGGCCTCAACGTTAGACATGCTGGCGGCTTCCCTCGGGGTCGTAGAACACCGGTGAACAGATTTCGGCGCTGGGGGTGCGACCGTCGGCCAGGGGAAAGTACAAGGTCTCCCCGCTGCGATGGTGACCACCCTTGATCAACGCCAAAGCGATACTGCGTCCCAAGGTGGCGCTGTAGTAGCTGGAGGTCACATGGCCCACCATGGCCATGGGGGGTTTGGGCTTGGGATCCAGTACCGCCTGGGCCCCCTCGGGGAGGACCAACCCGGGATCGTGGGTCATGAGCCCCACCAACTGCTTGCGGTCCTCCCGCAGGCTATCTTCCCGCCCCCAGGCGCGCCGGCCGATGAAGTTAAAGGGCTTTTTGTGGCCGATGGCCCAACTCATCCCCAGGTCTTGGGGGGTCACCGAGCCGTCGGTGTCTTGGCCGACGATGATAAAGCCCTTCTCGGCCCGCAACACGTGCATGGTCTCGGTGCCGTAGGGGGTGATCCCCAAGGGCTCCCCCGCCGCCATGAGCTGCTCCCATACATAGTGGCCGTAGTTGGCTTGGACGTTGATCTCAAAGCTCAACTCCCCGGTGAAACTGATGCGAAACACCCGGGGCGCCACCCCCGCCACGGTGATGTCGCGAAAGCTCATAAAGGGAAAGGCCTGGTCCGAGAGGTCCACGTCGTCGCACAGGCGCGCCAACACCTCCCGGCTCTTGGGCCCCGACAAAGTGGCGGTGGCGAAGTGATCGGTGACCGAGGTGAAATGTACCTTGAGTTCCGGCCACTCCGTCTGGTGCCACAGCTCCAGCCACTGGAGGACCCCTGCAGCCCCCGTGGTGGTGGTGGTCATGAGAAAGTGGTCGTCGGCCAGACAGCTGGTGACCCCGTCGTCGAACACCATGCCGTCGTCTTTGCACATCAAGCCATAGCGACAGCGGCCGGGCTTGAGTTATTGCCAGGCGTTGGTGTAGACCCGCTCCAGGAACGTCCGGGCATCTATGCCCTGGATGTCGATCTTGCCCAGGGTGGAGGCATCCAAGATCCCCACGGCGTTGCGCACCGCCAAACACTCCCGGTTCACCGCCTCCTGGAGGGACTCGCCCCCCCGGGGGTAGTACCAGGGCCGCTTCCACTGGCCGACGTTTTCGAATTCGGCGCCGGCGCGGACGTGCCAGGGGTGCATGGGGGTGAAGCGGGCGGGGTCGAACAGTTTCCCCACCTTGTGTCCCGCCAAAGCGCCAAAGGCGACGGGGGTGTAGGCCGGGCGGAAGGTGGTGGTGCCCGTCTCGGCCATGGAGCGGTTGAGGGCCTTGGCGACCATGGCCAGGCCATTGATGTTGGAGAGCTTGCCCTGGTCGGTGCCAAACCCCAAGGCCGTGTAGCGCTTGACGTGCTCGATGGACTCAAAGCCCTCCCGCACGGCTAGCTCGATACCGGCGGCGGTGACGTCGTTTTGCAAATCGACAAACTGCTTGGGGGCCCGGCTGCAGGAAAGGGTGTGGGGTACCAAAAACAGCGCCAAGGGCGGGCTGGCCTCGGGTTCCTCCACGGCAGGTGTGGTGCCCTCGACGTCATCCTGGCCAAGGCCCACCCTGGCGGCGGCTTGGCTACCGGCGGCAAAGCCCTCGGCGAACACCTGGCCGAGGGGATAGCTGCCGTTGACCCCCCCGGCGATCCAGCGCCCCGGACGGTCTCCCCGGGGTACAAAGCCCAGGATATCGTCCCGCCAGACGGGCTTTTCCCCCAGGTGGCAGGCCAGATGGACCACCGGACTCCAGCCGCCGGCGCTGGCGATGGTGTCGCAGCCCAGGATGCGGCCAATGGAGTGGGCCCGCTGGGCGTCGGCTTCCAGGGCCGCCACCACGGCCCCCTCCACCCGTTTCTGCCCCCGGGCCTCGATGACCCCACTGCCCGGGATCACCTCGATGCCGTGGGCGCGCACCGCCTCCACCAGGGCCCCGTCGGGGTTGGGGCGGGCGTCCACCACTGCGACCACCTCGCGCCCGGTCTCCCACCAGTCCAACGCCGTCCGATAGCCGTCGTCGTTGGCGGTGGTGACCACCAGCTGTTTCCCCGGCACCACGGCGTAGCGGCGGATGTAGGTCGACACGGCGTCGGCCAGGAGGTTGCCCGGGGTATCGTTGTTGCCGTAGACCAACGGCCGCTGGTGGGCGCCCGTGGCCAACACCACCTCTTTGGCCCGCACTCGGTGAAGGCGTTGGCGGGGGCGCTGGCCCTGGGGGCTCGCCTCGCCGTCGGTCACCGCCTCCACCAGGGTGACGAAATTGTGGTCGTGGTAGCCAAAGGCCGTGGTGTGGGGCAAAAGCAGGACCTCTGCCAGGGTCTCCAACTCGGCCACCGCCGCCGCCGCCCAGGCCGAAGCCTCGGCGCCGTCGATGACGGCGCGGCTGTGGAGCAACGAACCGCCCCACTGCCATTGTTCGTCGGCCAGGATCACCCTCGCCCCCCGCCGCCCGGCGGCCAGGGCGGCGGCCAAGCCCGCCGGACCACCCCCCACCACCAACACATCGCAGTGGTGGTTGAGATGGTCGTAGCGGTCGGGGTCGGGGCGCTGGGGGGCCCGCCCCAGCCCCGCCGCCCGGCGGATGTACTTTTCATAGGTCATCCACATGGACGCCGGCCACATGAAGGTTTTGTAGTAAAAACCCACGGGCATGGCCGGGCCCCCGGCCTTGCCCACCAAGGCCATAAAATCCAAATCCAGGTTGGGCCAGCCCTTGACGGGGGCGGCCACCAAGCCCTCGAACAGGGGCTGTTGGGTGGCGCGGACGTTGGGTACCGTGGTGGCCGGTTGGTCCCCCAGCTGGACGATGGCGTTGGGCTCTTCGCTGCCGGCGGCGACGATGCCCCGAGGCCTTGAGTATTTAAAGCTGCGGCCCACCACATCGACGCCGTTGGCGAGCAGCGCCGCCGCTAGGGTGTCCCCCCGGTAGCCCCGGTAGCCCTTGCCGTTGAAGGTGAAACTCAAGGGCGCTGCGCGGTCGATGTGACCCCCCGCCTCCAGGCGGTTGATCTGCTGGGTGCCGTTGCCGTTGGCGCTGCTCACGGGGTGTCTCCAAGGCTGGGTGCTGCGCCCATGGGGTAGGTCTCTAGGATCTCGTAGCTCACGGTGTGGCGCACGACGTTGAAGTAGCGCCGGCAGCCCGCGCTGTGGAACCACATCTCCCGGTGAAGACCCTTGGGGTTGGCGCGGTAGAACAGGTAATCCCCCCAGGTGGCGTCGTCCACCTCGGGATCTGGGCGGCGGATGTGGGCTTCGCCCGCGGGAGAGAATTCCTCCTCGCTGCGGGCCTCGCCACAGTAGGGGCAATAGATGTAGAGCATGGGCGAGATCCTCGTCTAGTGGGCGACGCCGGCCGCGCCGTGTTCGTCGATCAACCGGCCGGAGATAAAGCGATCCAGGGCAAAGGGGGCGGCGATGGAATGGGGTTCGCCCTTTGCTATGGTGTGGGCGAAGACGTGGCCCGACCCCGGGGTGGCCTTGAAGCCGCCGGTGCCCCAGCCGCAGTTGAAAAACAGGTTTTCCACCGGGGTTTTGCCGATGATGGGGCAGGCGTCGGGGCAGGTGTCGACGATGCCCCCCCACATGCGGTTCATCCGCACCCGGCTGACGATGGGAAACAGCTCGATCATGGCGGCGGCGGTGTGTTCGATGGTCATAAACGACCCCCGCTGGCCGTAGCCGTTGTAGCCGTCGATGCCGGCGCCGATGACTAAATCCCCCTTGTCCGATTGGCTCATATAGCCGTGGACGTGGTTGGACATCACCACGGTGTCCAACACCGGTTTTAAGGGCTCGGAGACAAAGGCCTGGAGGGGGTGGCTTTCCAAGGGCAGGCGAAAGCCCGCCAGGCCCGCCACCACCGAGGCGTGGCCGGCCACCACACAGCCCACCTTGTCGGCGCCGATAAAGCCCTTGTTGGTCTCGACGCCCGTCACGGCGCCGTCTTCGATGCGAAACCCCACCACTTCGGTGTTTTGCAACAGATCCACCCCCATGGCGTCCGCCGCCCGGGCGTAGCCCCAGGCCACGGCGTCGTGGCGGGCCACCCCGGCCCGGGGTTGCCACGAGGCCCCCAGCACGGGGTAGCGGACGTCTTTAGAGGTGTTGAGGATGGGGACGATCTCTTTAATTTGGGCGGGGTCGAGCAACTCGGAGTCGATGCCGTTGAGGCGGTTGGCGTTGACCCGGCGCTGGATGTCCCGCATGTCCTGGAGGGTGTGGCCCAGGTTTAACACCCCCCGCTGGCTGAACATCAAGTTGTAGTTGAGTTCCTGGGACAGGCCCTCCCACAGCTTGAGGGCGTGTTCGTAGAGGTCGGCCGCCTCGTCCCAGAGGTAATTGGAGCGGACGATGGTGGTGTTGCGGCCGGTGTTGCCGCCGCCGAGCCAGCCCTTTTCCACCACGGCCACATCGGTGATGCCGCACTCTTTGGCCAGGTAATAGGCCGTGGCCAGGCCGTGGCCACCGCCCCCCACCACGATCACCGAATAGCGATCCTTGGGCTTGGGGTTGCGCCACTGGCGCTGCCAGCGCTCGTGGTAGCTCAGGGCGTGCTTGACCAGGCCAAAGCCCGAGTATTTGCTGCGCGCGGTGCTCATGGGGAATATCCTCGGCACATGGGGCGTGGACGGCCAAACAGCTCAGGGGATGGCTCGCCGAAGGTTGGAGTGTTTGGGGTGAACGAAAGCTACAGTAAGGCCCTTGTTGGGGTGGACCAAATCCCAATCCGACTCGGTGTTGCTCCTTTGCGACGCTTGCGACAGGGGCGGTGTCGAGCCCCTATCCGAGGATAATTCAGCCCTTGGGCGCTGTCATCACGGACGAGCCCCCAAGGGGTTGTGGGGAGGGATCAGGGGCAAACGCCGGTGCAACCCGGCTCGCCGGGGTCCACGTGGCGGCTTTCGACCCCGGACAGGGCGGGGGCCACGTAGGGAAAGGTGGTCAAGTAGGGCACGTCGTTGGCGTTGACCCCATCCCCCACTCGATTGTGGGGAAAGCCATTGAAGGGCTCGCCGGCCAACACCCCCAGCACCACCCGGGTGGCGATGTCGGTGACGTCGTCGGAGACCCGGCGGCCGTTGGGAAACCCGGCGGCATCGCCGGCCAAAAGACCCAAGCGGCTGATCTCGCCCACGGGGGTGGGGGGCACGGCGGTGTTCAAGCGCAGCAAATCCGCCACAGGGCCTTCGGGGGTGCCCTGGGCGGCGATGGGGGGGAGGTACTGGACCAGGGGCAAAAGGTCGGTGCGCGGCGGCTCGGGGATGGGCAGAATGCCTTCCCCCACGGTGTCTTCGTCGATGGCGTTGAGGACCCGGGCCAAGAGGGGGTCGAGGGCGTAGTCGGCGAACTGTTCGTCCAGGTGGGGGGGGCTCAAGCTAAAGGCGTCCTTGTCGCCAGTGCCGATGATCAACTCGTTGAACAAGGGGTTGCCCATCCGCTGGATCTGTATCGCCTGGGGGTTGTCGGCGGCGTCGGTGTCGGTGGCCAACAGAGACATCAGCATATTGCCCGAGGCACCCGAGGCGAAGCTGGCTTCGACCACATAGGCGTTGGGGGGCAAATCCAGCAATAGACAGGCATCGAGGGGGGTGGCCAAGGGGCGCCCTAAGCGGTCGATGACTGCATCGTCGGTGCAGTTGTCGTTGCTGGCCACCAAGTCGCCGCCGATGGTGCGCAGGGCCACCTGGGGGTCGGGGTCGCCCTCTTGGCTGGCGGGTTCCCGCTCGGCGGTGATCAATACCGTCACATTGCCCTGGGCGATCATCCCGTGGCGCACCCCAGCGCCGCTCACCGGGCCGTTAAAGGACAAGTTGCGCAGCAAGGACAGGCCAAAGCTGGTAAAGCCCGAGCTGGCGGCCAGGCGCGAGGTGGTGCCCCAGGCGCCGATGGTGGCCAAGGGGTCGTCGGCGGGGTGGAGCTGACCGTCCTGGGTGACCAGGGTGATGGGCACCTCGATGGCCAAGGCGTTGACGTTAAAGCCCGCCACGTCGTCGGCGGCGAAATTGACGGTGTCGTTGGCGTCTTGGGCGTCGCTCAACACCCCGGGGACGCCGGTCTCAAAGGCGGGGGTGCGAAAATTGAGGGAGTCAAAGGCGGCGCCCAAATCGATCCAGAAGGGGTCGTCGACGGTCCCGGCAAAGCTCCTCACCCCGTCCCCCAAATCGTAGATGCCCTGCTGGAACAAGGCCGTGTAGTCGGGCATGGTGCGGGGCCCGACGTTGCTGGGCACGGCGTACAGAATGCCCTGGTTGAGGGTGGTGGTCTGGCCATCCCGGACCAGGGTGACGGTGTAGCTCTGGCGCACCCCCAAGCCCTCGGAGCCCTCGCCGTCCAGGGCGGTGATGGCCGGCGGCACGATGGGAGAACCGGGGGGAACAGGGGCTGGGGAGTTGGCTGGGGCTGGGATACCGCTGCCGGCGCCCACGGCGCTGGTGAACACCCCCGGCAGGCGAATTTCCGTTTGAAAGCGAAACTCAAAGCTCACGTCGGGCTGGGCGTCAAAGTCGTTGTCGACGTGGATGGCGTAGATAATATTGGGATCAAAGGGGGTGTAGTTGGGCCCGTTGGAGGGCTCTAGCAAAGGATCGACGTCGAGGATAAACGTCACCTTGCTGGGGTCGTCGTAGCTGACAAAGGCGAAGAAGTCGGCGATATCCGCCTTGTGGTCCAAGGCGGTGATGGGCGCTTCCCGGTGGTTGGCGGCGTGGCTGGGGCTGAGGGCTAAGCCGGTGGCCAGGGCCAAGGCCAGCAGACAACCCCTTGCGGGGTGGCGCTGGAGGGGAGAAAAAGGCGTTAATCGCGACATAAATGGCCTCCTAATCACGGGGTTTCAAGGTCACTTCCCAACCGACACGGCTACGATTCTAAATTAATTCACCCAAAACGCAGTTATGGATGCAGCTGGGAGGTAAAAATGTTTCCCGTGGGAGAATTGCCCATCGACGACCCCGTCACTGCCGCTTTGGATTTGCTCGCCAAAGCGGGCGACGCCGCCTACGACGGCGAGGCGGTGACCCAGAAAGAGCACGCCCTCCAGGCGGCGACCCTCGCTTTGGACGCCGGGGCCAAGGCGGCCTTGATCGGCGCCGCTTTGCTCCACGACATCGGCCATTTATTGGCCCGAGACCACAACCACGCCGAGGGCAACGACCGCCACGAAGAGCTGGGCTACCGGTGGCTCGCCCGCCATTTTGTCCCCGCCCTCGCCGAGCCGGTGGGTCTCCACGTGGCCGCCAAGCGCTATTTGTGCTCAGTTGAACCCAGCTATTACCAGACCCTGTCGGCGGCCTCCAAGCGCAGCTTAGAGCGCCAGGGGGGGGTGATGACCGCCGCCGAGGCGAAGGCCTTTGTCGCCCATCCCCACGGCAAAGGGGCGCTGCAACTGCGGCGCTGGGACGAGGCCGCCAAGGTGGTGGGGGGGAAGACGCCGGGCCTGGAGTACTTTCGTGGCTATTTGACGACGGCCGTCGTCGACGGTGGCCTCAACACTCGATGACGTTGACCGCCAAGCCCCCCCGGGAGGTCTCTTTGTATTTGTCCAGCATGTCTTTGCCGGTATCCCGCATGGTTTTGATGACCTTGTCCAGGGACACGTAGTGTTGGCCGTCGCCGTGGAGGGCCATGGCGGCGGCGTTGATGGCCTTGACCGAGGCGATGGCGTTGCGCTCGATACAGGGGATCTGCACCAAGCCCCCCACGGGGTCGCAGGTGAGGCCCAAGTGGTGTTCCATGGCGATCTCGGCGGCGTTTTCCACTTGTTCTGGGGTGCCGCCACTCACTTCGGCCAACCCGGCGGCGGCCATGGCGCAAGCCGAGCCCACTTCCCCCTGGCAGCCCACTTCGGCACCAGAGATGGAGGCATTGATTTTAAATAGAATCCCCGTGGCGGCGGCGGCGAGGAAAAACCGTACAATGCCCTCATCGGAGGCCCCGGGGCAGAAGCGCTGATAGTAGTGGAGCACCGCGGGGATGATCCCCGCCGCCCCGTTGGTGGGGGCGGTGACCACCCGGCCGCCGGCGGCGTTTTCCTCGTTGACCGCTAGGGCGTAGAGGTTGACCCAATCCATGGCCGCCAAGGACGGGGTGATGCGATCGGGTTCGGTGCGGTTGAGGAGCCGGCGATACATGGCCGCCGCCCGCCGCCTGACCTTGAGCCCCCCGGGGAGTATCCCATCGCTGGCCAGCCCCTTTTCCACACAGGCCGCCATGACCTGCCACAGGTGCAACAGCCCCCGGCGAATCTCGGCCTCGGAGCGCCACACCCGTTCGTTGGCCAGCATCACCTCGCTGATGGAGAGGCCGTGGTTTTGGCAGTGGCGCAGCAACTCCACGGCGGTGGTGAAGGGGTAGGGTTGGGGGGTTTGGTCTTCGACGATGGCATCGCCACCGCTGCGGCTTTCGTCCACCACAAATCCTCCCCCCACGGAGTAATAGGTCCGCTGGAGGACTTCGTCGCCCGCCTGGTCCAGGGCGGTGAAGATCATGCCGTTGGGGTGGAAGGGCAGGGACTGGCGGCGGTGATAGACCAGCTGGGCCTCGGGGTCAAAGGCCACGGGGAGGGTCCCTAGCAATTCCAACTGCCCCTGTTGTTGGATAGCCGCCGCCCGGGGTTTGACGGCGTCGGGATCCACCGTCTCGGGGTCGTGGCCCTCCAGCCCCGCCAGCACCGCCGGGCCGGTGCCGTGGCCCTTGCCCGTGGCCCCCAGGGATCCGTAGAGGTCGACCCGCAACCCGCGGACGGGGTGGTCGTCGCCTCGGCGGGGGTGGTTGTCCAGGAGCGAGGCGGCGAAGCGGCGGGCGGCGCGCATGGGTCCCACGGTATGGGAGCTGGAGGGACCGATGCCGACACTGAACAGATCAAAAGCGCTGATGGCCACGGAAGGGTCCTCCAGGGCAGCGATGGGGGAACGTAGTCTCAAGGTAAAGCCCCCCGGGTGCGCCCCAAGGCCTCGATCCGACCTGGACTTGGCCGTTTGCGACGGAGAAAGCGGCTGGAGGGTATCTGGGAGGTTGCTTGACAGCTGGTGTTGCCCCTCTATAACTCTCTAAGTTACTCCGTTTCGCCACCTCGGATGAATCCCCATGTCTCTCGGTTCTCGTCTCTTCGGGTTTTTCGCGCCGTGTTTGCTCGCCGTGGTCGCTGTGCCAGGCCAGGCCCAGGAGGTGGCCCCGCCCGGGGAGCTGGCCCAATCTGGCCGGCTCACCTACGGCACCGCCGCCACTTTCGCCCCCTTTGAATACGTCGAGGACGGCGAACTCACGGGTTTTGATATCGAGATGGGGGCGTTGTTGGCCGAGAAGATGGGCTTGGAACCCCAGCCCATGAACATGGAGTTCAACGGTTTGATCCCCGCCCTCCAGGGGGGGCGGATGG
>JBHJHK010000033.1:0-12500 GCA_050330975.1 Candidatus Competibacterales bacterium | reverse complement strand
GACGACGATGGCCGGCAACTGGCGCAGGTGGATCAACGCCCCCAGCGCCGGGGGGATGGGGCCCCGGCCGCGGGCGTGGCCGGGGGCGGTCTGGGCCTTTATGCCCCTCGCGCCCCCCTGCCAGAGCGGCCCCCCGGGGGGGATTTTGATCGCCGTACTGGCCTTGCGGGCTTTGATCAGGCGACCGCGGCGGGAGGGGGCATGAGGGTATGGCGGGTGATGAGGGGGCTTGGGGGCGTGCTGGCCTTTGGCCGTCGGCATCCTTGGATCGGGTCGTTTTTGGCGGCGGCGGCCCTCTGGCTGGTCACCCAAGCCGTCGCTGGCCAGGGGGGTGGGGCCTTGTTGGTGGCGGCGTTGGCCTTTTCGGCGTTTTTTGTGGTGGTCGGCATTGGCCAGATGTTTGTGATCACCCTGGGGCCGGGCAATGTGGACCTCTCCATCCCCGCCACCATCAATTTGGGCGGGGCGGTGGCCATGGCTCAGATGGCCCAGCAGGACGCCCGCATCGCCCTGGGCGTCGCCGCGGCGTTGGCCTGTGGGGTGGTGGTGGGGAGTGTCAACTACGGCCTCATTCGAGTGTTGGGGATTCCCCCGATCATCGCCACCCTCTCCACCAGCTTTGTGGTCCAGTCTTGCGCCATCGTCTACGGTCGGGGGTTGCGGGTCAAACCCCCCACGGCCTTTGCCGACTTTGCCACGGGGAACTGGGGCTTTGTGCCCCTGGTGGCCTGGGTGGCGGTGGGGTTTGCCGCGGTGATGACGGTGGTGTTGACCCGCACCGCCTATGGTCAGTGGGTACTGGCCACGGGCCAGAACCCCCGGGCGGCGCGGTTGGCGGGGGTGCCGGTGGAGTGGACCCGCTTTGTCACCTATGCCCTGTGTGGCCTCTGTGCCGCCCTGGCCGGCACGCTGCTGGCGGGGTTTTCCGGGGGATCGTCCTTGAACATGGGGGAGGAGTACCTGTTGGCGTCCATCGCCGTGGTGGTCATCGGCGGCACGTCCATCGCCGGGGGGTTTTCCAACGTCCCCGGTATCTGGGGAGCGGCGCTGTTTTTGTATTTGCTGGTGGCCATGCTCAACACCTTGGGGGCCGGAGCGGGGGTGCGGTTGATCATGACGGGGCTGATCATCATCGGCTTGGTGGCGTTGGCGGGGCCACCTCGCCGTGGGCGTTGAGGGGCCAGTCATTCGTTTAGAAGGAGAGTTTTGCCATGGTTGACGTGTTTCATCCCAGCGATGTTCTCGAGCACCACGACCGCCGTTTCTTCGACCTCACGGTGCCCATTGCTAACTTGGAACGGCTGTATCAGGGCTGTCGTTGGGCCGAGGGGCCGGTGTGGTTCAACGATGGGGGTTATCTGGTGTGGAGTGATATCCCCAACCGGCGGATGCTGCGCTGGGTGCCAGACCAAGGGGTGGGGGTGTTTCGGGCGGATTCCAACTTTGCCAACGGCAACACCCGGGATCGCCAGGGGCGGCTGGTCACCTGTGAGCACGGCGGGCGGCGGGTGACTCGCACCGAGGCCGATGGGACCATCACGGTGTTGGCAGATCGCTACCGGGGAAAAAAACTCAATTCCCCCAATGATGTGGTGGTCCATTCCGATGGCAGCGTGTGGTTCACCGATCCCACCTATGGGATCTTATCGGACTACGAGGGGTTCAAAGCCGAGCCGGAACAGCCGGGGTGCTACGTCTATCGCCTCGATCCCGACAGTGGTGATGTAAAGGCCGTTGCCACCGACTTTGTCAAACCCAACGGCTTGGCTTTTTCGCCCGACGAGCAGGTCCTATACGTCGCCGACTCGGCCTTCAGCCACGATCCCCAGGGGCCCCACCACATCCGCGCCTTGTCGTTGGATGCCGAGCACCGAGTGACCGACAGTCGGCTGGTGGTGGAGGTGTCCCCGGGGGTGCCCGATGGCTTTCGCTTCGATGTCCATGGCTACCTATGGACCAGCGCCAAAGACGGCGTTCACTGCTATGACCCCAAGGATGGAGCGCTGTTGGGGAAGATTCGCGTGCCCGAGACGGTGGCTAACCTCACCTTTGGGGGGCCGCGGCGCAATCGATTGTTCATCGCTGCGACTAGCTCGTTGTATGCCATCTTTGTGGCGACCCGTGGTGTCCAGGCCCCATGACTGGGCTTGGTGTGGTGAATGGCTTTGATCAACAAGAATGACCATCGCTCGAAAATGGAGAAGCTTAGATAAAAAAGCTTGAAATTTATCGATGTCTAACTTGGAAAGGCACGCAGGTTCTGCCTTGAATTAAAACAATTGCCTGCGTTGATAGATTGTAGGGTCGGATAGCGCCTCTTGATGTGATAGCGTCTTTGTGTGTTGAGTAAGTTCTTAAAGAATACATACAAAAAAACAACTCAAGATTGTTGAATTGTTTGGCGCCATTGAATATTAAGAAGATTACGATTACAAAGCGCGGCGCAAGCGACGGTGAAAGTTGTCGTCGGTGCCTCGATAGGGTCGCTTGCGTTCAGGCGTCAAAAAAACAAATGGCAAGACCATAAAGCGATTTAATCCCATCGAGAAGTTGCAAATCCCTACAGGAAGTTGTGTTATCCTGATTTAAAACCCACCACCGGCCAACGCCCCGAGGCTCCCCATGGCCAAACCCGCCCCTCTGTTCAACACCCGCCGCCATCCCCTGCTGCGCAAGCACATCCCCCTCCACGAGAATCTGACCACCGTAGTCATCGGTTTTGCCCTGGTGGGCTTGGTGTTGTGGGTCATGGACCAGCGCCACCGCTACGACCCGAGTACCCGGGACTTATCGGTGGAGCAGCTCCTGGCTGCTTCCAAGAATCTAGAGCTCTACCACCCCCCCTTGATCCCCTGGCGCGAGCCCGGCAGTGAGCCCCGGGGGCCTATGGATATTGCCCCCTTTCCCGGGGCCGTGGTATCAGGCCAGTGGCAACCCCTCCAACCCCCCCGCCAGTTTGGCCCCGACACCCTGTTCGAGAAGATCAACGGCGAAGCCCCGCGCTTCCTCAAACAGGGTTTTCAAGTCCTCCATTACTTGGTGCTGAAGGGCCCCGACGAGGCCGAAGTCGCCATCGAATTGTTCGACCAGGGTGGGGTAGGGGGGAGCATGGGCTTGTTCTCCCAACACGCCAGCGGCGCCCGGGAGATCGAGCGGGCGGGGGAGGTGGTGTACATCGCCAACACCATCGGCGCCATTGGCCGGGTGGACCGGTTCTTCTTCCGCATCGCCGGCAGCGACCCCAGCCCTGCCGTCCAGGACAAAGCCCGCCAGCTGGCCGAGGTCATGGGGCAGTTGATCTCCGCCCCTCTAAAGACCTCCGTCGCCGCCGCTGCCCCCACGCCCACGCCCACCGCACCCCAAGCCCCCTCCGACGAACCCGTGGGTCTGACCATCCTCCGCGACACCCTGGAGATCCCCGCCGAGCTCACTGCCTTCCAGGGGGAAAACGTCTTCCAGTTCGATTTCGCCCAGGACTTCTGGTTTGGCCGCTACAGCGCCGACACGGAGGAGCGCCTGTTCGTCCACCAAGCCCCCTCAGCGACGACGGCCGAACAACTCTACACCCTGCTCCTAGACGAGCAGAGCTTTGACTACCAGCGCCTCGACGCACAGGGCATGGCGTTGCTGGAGCACAACTTCCTCGGCGACAACTACTTTGCCGTGGCGCGGAGCGGCCAATATATCTACGGAGTGGAAAACGCCCCATCCCCCGACCGGGCCCAAGCGGTACTCGCCCGTCTCGCCGCTGCCCTCACCCCCTAGCTGGACGACCTGGCGATGTGCTGAGCCTCGCAGAATGGCGGACGATTACGACAACCCCTGGAAGGGGATGTTGGAGCACTACCTGGCGCCGTTTGTCGAGTTCTTTTTCCCGGACCTGCACCGCCATATAGCCTGGGAGAGGGGCTACGCCAGCTTGGAGACGGAGTTGCGCCAGGTGGTGCGCGATGCCGAGCTCGGTCCTCTCCAGGTGGATAAACTCTTTTCGGTGCACCGGCGCGACGGTGAAGATCAATGGCTGCTCATCCACATCGAAGTCCAAAGCCAAGTGGATGCCACCTTCGCCAAACGGATGTGGCATTACCACTATCGCTTGTTTGACGCCTATGACCGGGCCCCGGTGAGTCTGGCGGTGTTGAGCGACGAGCGGGCCAGCTGGCGGCCCGACCATTTTGGCTACAGCCAGTGGGGCTGTACGTTGAGTTTTCGCTTTCCGGTGGTGAAGCTGCTGGACTTTGCCCCCCGAGAGGAAGCGCTGTTGGCCACCCCCAATCCGTTTGGGCTGGTGACCTTGGCCCACCTGAAAACCCAGGCCACCCGCCAGGCGGCGGAAGATCGCCTGGTGGGAAAATTGGCCTTGGTGCGCCATCTCTACCGTCAAGGGCTTGACCGTGAGGAGGTGTTGGCGTTACTGCACTTTATCGACTGGCTGATGCAGCTGCCAGCCGAGCTGGAACAGCGATTTATTCAGGAATTTGAAGCGTTGGAGGCGAGTATGAGTCGAGCGTACATTCCATCGTTTGCGCGCGATGCCTATCAAGAAGGCTTGGAAAAAGGCCGAGATGAAGGCCGCGAGGAGGGCCGTGAGGAGGGCCGCGAGGAGGGCCGCGAGGAGGGCCGCGAGGAGGGCCGCGAGGAGGGCCGCGAGGAGGGCCGCGAGGAGGTACTTAGCAGCTTACGCCGGGTGCTGACCCAGACCCTTCGTCGCCGATTTGGCAAACTCCCCCCCGAGGTTGAGACGCGCTTGGAGAAGGCTAAAGCCAGCGAGCTGGAGGTCTGGCACGAGCGGCTCTTCGATGGGCAGAGCTTAGAAAATGTACTGGGTCCTGAGACAGTTAGGCCAGATGGGTCTCCACCGACGACCGACTGATGCAGCTGCCAGCCGAGCTGGAACACCGATTTATTCAGGAATTTGAAGCGTTCGTTGGAGGCGAGTATGGGCCGAGTGTACATTCCATCGTTTGCGCGCCACGCCTATCAAGAAGGCTTGGAAAGGGCCGTGAGGAGGGCCGTGAGGAGGGCCGCGAGGAGGGCCGCGAGGAGGGCCTCAGCGGCTTGCGCCGGGTGCTGACCCAAGCCCTTCGCCATCGATTTGGCGAACTCCCCCCCGAGGTCGAAACGCGCTTGAAGAAAGCCAGAGCCAACGAGCTGGAGATCTGGTACGAGCGGCTCTTCGATGCCCAGACCCTGAACGATGTGTTGGGCCCTGGGGAACGCTAAGCGATGTTCGCCCTGGTCCCCGGGGGCGAATACCTCTATGGTGGGAACAATATCCCCTCTTTCCACCGGGTCAAAGCGATCCGGTGCCAGTCCATTGAGCCAACGCGCTGACATCCCCGATTGACTGTGCCCGCCCCAGGCCCCGAGGTGCCCCCCATGGCCAAGAAGTACCCCCACGCCGGCTACCGCGGCGACCCCATCACCCGCCGCGAGCTGCTCCTGCGGGGTGCCGCTGCGGCGACCCTCACCGGGGGCGCCGGCTACCTGGCCTTTGCCCCCGAGCACTGGCCGCTCTCGCGACTCGACGCCTCGGGCCTGCGGGGCCAACCCGTCCCCCAGCCCTTTCGCCTGCCGGACTTTCGGGTCGACCCCCCCGCCAACGGCATGGCCATCGGCGTGGGCTACGGCGGCGACCGCCACACCATGCTCACCAAGGCCATCGACGCCCTAGGGGGCATCCGCCGCTTTATCACCCCCGGGGACGTGGTGCTCATCAAGCCCAACGTCGCCTTCGACCGCTCCCCCATCCTCGGCGCCACCACCCACCCCGAACTGCTGTCCGCCCTGATTCAAATGGTGAGCAACCACGGCCGGGCCAAGGAGGTGCGGGTGGCGGACAACCCCATCGAATCCCCCGCCGACTGCTTCGCCAAGAGCGGCATCCGCGCCGCCAGCGAAGCCGCCGGGGCCAGGGTCTACCTCCCCGACGGCAACGCCTTCGACCTCCTAGAGACCCCCGGCGCCAAACTCATCGAGCGCTGGGACTTCTTCCGCCGGCCCTTTGCCGACGTCACCAAGGTCATCGGCCTCTCCCCCATCAAAGACCACAACCTCTGTAGCGCCTCCATGGGGATGAAAAACTGGTACGGCCTGTTGGGGGGCCGGCGCAACCAGTTCCACCAGGACATCCACGAGATCGTCTCGGACCTCGCCTTGATGATCCGCCCCACCCTGACCATCCTCGACGGCACCCACGTGTTGATGGAAAACGGCCCCACCGGCGGCGATCCGTCCTACGTCAAACACGGCGACCGGGTCCTGGCCGGGGTCGACCCCGTGGCCCTAGATGCCTACGCCTACGGCCACCTCCTAGAGCGCCAAGGCCCACCCCCCGCCTACCTGGCCAAGGCCGAAGCCAAGGGCACCGGCCAACTCGACTACCGCAGTCGAGTCCAAGAGATCAGCTAACCCCCGGGAGGGCTCGCCGTGAAGCCAGCCAAGTTTACGCTCAACCACCGCCTGCGCCTCACCCAGGTGCGGATCCTCTCCCAAGTGGTGTTCTTCGCCCTGTTTGTCCTGGCGGTGTGGGCCACCTGGACCACCCGCATCGAGGGTTACCCCGTGTCCCGGCTGTTGGAGCTCGATCCTCTCGTGCTCCTCACCACCGCCCTGGCCACGGGCTACGTCTACCAATTCCTCGGCTGGGGCCTGCTCATCGTCGCCCTGACCCTGGTATTTGGCCGGGTGTTCTGCAACTGGATCTGCCCCTACGGCACCCTCCACCAGTTCATCGACTGGCTGTTCAACGTCAAGCGCACCCCGGCGCGGATCGCCGCCAACCGCTACCACCCCGGGCAGTACCTCAAGTACGCCATCTTGGTGGTCATGGTGGTCCTCGCGTCCTTCGGGGCCCTGCAGATCGGCCTCCTAGACCCCATCGTCATCATGTACCGGGCGGTGGCCACGGTGATCGCCCCGGCCAGCGACGCCGCCGTGGATGGCCTGGTGGCCCAGGGGATCGAGGACCTGGACGCCCTCAAGTTCGCCCCGGGGGTGGCCAGTCGGATTTTTGTGGGTTCCTTCTGGTTAGGGGTGATGTTCTTCGCCCTGGCGGCCCTCAACCTGTGGCGGCCGCGGTTTTTCTGCCGCTTCTTGTGCCCCTTGGGCGCCATGCTGGGGGCTCTATCCGCCAAGGCTTTGTACCGCATCAACCGCAACGTCGACCGTTGTACCGACTGCGACCTGTGCCTCATGCGCTGCGAGGGGGCGGCGGACCCCCAGGGGAAACTGCGCTTGTCCGAGTGCTTTGCCTGTATGAACTGCATCGACGACTGCCCCGAGGACGCCCTGGAGTACACCATGGTGCGCCAGGACCGCCAGCAGGTGATCCCCTGGCCGGATTTGACCAAGCGCCAGTTGGTGTTCGCCGGCGCCGCCGGGGTGGCGGCCTATCCCTTCCTCAAGAACAACGCCCTTGGCCACGACGACAACTTCAGCCCCGCCATGATCCGCCCCCCGGGGTCCATGGCCGAGCCGGAATTCCTCGAGCGCTGCATCAAGTGCGACCAGTGCATCAACGCCTGTCCCACCAACGTTCTGCAACCGGCCACCCTGGCCGAGGGGGGGATCGAGGCCTTATGGACCCCGGTGCTGAACTTTCGCATCAGCCACTGCCAGCCCAAGTGCACCCTGTGCTCCGAGGTCTGCCCCACGGGGGCCATCCGCCGCATCAGCGCCGCGGAGAAGCTGGGGGCGGGGGCGTTCGCCGAGCAGGGGCCAGTGCGGTTGGGAACGGCGTTCTTCGACCGGGGCCGCTGTTTGCCCTGGGCCAACCAGATCCCCTGTGTGGTGTGTGAAGAAGTCTGCCCCGTGGCCCCCAAGGCCATCCAGACCCTCGACGAAGAGGTCAAAGATGTGTTTGGCCACAAGGTGGTGTTGAACAAGCCCTACATGGTGCCGGAGCTGTGCATCGGCTGCGGCCTGTGTGAGACGGAGTGTCCGGTCCAGGATCAGCCCGCCGTCTACGTCACCGCCGTCGGCGAGAGCCGCTCGGAAGAGCGGCGGATGCTGCTCAAAGCCCGCAGCCCCGCGAGCTGACATTTTCCCCTGCCCCACGCGAGGTCGTCCCGTGACCGATTCAACGCAAAGCGATTCCTCCCGCCGCCGCTTCCTCCAGGGCGCGGCCCTCTCCGCTGCCTTGGGGGCCGGTGGTGGCGCCGGGTCCACCGCCCTGGCTGCCAGTACGGCCATGCCCACCCGACCCCTGGGGCGCACGGGGGTGGCGTTGCCCATCCTCCACCTGGGCACCGCCCAGCGCCTGGATCCCGTCTACGACAAGGAGATGCACCGCTGCTTTCGCGCGGGGGTCACGGTGTTTGACACCGCCTTGTCCTATGGCTGGGGTTCTTCCCACCGGGCCATCGCCACTTTTATCGAGCAGATGGGGGACCGTCGCCAGCTATTTTTGACCTCCAAGTCGGGCAGTGGCACCCCGACCCGCTTTGCCGCCGATATCGATCGGGCTTTAGAGCAGCTCCAGACCGATTATCTGGATTTGTATTTGATGCACGGCATTAACCGGTTGAGTGCCCTGGCCCCGGAATTTCTGCGGGCGGGGGAACAATTGAAGGCCAGGGGCAAAACCCGGCTGTTTGGTTTTTCCTGCCACGGGGGCAACGTAGTGGAACTCATGAATCGGGCCGCCGAGGTGGGGGGCGTCGATGTGATTTTGTTCCGCTATAACTTCCGCCGCTACGGGGATCGGGCCTTGAACTTGGCCATCGACCGTTGTCACCGGGCGGGGATCGGTTTGTTGGCCATGAAGACCATGGGCTCGGTGCCGTCGGATCTGGAGGCCGTGGCCCGGTTTCGCTCCGAGCAGTTTACCTTGGGTCAGGCCAAGCTCAAGTCGGTGTGGGCCGACGAGCGCATCGCCGCCATCGTCTCGGAGATGGACAGCGTGGGTGTGGCCCGGGAGAACATCGCCGCCGCCACCTCGCCGGCGAGCTTGGCCGCCGAAGAGGTCCATCAGCTCAACCAGTTGGCGGCCCTCACCGATCACTACGCTTGCCACGGTTGCTCCCATCTGTGCCAAAACGCCATCCGCGGCGAGACCGCCGTGGCCGACCAGTTGCGCTATCTGTCCTATTACGAGTGCTACGGCAAGGGGGAGCGGGCGCGGGAGCTCTACCACGCGCTGCCCGTCGCCGCTCGGGCGTTCGACGAGGACGACTTGGCCCAAGGGACAATGGTGTGTCCCCAGGGGATCGATATCGCGGCGCGTCTCAAAAGGGCGCGGCAAGTGTTGGCTTAGGGATAAACCTCGGCCTTTTAAGGTGTGCCGTGAAAACCGCAAAGATCCATCACCCCGAGGAGTGGCAGCCCACCGGCGAAGCTGACACTCCGGGTCGAAGCGAGTCGGGCTGGGAGCAGCTGGGCTCGGTAGAAGTCGGTGATACGGCAAGGCTTGCCATGGTCGATTGGAGCAACCGCCGCCGGGGAGTGTCGACGTGATTCGCTGGTTGACGACGGTTGCTGTCCTCGCCGCCATCGGTGCCGCTTTTTGGTACTGGCAGCGGCCCCAGCCCCTGGGGGTGGCGGTGGCGACGGTCGAGCGGGGAGTGGTCGAGGCCACGGTGGCCAACACCCGAGCCGGTACCGTCGAAGCGTGTCGCCGCTCCCGCCTCTCCCCCTCGGTGAGTGGCCAAGTGAGCCAGCTCCACGTCCACGAGGGGGACCGGGTAGAGGCTGGGCAGCTGCTGCTAGAGCTCTGGAACGAGGATTTGCGGGCCAAGCTCACATTGGCCGAGCGCCAGCGCGACGCCAGCCGTTTCCAAACCCAGGAAGCCTGCCTCCAGGCCCAGGTGGGGCGACGAGAGGCGGACCGACTGCGCCCCCTGAGGGAGGCCGATCTGGTCTCCGAAGAGCAGCTCGACCTCGCCGAGACCGAAGCCCAGGCCCGCGCTGCCGCCTGTCGCGCCAGTCGAGCCCGGGAACAGGTTCGGGTCGGCGAAGTGGCGCTGGCCCAGGCGACGCTGGATCGCACCCTGCTCAAGGCCCCCTTTGCCGGGGTGATCGCCGAGGTCAACGGCGAGGTGGGGGAGGTGGCGACCCCCTCGCCACCGGGGATCGCCACCCCGCCGGCGGTGGATCTGATCGACTGCAGTTGCCTCTACGTCTCCGCCCCCCTCGACGAGGTGGATGTGCCGATGGTGGAGGTGGGAATGGAGGCGCGGATCACCCTAGACGCCTTTGGCGAGCAAATTATCGCCGGTCGGGTGCGGCGCATCGCCCCTTACGTGCTGGATCGCGAAAAGCAGGCCCGCACCGTCGAGGTGGAGGTGGACTTCGTCGATCGCGATCAGTGCCGCGCCCTGCTACCCGGCTACAGCGCCGACGCCGAGGTGATCCTCGCCCGCCGGGAGGCGACCCTGCGCCTTCCCAGCGAAGCGGTGCTGGCGGGGGGACGGGTGCTGCTGTTGACCGCCCAGGGGCTCCTGGTCGAGCGCCCCTTTGAGGCGGGGATCGCCAACTGGCGCTACACCGAGGTGGTGGAGGGGCTCAGCCCCGGCGATCGGGTGGTCACTTCGCTGGATCGCCCCGGGGTTGCCGCCGGCGTTAAGGCGGTGGCCGAGTGATCGAGCTCGCGGGGATAAGCCGCAGTTTCAAAGTGGGCGAGCACGAGCTCTACGCCTTGCAGGGGATCGATCTCTCCATTGCCGCCGGGGAGTACATGGCGGTGATGGGCCCCTCGGCGTCGGGGAAATCGACCCTGTTGAATATCGTGGGGCTTTTGGATCGCCCCAGCAGCGGGCGCTACTGGCTCGACGGCGAGGAGGTCTCCGCCCTCGACGACGAGGCCCGCGCCCAGCGGCGGCGGGACAAGATTGGCTTTGTTTTTCAGTCGTTCCACCTCATCGAGCGGCTGACGGCGGCCGAGAACGTCGAACTCCCCTTGGTGTTGAGCGGCCGTGGCATCGCCGTCCGCCGCCGCCAGGTGGCCGCGGTGCTGGCGGCCCTGGGGATCGAAGACCGCGCCCACCACCGCCCACACCAGCTCTCGGGGGGGCAGCGCCAGCGGGTGGCGATCGCCCGGGCCCTCGTGGGGGAGCCGGCGCTGATTTTGGCCGACGAGCCCACCGGCAACCTCGACCGCCGGGCAGGTGGTGAGGTGGTGGAGCTTTTAGAGCAGCTCAACGGCCGCGGTCTCACCCTCATCGTGGTGACCCACGACCCCGACATTGGCCGTCGCGCCCGGCGCTGCCTCAGGCTGGTGGACGGCGAGATTGCGGTCGACCGTAGGCAGGGCCATGGGGTGGCTTGACGCCCTGGGCTACGCCGCTGCCGCCGCTCGCCGCCAGGGGCTCAGAAGCGCGCTGTTGTTGGTGGCGGTGGCCACCGGGGTCGCCGCCGTGGTGGCGCTGGCGACCCTGGGGGAGGGGGTGCGGGGCTTTGTGGCCGAGCGTTTTTTGTCCCTGGGGACCCACCTTTTGATCGTGCTACCGGGGCGCAGCGAGACCCGCGGCGGGTCGCCGCCGATGCTGGGGGAGACCCCCCGCGATCTCACCCTCGAGGACGCCTTGGCCCTGGAGCGCAGCCACGCCATCGCCCGGGTGGCGCCGGTGGTGGTGGGGGAGGCGACCCTTTCCCGGGGGCGCCTCTCCCGCCAGAGCGTGATACTGGGCTCAACGGCTGTATACCAAGAGATCCGCAAGCTCGCCCTCTCCAAGGGGCGCTTTATCGCCCCTGGCGATCCGCGCCGAGCCGAACCGGTTTGTGTGTTGGGGGCCACCTTGAGCCGGGAGTTGTTTGGCGGCGAGCGGGTGTTGGGGCGCTGGGTGCGGATGGGGGAACGGCGCTTTCGGGTGATTGGGGTACTGGCTTCCCGGGGGCAGTCCATCGGCGTGGATCTCGACGAGATGGCGATCGTGCCGGTGGCTGCGGCCCAGCAGCTATTCGATACCCAATCGCTGTTTCGCATTCTGGTGGAGGCCCGGGAGCGCGATGCCCTGGTCCGGGCCGAGCGGGCGATCATCGAGATCATCAGTGCCCGCCACGACGGCGAGGAGGATATCACCGTCATCACCCAGGATGCCCTACTGGCTACCTTCGATGGCATCTTTCAGGCCCTGACCCTAGGGCTGGCGGGGATTGCCGCCATTAGCCTCATCGTGGCGGGAATCTTGATCATGAATGTCTCTTTGGTGGCGGTCTCCCAGCGCACCCAGGAGATTGGGGTTTTAAAGGCCCTGGGGGCAACGGCGGCGACGGTGGGCTGGCTCTTTATCCTGGAGGCGGGGCTATTGGCGGCCCTGGGGGGCGGGGTAGGGGTAGGGATGGGGGTGGGCCTAGCGGCCCTAGTGGTGTTCCACTATCCCCTACTGCCCTTTTTCCTGCCCCTCTGGCCGGTTGTCGCCGCCGGGGGTGTTGACGAGGTCTCGAGCGAAGGCGATTGCCGAACAGGCGACCCGTGAGCGTTCGATGGCGGCCTCAGCCTCAGGGATTGTCGAGGACGGCAACAGGAGGAGCGCCTCGCGGCTGCCGTCCTCGCTCCCCTG
>JBHJHK010000032.1:0-5356 GCA_050330975.1 Candidatus Competibacterales bacterium | reverse complement strand
CTGGTTGGCTCACCAGCACATCCCCTTCATCATCCGCCTCAAGCACAACCTGCAGGTCGACACCCCCCAAGGGCCTGTGGCGGTGAGGACCCTCTTCGACGACCTCGAACGGGGCAAGACCCGCACCTTACGCCAACCCAGGCGCCTACCAAGCCAAGACCTCTTTCTCAGTGCTAAACGCCTCAAAGACGACACCTTGGTCGTCCTCGCTGCGCCCACCCCCATCCCCCGGGCCTTGCGCCAGTGCGCCGCCTTATCGTTGTTCCGCTACGGCTTAGATCACCTGCAAGCGCTTCTTGCGGGGGGACGGTTCCATCTGCAGGCGCTCATCCCCCTCATGACTTTGTGGCTCAAAGCGCCGCCGCAAAAGATAACTTATTTAGAAATAAAATGGGTGTGATGTGCCATGGCTGCGGTCTCAGAGATCGACTGGGTTTTGCTACTTTGGCCCGCTCTTCGGTCTCGAGCGCCGCGGCCATAAAAGGGCCAGCAGGCAAACCGCCAGACCGACGGCGTAGGGGGCGGTGAAGAGGTCGAGAAACGGCACAAGGGTCGCGACAAGACCCAGCACCGGGACCAACAGCCCGGCGAGGAGCGCACCGAGGAGCGCGTAGCCCCACGGCCATCGGCGGGTCAATCCCAGGATTAGCAACAGCCCCAGGGCGGTTACCGCCATAGCGGGTAGGTAAATCAACGCCAGAATCAGGGTGAACTCTTCCCCGGTGATCACCTTGGGTGGCGCCAGATCTGCAGTCGGCCCATTGACGCGATGCAGGTAGGACAGGGGTATCGTCACATCGATATTTTTATCATCAACACTCAATGATCCACTCCATCAGCTCCCATGGTTTTTACTTTCACGGTGCCATCCCATGGATGGCTAATTGTGCTGTCTCTCTATCCGTGCTTTCTCGCCCTATTCCCCTGATCCAATCCGCGGGCAAAAATGTTGTAAGCCCCTCGACCCAAGCCCCAAAGCACAAAAACGCCGCCGCTCGAAGAGCCGCGGCGTCCATCTTCAACGCCTCGTCAACTCGCTCTCGATGGTCTCACCAAACAGCACGCGATAGAAGATCCGATAGATATCGGTATTGACGATGCCCGTGGTGGGAAGCAGCTCCTGGGCGTTGAGGCCCACGGCCCGGGCGATCACCCCACTGCCCACATCGCTCGCCGAGGCCCAGGCCACGGCGAAGGGAAAGCGGTTGCCGTGGCGGTCGGGGGCCGATTGAAAGGGTGCAGTGCCAGTGCCATCCACCCCGTCGAGGGCGGCGCCACTGATGTCATTCGTCAGCAGGTTTCCCTCGGCGGAGGCGACGTCTATCAGCTGCATACCACCGGCGTTGCTGTCGCTGGTGGTCACCATCAAGGTGTCGGGATGGCTGTCGACAAACTCGATGATCACCCCAAAGGCGTCGTCGGCGCGCTTGAGGGCTTCGAGGCAGCCCGAGGCGTTGAGTCGGTTGCACATGTTATCCGTCCCCTCCTCTTCGATGACCACAAAGAACCCCCGGGGGCTGTCGGCCAGGCGCTCCAGGGTGAACTGGGTCATCTCGGCGATGGTCGGGGCGCTCTCGAGGTAGTTGGGCAGACCCTGGGCCCGCAGCGCCTCTTCGGAGCGGTCGAAAAAGGTGTCTTCGACATTAAAGACCCCGAACACCTGGGTGACGTCGTCCTCCAGGGCCAGGAGTTCGTCGCGGGTGTACACCACCCGGTAGCCCTTTTCGCCCAGTTCCTCGATGAGGTTGCGGCCGTCGCTGCGCTCGCCCACCCCAAAGCGCCCCTCGACGCCTTCGGGAAGCAGCCACTCCTCACCGGCGCCCAGGATGATATCGACGCCCGACTCCACCACCTCCAGGGCGATCTCCTCGTAGTTCCGACGGCTGGCGGCCTCGGCGACAAAGGCGGCGGTGCCGGGCTCGACGAGGGAACCCGACTGCACCAGCGCCGTGGCGAGATCCGCCGCCACCGCCAACTCCATGAGGGTATAGGTGGTGCCGTCGGCCGAGGGGTATTCCTCGCCCTCGGGGTCGAGGCCAAAGGTGCCCGAGGGGACCCGGGTACCCGTGGCGTGGGTGACCGCCCCGGCGTTGGAGGTGCCCCCCAGGCGGTCGAGGTGGTGACCGCGGTAGGGAGCGATCACCGGCAGTCGATCCCAGTGGGCCTGGCCGTCGGGGCCATAATAGAGGACGCGCAGCACGTCCCAGTGGCTGGCCGAGGTGCCGTCGGGGTGAAAAAAGATGGCGTTGTTGCCCGTGGGGGTGGGTATGGCTTGAGCTTGGGCCAAGGCACTCGACCAAGGCCATGCCAAAACCACCGGCAG
Source organism: Candidatus Competibacterales bacterium (assembly GCA_050330975.1). Taxonomy (GTDB): domain Bacteria; phylum Pseudomonadota; class Gammaproteobacteria; order Competibacterales; family Competibacteraceae; genus JBHJHK01. Next base: position 3,033 of record JBHJHK010000032.1, on the reverse strand, counting down.
GCTCAACAGCACAATGGAACAACGGATCTTCACGCCGTCTACTCCTCAAGGATGGGAAGGAAGGATAAAGGGGCAACCGTCCCTCGCCAATCGAGCAAGGCGGCCCGTGGGGGGCAGCGGGCAGGCGCCACCCCATGGGGACTCTAGGCACGCACCGTTGCCGGGGTGTGGAGTGTGTTTGACGGTTCGATGACAGCCCCCTTCAGCGCAAGGTCACCCCGTAGTGCAGCTCATCCCCCAGGGCGTAGCGGCTCAGGCGCAGCTCCACCAACTGCTCCGAGAGATCCAAAGCCCACCGCGCCACCTGCAACAGGGGCGTTCCCGGGGCCACCCCGAGGGCTGCGGTGTCCGCCGGGTCCGCCGCCACGGCGGTCAACGCCTCCTCGGCCTGGACGATGGCAATCCCGTAGTGGCCTTGGTACAGGGCATAGAGGGTGTTGGGCAGTGGTCCGTGGCCATCGAGTTCGGGGAAACGCACGGCCGGTACCACAATCCGCTCCCGCACCACGGGTACCCCCTCGACGCTGCGGACCCGGTGGAGGTCAAACACCCCCTCCCGGGCGACCGCCCCAAAGGCGGTCTGCTCCTCGGGGCTGGGGGAGCGACGCGTCAGGTGTTCCGTCACCAAGGTCGGGGCCACCCGACGGCCATCGGCCCGGCGCAGGCGAAAAAAGTGAAATAACGCCCGCTCGGGGGTCGTGGTCGCCACAAAGGTCCCCCGCCCCTGGCGCCGCTCCACAACCCCGGCCTCCTCCAACAGCATCAACGCCTTGCGGGCCGTGCCCTGGCTCACCCCCAGCTCGCGCCCCAGGGCGATCTCGCTGGGCAACAAAGTCCCCGGCCGCCACCGCCCGGCGATGACCCGCTCCAACAGCGTCTCGTAGACCCGGCGATAGAGGGGTGTCGTCGTCGCCCTCGCCATGGACCTCCCCTTTGGTCGATACCGTGGACCCATTGTGGTGAATTCTTGTATAAGACTCGACCCCCGTGCTAGGGTTTTTACAACGTTAGACTAACCACAACGAGGAGGGGGTCATGGGCAAACCGCATTTGTTGGTCCACCACAAAGCCGACAACGTCGGCGTGGTGGTGGTGGAAGAACTCACGAAGGGCACGGACATGCTCTGCGTCGTCACCGAGGACAACAGCGACTTCACCCTCACCGCCAAGGCCGACATCCCCATCGGCCACAAGGTGGCCTTGGTTGACCTGGCCGAGGGGGCGACGGCCATCAAATACGGCGAAGACATCGGCAAAATCATCGCCCAGGTAACCCAGGGCGACCACGTCCATGTCCACAACCTCAAGACCAAGCGGTGGTAAATCATGAATACGGCGACCAACCTCACCGTCAACGCCTGGCGCCGGGAAAACGGCCGGGTGGGGGTGCGCAACCACGTGGCCATTTTGCCCGTGGACGACATCTCCAACGCCGCCTGCGAAGCGGTGGCCAACAACATCAAAGGCTGTATGGCGTTGCCCCACGCCTACGGCCGGCTGCAGTTTGGCGCCGATTTGGACCTCCACTTTCGCACCATGATCGGCATCGGCAGCAACCCCAACGTCGCCGCCGCTGTGGTCATCGGCATCGAGCCCAGCTGGACCAAGACCATCGCCGACGGCATCCGCGAATCCGGCAAGCCGGTGGTGGAGTTCTCCATCGAGCAAAACGGCGATATCAACACCATCGCCGCCGCCAGCCGCGAGGCCCAGCGCCTGGTCCAGTGGGCCTCGGAGCGGCAAAAAGAACCCTGCCCCCTGGCGGATCTGTGGATCTCCACCAAGTGTGGCGAGTCCGACACCACCACGGGTTTGAGCTCTTGCCCCACGGTGGGGAACATGTACGACAAGCTCATTCCCCAAGGGATCTATGGCTGCTTTGGGGAAACCTCCGAGATCACCGGCGCCGAGCACATCTGCCAACGGCGAGCCGTCAGCCCAGAGGTGGGAGAAAAGTTCAAACAAATCTGGCAAGCCTACACCGATGAGGTGATCTTGGCCCACCAGACCAACGACCTCTCCGACAGCCAACCCACCAAGGGCAACATCTTGGGAGGTCTGTCCACCATCGAGGAAAAGGCGTTGGGCAACTTGGAAAAGATCGGCCGCAACGTGACCTACATCGACGCCATGGGCCCAGCGGAGGTTCCAAGCCGTGGCCCTGGGCTGTACTTCATGGATACCTCCTCGGCGGCCGCCGAGTGCGTCACCCTCATGGCCGCCGGGGGCTACGTCATCCACACCTTCCCCACCGGCCAGGGCAACGTGGTGGGCAACCCCATCGTGCCGGTGATCAAAATCAGCGGTAACCCCCGCACCCTGCGCACCATGGGGGAGCACATCGATTTGGACGTCACCGGGGTCCTCACCCGGGAGATGACCATCGACCAGGCGGGGGATGCCCTCATCGAGATGATCATCCGCACCGCCAACGGCCGCTTTACCGCCGCCGAGGCGTTGGGCCACCGGGAATTCTCCATGACCAAACTCTACCGTTCAGCATGAACGCCCCGGTGGTGGTGGTCGGTGAATTCATGGAAGAACCGGCCCTCGCCCCCCTCCAGGAGGCCTACGCCCTCCTCTACGATCCCAGCTTGGTAGACGACCGGGCCAGGCTACTGCAAACCCTGCCCCATGCCCGGGCCTTGATCGTCCGCAACCGCACCCGGGTGGACGCCGAACTGCTGGCAGTCGCCCCCCGTCTCCAGGTGGTGGGGCGGTTGGGGGTGGGCCTCGACAACATCGATCTCAAGGCCTGTCGGGAGCGGAATATCGGCGTCTACCCGGCCACGGGGGCCAACGCCGTGGCGGTGGCAGAGTACGTCATCGCCGCCGCCTTGATCCTCCGCCGCGGCGCCTTTCACGCCAACGCGGCCGTGGTGGCCGGTCAATGGCCCCGCAATAGCCTAGTGGGGGGCGAGCTCGCCGGTCAGACCTTGGGGCTGTGGGGCTTTGGCGACATCGCCCGCCGGGTGGCGGCCCGGGCCCGGGCCCGGGGGCTGCCCGGCGTGGCCCCCCCCCCCTACCTCGCCC
>JBHJHK010000031.1:0-8788 GCA_050330975.1 Candidatus Competibacterales bacterium | reverse complement strand
GTTGGGCCCGCTAAGGCGTGGCACCCCCCCGGGCGCGCCTTCGCCCCTTGCCCGGGGGGGGGTGGGGGTGGGTGGGCTGGCCAGTCTTGGGGCCTTTACTGTTCGCCCACGACCCCTTGGTCTACCTCTCCTGGGTTCTGGTGCTGGCGGTGGGATGGTTTTTGTCCCACACCCGGGGGGGCTTGGTGCTGCGGGCGGTGGGGGAATCCCCCGCCACCGCCCACGCCCTGGGCCACCCCGTGGGGGCCATCCGCTGGGGCGCCACGTTGTTTGGCGGGGCGTTGGGCGGCCTAGCGGGGGGGTATTTATCCCTGGCCTACACCCCGTCTTGGGCCGAAAACATGAGCGCCGGGCGGGGTTGGATCGCCCTCGCCCTGGTGGTGTTTGCCGCCTGGCGGCCCCTGTGGGTACTGGTGGGCGCCTACCTGTTTGGCGCCGTCACCCTGGCCCAACTCTACGCCCAGGGCTTGGGTGTGGATATCTCATCCCACCTGTTGGCCACGGCCCCTTATCTGGCCACCATCGCCGTGTTGGTGTTGATGCCCAGCCGCACCGCCAAGCTTCGCCTCAACGCGCCGGGTAGCCTGGGCCAACGGTTTGATCCCGAGCGCTAGTGGGCCCATTGAGGCGCCAGTCGAAGTCCCGATAGGCAAAGCTCACCCGCTCGGCGTTGATCCGCAGCCGCTCGGCTTCTCGGGGATCGCGGTAGCCGGCGATAAACTCCACCAACGCCCGATTGTCGGGCCCAAAATCCCGGGCGTACCACTGGAACATCTTGGGCACCGTCAAGGTCAAGGTAAGGCCGTCGTCGGTCATGACAAACCCGCGGCCGATGGCCTCGCGGGTGGCCTCGTCCAGCTGAGCATCCACTGTGGCGGCGCGAAATACCCGCCACAGGGGCGATGAACGACACGCCGAGTACAGGGCGAAGTGCACCCGGGGGTCCCGGGGTTCCACGCTCCAGGCGAGCCGGGGGTCGTCGCGGGACCACGGCGCCGTCAAGGCGCGAAACTTTTTGCCGTTGTGGCGGAGCAGGCCGTGTTCCACGTCGTCCAAGGAGAGGGGGCGGTTGCCGATGACGTACTGGGAGTCGGTGAACAGCCCCTTGGGGATGGCACCGGGGCCGGGCTTTAGGGTGGTGATGCCGTGGATGGCTAGACCGTTGAAGACGTTGAGCCAAAAGGCCAACCGCTGGCTGCGGTTCAAATCACCGGGTCTGGCATCGGCCAGGGCCCGGGCCACCGCCGTGTAGCGGTTTAAGGCCGCCGAGCTGGCAAAGGCGGCGTAGTCGAAGGTATTGGCCTCATCGTTGTAGTAGACGGCGCGGATGGACGTCAACTCTGCGGCCAGGGCATCTGGCAACTGTTCTGGGTGGTAGCGGTCGCTCTCCCAAAAGCGCGGATTCAACAAGGTCATGGCAAGCAATCCTCCCTCCGACGAGGTTCCTCCAAAGCGATGTTCCCAAGATGCTAGGGGATGCACTGCCCCTCGGCATCGTTGCAAAGCGCAATCTCCTGTGTCCACTATACGCCTTTCGCGCCGCCGGCGACGCATGGCGCTGGCTTGGCTGCCCACCCCCTGGAATTGGCCCCATGGAATTGTTGTCTCCTTCGACCCTTGTTCCCACCTCCCTCACCCCGCCCCCGGCCGAGGACGATTTGCCCGCCATCGCCGCCAAAGGTCTGGTCAAACGCTACGGCGCCTTTGTGGCGGTGGCCGGGGTGGACGTCCAGGTGACCCGCGGGGAGTGCTGGGGCCTGTTGGGACCCAACGGCGCCGGCAAGACCACCTTTTTGCGCATGGTCACCGGCCACGCCCCCCCGAGCAGCGGCGAGTTGACGGTATTGGGCTACCCCATTCCCGGCAGAGCCCGCGCCATGCGCCAGCGCATCGGCATCGTCCCCCAGCACGACAACCTCGACCCCGACTTCACCGTCGAGGAGAACCTCAAGACCTACGGCAGCTACTTTGGCCTGAGCCCCCGGAGCACGGGGCAGCGCATCGACGAGCTACTGGCCTTTGCCGCCCTGGAGGCCAAGCGCTTTGACCCCATTGGCACCCTATCGGGGGGGATGCGGCGCCGGTTGGCGCTGATCCGGGCCTTGATCAATGCCCCGGAGCTTTTGATCCTCGACGAACCCACCACCGGCCTCGACCCCCAGGCCCGCCAGCGGGTGTGGCAGCAACTGCGAACCCTGAACAACCGCGGCATGACCTTGGTCCTCACCACCCACTACATGGAAGAGGCCGAGCGGTTGTGCGACCGCATCACCGTCCTCGACCACGGCCGCATTTTGGCCAGCGATACCCCCTCGGGGCTGGTGGCCCGCCACGTGGCCCCCCAGGTGGTGGAAATCCACGGCCAGGGGTTGGCCCAATGGCATCGGGAGACGGGGTCGGCCAAGGCTTTGCGGGTGGAGTTCGTCGGCGAGACGGGGTTTTACTACACCGACGCCCCAGAATCCCTGGTGGGAGCCGCCACCGCCGCCGGCCTCAGCTACCTCCAGCGCTCGGGTAACCTGGAAGACGTGTTCATCACCCTCACCGGACGGGATTTGCGGGAAGATTGACGCCCCAAGGCGCGGAGGATACCTGATGAGCGATGTTACAACCCCCAAAGCCCGCCGTGCCCAGGTCCTGGGCCCACCTTCCCACCTGGTGGCGGAAATCATCGACGACCGCCCAGCGCCCCACCCGCGCCCAGGGCCGCGCCGCGCCCCGGCCACATCGGCCCCCAGGGGCGAGTTGGTGGGGCCTTTGGGCACCTGGCGGGGCGCCGCTGCGGTGGCCATCCCCCCGACCCCGGCGGATTGTCCGGGCTGGCCGGGGGGTCATCAGCCGTGAACGCCAGCGCCGCACCTCCCGTCCCCCACCCGTTGCCAAGCCCCTTGCGTTGGATCGCCGTGTGGCGGCGCAACGTCTTGGTGTGGCAAAAACTCCTAGTGCCCTCTCTTTTGAGCAACTTCGGCGAGCCGCTGTTGTATCTACTGGCCCTGGGCTATGGACTGGGCCAGTTTATCGACCGCATGGAGGGGGTGCCTTACTTGGCTTTCCTGGCCTCGGGGTTGGTGTGCTCTTCGGCCATGAATACCGCCTCTTTTGAAGGGATGTACTCCGGCTACACCCGCATGGCGGTCCAGCGCACCTGGGACGCCATGCTGGCAGCCCCCCTGGATATCAGCGATGTGGTCGTGGGGGAAGCTATGTGGGGGGCTACCAAGAGCCTGGTCAACAGCAGCGCGGTGTTGATCGTCGCCCTGGCTTTGGGGGCCGTCGCCAGCCCCTGGGCGCCCTTGGCGTTGCCGGTGGTGTTCCTCACTGGCCTTTGCTTTGCCAGCCTCGCTTTGGTGATCACCACCCTGGCCCGCTCCTACGATTTTTTCCTCTACTACACCGCCGTGGTGGTCACCCCGTTGCTGTTGCTCTCTGGGGTGTTCTTTCCCCTGGATCAAATGCCCGCCGCCATCCAGTGGGGCGCCCACTGCTTTCCCTTGGCCCACGCCGTGGCCCTAGTGCGGCCCCTGCTGTTGGACGGTGAGACATCGCCCTGGCTGTGGGGTCACCTCTTGGTATTGCTGGGTTACACCGCCCTGGCCCTGGCTGTTGCCACGACCCTGGCACGGCGTCGCTTGGCCAGCTAGAGGGCCGCCTCCGCGGCAGCCAACAGCCCCTCAAAGGCCGCGAAGTCGGTCACTGGAGGCGAACACTGGGGCCCCGTGCACACATAGGCCGTCACCGGGCCGTGGGGAACATAGGCCGCTAGGGGCTCGGGCAAAGGGGCATCCTCCTCCAGGGCCAGGGTATACCTGCCCGGCACATAGGGCACCAGGGCCCGGTGCTGCCAGGTGGCAAGGTCGGATCCTTTGCCCCGGAGGATCACCATCTGCCCGGGGTGGAGGTAATCCTCCAACGCCACCAGCAATGCCCCACAGGCCCCGGGGCTCTGCTGTAGCAGCGGCATGGCCCAGCCCAAGGTGGCCTCGGCGGCGTCCAGGTAATCCCCCCGCTGCAACAGGTGCCCAAGGCGCAGCAACACCGCGGCGGCGACGCCGTTGCCCGCCGGCAGGGCGTCGTCGTGGAGGGGTTTGGGGCGCTGGATCAACGCCTCGTGGTCGTGGGCGGTGAAGAAAAATCCCCCGTGCTCGGGGTCGTAGAAGTGGGTCAACAGGGCGTCGGCTAGTCCGGTGGCAAAATCCAGCTCCTCGCGGCGGTAGCGGGCCTGGAGCAACGCCAAGGCGCCGTCGGCCAACAGGGCGTAGTCGTCGAGGTAGGCGTTTAACCGGGCCTGGCCGTCTTTGTAGGTCGCCTTGAGCCGCCTCCGGCACCAGAGCTGGCCGCGGACGAAGTCCAGCGCCCGCTGGGCAGAGAGGATTAAATCGTCCCGCTGGAGGTGACAGCCGGCGGTGGCCATGCCCTTGATCATCAAGCCGTTCCAGGCGCCGAGGATCTTGTCGTCCCGGGCCGGGGATACCCGCTTTTGACGCAAGCTCAACAACTTGGCCCGGGCGCGGGTCACGCCATCCACCACGTCGGCCACGGCTTGGCCCGTGGCCGACGCCACCTCCTCGAGGGTCTTGGCGCCGTAGAGGTGCCAGCGTCCCTCGAAATTGGCCGGTTGATCGAGGCCAAATCGGGGGGCGGCCACGGCGTATTCGTCGCCGGTTAAGGCGTCGGCGACGGCGTCGCGGTCAAAGACGTAGAAGCGCCCCTCTTCGCCTTCGCTGTCGGCGTCCAAGGACGAATAGTACCCCCCCTCGGGGGATTGCATCTCCCCCACCACCCATTGCGCCGTTTCCAGGGCCACCTGGCGGTAGCCCTCGCTGCCAAAGGCCCGATGGGCTTGGGCGTAGAGGGCCAACAAGGGCCCGTTGTCGTAGAGCATTTTCTCAAAGTGGGGGATCATCCAGCGGGCGTCGGTGGCATAGCGGCAGAATCCGCCCCCCAAGTGGTCGTAGATTCCCCCCTGGGCCATGGCCGTCAGGGTCACGTTGACGACTCCTTTGGCCTCGAGGTCGGATTCGCCCACCACAGCCGAGCGGTGGGCATGGCGCAGCAGGCGCTCCAAATTGGTGGGATGGGGAAATTTGGGGGCGGCGCCAAACCCCCCATAGTCGCCGTCGACGCTGGACAAAAGCTGCTGGCGGGCCAGGTTCAAGGGGGCGTCGGTCCAAGGTCCCGCCTCCCCCTCCCCCACCACCCGTCCGCTGGTGTGGTCTAAGGCGGCCTTGAGGGCCAGGTTTTGTTCCCGCACCGCCCGGGGCTGGGTGCGATAGGCGTGGCCCACCTGGCGCATGACGTCGACGAACGCCGGCATCCCATGGCGGGGAGTCTTGGGCAAATAAGTAGCGATGAAAAACGGCAGCTGGTCGTCGGGGGTCAACACCACGGTCAACGGCCAGCCCCCGGGGCGTTGATTCAAGAGCTGATAGGCCAGTTGGTAGATTTTATCCAGATCGGGGCGCTCTTCCCGGTCCACTTTGACGTTGACAAACAAACGGTTCATGACCTCGGCCACCGCCGGGTCCTCAAAACTCTCGTGGGCCATGACGTGGCACCAGTGGCAGGCGGCGTAGCCGATGGACAACAAAATGGGTTTGTCTTCGGCCTTGGCCTTATCCAAAGCCTCCGGCCCCCAGGGATACCAATCCACCGGGTTGTGGGCATGTTGGCGCAAGTAAGGGCTGGTTTCTTGCAAGAGCCGCTGGGCGGCAGACATGGCGGTCATGGGATTCTCCCCGGTTGCCGGTGGCGGTGAAAAGGCGGACAATGCGAGCCATTGGCCATCTCCTGAGGTTTGGGGCCAGCGCTCCAAACGCCTCGACCCCCCTTGAGCCCCCATGTCCGCCGTTGCTCCCACCCTAGACTTCGCTCCCCTGTACCTCAAAAAAGACGAAGAGCGCCGGCTGCGGGCCGGCCACGTCTGGGTGTACAGCAACGAAGTCGACGTCCAACGCTCGCCCCTCAAGGATTTGACACCGGGCCAACCCGTGGTGCTACTGGCCACCACGGGCAAGACCTTGGGCACCGGCTACGCCAACCCCCATTCGTTGATCTGCGCCAGACTGGTGAGCCGCGACGCCCAACACCCCTTTGGTCCCTCGCTGTTGGTCCACCGCCTCAAAGTGGCCTTGAGCCTGCGGCAACGGCTGTTCGCCACCCCGTTTTACCGCCTGGTGTACGGCGAAGCCGACCAACTGCCGGGGCTGGTGGTGGACCGCTATGGCGATGTGCTGGCGGTCCAGCTCACCACCGCCGGCATGGAGCAGCAAAAGGATGGGTTACTGGGGGCGCTGATCAAAGTGCTGCGCCCCAAGGCCGTGGTCTGGCGCAACGACAGTTCGGTGCGGGCCCTAGAGGGCTTGGAGAGCTACGTGGCCGTCGAGGAGAGCCTGGACCCCGTGGCACCCTTGATTCTAGAGGAAGAGGGCCTGCGCTTTGTGGTCGATCCCGTCCACGGCCAAAAGACCGGCTGGTTCTACGACCAGCGCGATAACCGCACCCGGTTTCGCCGCCACGTCAAAGGCCGGGTGCTGGACGCCTTTAGCTACACCGGGGCCTGGGGCATCACCGCCGCCGCCTCTGGCGCCGACGAGGTGTTGTGCGTCGACACCTCCCAAAGCGCCCTGGAGCTGGCGGCCCAGAGCGCCGATCTCAACGGGGTGGCCGCCAAGTTGCAACTTGCGGCGGGGGATGGCCTCACTACCCTCAAGAACCTGCGCCAGGACAACCAGCGCTTCGACGTGGTAGTGGTGGATCCCCCGGCGTTTATCAAGCGCAAAAAGGACTGGAAGGCCGGGGCCATCGCCTACCGGCGGCTGTTTGAAGCAGCCATGAGATTGTTGAGCCGGGATGGGCTGTTGGTGGCATGCTCCTGTTCCCAGCATTTTGGCCGCGACGATCTCCACGCCACTTTACTCCAGGCGGCCCGCCACCTGGATCGCCATTTGATGGTGGTGGAGCGGGGCCACCAGGCCGCCGCCCACCCCCTCCATCCGGCCATTCCCGAAACCGACTACCTCAAGGCCAGCTTTTGTCGAACTCTGCCGGCCTAACCCACCCCTAGGCCCCGAGCCCATGCCCGATACCACTACTTTTTTTGTCCATCCCCAATTCGACCCCGTGGCCCTCGACTTGGGGGTGTTACAGATCCGCTGGTACGGCCTCATGTACCTATTGGGCTTTGTCGCCGGCTGGCTCCTGGGCCGTTACCGGGCCGGGCGCCGCGGGTTTGAGGGTTGGACGCCGCAACAGGTGGACGACATGGTGTTCTACGCCATCTTGGGGGTCATCGTCGGCGGCCGGTTGGGGTTTGTGCTGTTCTACGACTTCCAGCGCTTTGTGGCCGATCCCCCCATGGCGTTTCGCATCTGGGAAGGGGGCATGGCCTTCCACGGCGGCCTGTTGGGGGTGATCGTCGCCATGGCCTGGTTCGCCTACCGCCAGGGCAAGGGCTTTTTCCAGGTGACGGACTTCATCGCCCCACTGGTGCCCCCGGGACTGTTCTTTGGCCGCATCGGCAACTTTATCAACCAAGAACTGTGGGGCCGGCCCACCGACGTCCCCTGGGGGATGGTCTTTCCCCAGGCCGATGCCTTCCACGGCACGGTCGCCGTGCCCCGCCACCCCTCCCAGCTCTACGAAGCCGCCCTAGAGGGCTTGGCATTGTTTGTCATCCTGTGGTGGTTTGCCGCCAAACCCCGCCCCACCGCCGCGGTATCGGGGCTGTTTTTGCTGGGCTATGGGACCTTTCGCTTCGCCGTGGAATTCGTCCGCCAGTACGACCCCGCCCGGGGCTTTGTGGCCTTTGGCTGGATGACCATGGGCCAATTGCTGTGTGTTCCCATGATCCTCGCGGGGCTTTTATTGATTCTCTGGGCCTATGGAAGGCCGTCGTCGGGATCCAAGGAAAGGGCCATCCCTTGAGTCCTCGCCATCCGGAGTACCAATACCTGGACCTTTTGGCGGCGGTCTCGACCACCGGGGACCGCCGCGAGGACCGCACCGGCGTGGGGACTCTGGCGCTGTTTGGCGCCACTGCCCGCTTTGACATCACAGATGGCCAAGTGCCGGTATTGACCACTAAACGGGTGGCCTGGCGCACGGCCATCAGGGAAATGCTGTGGTTTTTGACGGGCCAGACCAACATCCGCCCTCTGCTGCTACAAGACGTCCACATCTGGACCGCTTGGCCCCTGGCGACCTATCGTCGGACCACGGGGGAAGACATGGCCCCGGAGGACTTTGAACGCCGGATCCTCGAAGACCCGACCTTTGCCGCGCGATGGGGCGATTTGGGACCGGTGTACGGCAAACAGTGGCGGCGCTGGCAGGGCCCCGACGGCCGCCAGCACGACCAGATCCAGACCCTCCTCCACACCCTCAAAACCGCCCCCAGCAGTCGGCGCATGCTGTTCCACGCCTGGAATGTGGCCGAGCTAGAGGCCATGGCGCTGCCCCCCTGCCACCTCCTCTACCAGTTCCACGTCACCTCCGACGGCCGGCTCCACTGCCTGTTGTACATGCGCAGCTGCGATTTGTTCTTGGGTACTCCCTTCAATTGGGTGGGGGCCGTGGCCCTCCAGCTCATGGTGGCCCAACAGACCGGGCTCAAGCCCGGGACCTTTATCTGGATGGGAGGGGATGTTCACCTCTACCTCAACCACCTGGAAGTCGTCCGCCGCCAATTGACCCGCACCCCACGGCCCTGGCCAAGGCTCGGGTTGCGGCGCGTTCCCGCCACCATCGACGATTACACCATCGACGACTTCGTCCTAGAGGACTACGACCC
>JBHJHK010000030.1:0-40458 GCA_050330975.1 Candidatus Competibacterales bacterium | reverse complement strand
AGTGGAGTTTAAGAGCCCTCGACAGCCGCCTCGGCACCCACCGAGGCGGCGTAGCTCTTTTTTACGAACCGCCGCCCGCAGTAGTAACAATCGACAAAGGACTTGCCCACCAGGGGCAAGTAGACCGTGGGATGGCCCAAGGGTCCGCCGCCGCCGTCGCAGCAGACCGAGGATTGGCGATCGTCCACCATGATAATTTCCGTGGGTTCAGTGTTTTTGGTCATAGATGTCTGCCCTGTCACCGTCTGTTCAGCGAGGCGTCAGTAAAATCCCCAGCCAAAGATTGGGGCTCCCTAGCGACTGGCGCCCCCCATTGTAGACCGCTGTATTTTGCCATGGCCGGGAGGTCATTTTGTCCATGGGATCGCCATTTTTCATCTGCCGCCACCGGGGGAGTTGGGCCTTCTGGGGCGTTGGGTTCGCCCTGAGCTTTGTGCTCCCCCCGCCCAGTTGGGGCCAAACACCCCTGTGGGCACCCCGCATCGCCAATGGCGAATTCACCGATGCCTGGCCCGCCGCCGGTGCCCTGTTGAGTCGCTTCGACCAACTGCCCCAGTGCTCCCTCACCCTCATCGGTTGTCGCACCGCCCTCACCGCCGCCCACTGTGTGTGCTACAGCGATCTGGGTCAACGGTGCCAACCGGGGAGCTTCAATCGCGAGGCGCCAGAAAACCTGCGGGCGTTTTTTCCCCACGGCGGCTACCGCGACATCACTGGGATCCAGATTCCCCTCAACTACGCCTTTGCCGAAGCCGGCGACGTGGCCCTCCTCACCCTGGACCGACCGGGGGGTGGGGTGGCCCCCGCCCCCATCAACGACCGGGGCCCGGTACTCCCGGGGAGCAAGGGCACCATCGTCGGCTATGGCCTGCGCCGCCCGGGAGACCTGCGGACCTTGGGGATGAAGAGCGCCGGTCCCGTGGTCACCGAAGACTGCGCTGCCACGGGGCTCAACATCGCCGATGCCGACTTTGCCGAGCAGCACATCTGCTGGCAGCACAGCCCCAGCGCCACCACCGCCAACACCTGTTCCGGCGACTCGGGGGGGCCGTTGTTCGTCGACCAGGGCTTTGGCCCAGCGGTGGCGGGGGTCACCTCTGGCGGTACGGGGAACTGCGACGGTTTCGATACCGCCTTTGACAGCGATGTCTATATCAATAGCCCTTGGATCGCCGCCAACGCCGGCGAACCCCTGGGGCTGGTGGCGGGCCGCTGCGAGGGGCTACCCGCCGCGGGGGACCAGAGCGCTGCGGTGCTCCTCAGCGGCGCTAGGACGTTGGCCGTGGGTTTGGATGATGCGGTATTTGCCCTCCAAGTTCCCACCGCCACGGCGAGGTTGATCTTGACCCTCAACGGCGACGCCAGCGTCGATCTGTTCGGCAGCAACCCCATCGATTTGGACCTCTACGCCGCCCCTGGCGACGAGGCCCCCAACACCGCCCCTTGTGCCTCGTTGGGGGTGAGCCCCTTTGAGGCCTGCGAAGTGAATGCCCCCTCCCCGGGCCCCTGGACGGTGCGGGTTCACCGCTACCGTTTCCCCGGGAGCTCCCCGCCCTTGGTGGAGGCTCGCTACCAATTGACGGTCACCGCCCTTGGGGGGGATGGCGCCGATCTCGACAGCGACGGCGATGGCCGCCCCGACAGCCTGGAGCAAGCGGAGGGCACCAACCCCAACCGGCGGGACAACGACATCTTCACCAACCAACGCTGGTTCGTCCAACAGCAGTACCGGGACTTCCTCGACCGCGAGGGGGAAGCTGGGGGGGTAGATCACTGGTTGGGTCAGCTGAGCGGGGGTTTTTTGGCCCTGGAAGACGTCATCGTCGCCTTTTTGCTCAGCGACGAATTCTTGGCCCAGGTGAGCGCTCGCTTCCCCGACCTCACCACCACCGCCGAAATTCACACCGCCGCCCTATACCAGGGTATGCTCCAGCGAGACCCCGACCCCGATGGCTTTGCCTTTTGGGTGGCGGAGTTTCAAGCGGGCACGCCAACCCAAGCCCTGGTGACCCAGTTCTACGCCAGCGCCGAATACGCCCAGCGGTTTTTGCCCTGATGGCGGTCTGGCCGGACTTCGCTCCCAAGGTGCCACATCCCTCGGGGGTGGTGGTCACGCCGCAAGGCGGTGGCAAATCGCCTTCTGAGGTGCCGCCGGAGGTACGAGGTTAAATCAGGTGGGGTCCAAGGGCAGGTTCAGGTTGAAGATAAAAACCTGACCGCCCTGATCGCCCCCCATTTCGGCGACGGCGCCGCCCGACTCTCCCTTGTGAAGTTTTATTATTCAAATTTGTAAGTTGCCCAGGCGAGGCGATGGAACTATTTTATCGACGCTGTTCCCATCTCTCTCATCCGGCTCCACCCTCAGCGAGGAGGCAACGATGAACGCCACTCCCGATAAGTTCTGCAACCGCGCCGAAGCCTTTGAGGCCTCTGAAGATCAAGGCCGCAGCCCAGGCACGGCCCCCACCTTGGGGGAAGTGGTCAGCGCTCGCTTTAGCCGCCGCGACCTCCTCAAAGGGGCCCTGGCCGCCTCGGTGATGAGCGGCATGGCAGCCACTCCCCTGGCGACCCTGGTGGGCCGCCGCGCCGAAGCGGCAGACCAAACCGCAGAGCGCTTTGCCTTTGAAGAAATCGCCCACGGCGTGGACGAGAACCACCACGTTGCCCCGGGCTACGATGCCGACATCCTCATTCGCTGGGGGGATCCGGTACTGGCCGATGCCCCGCCCTTCGATCCCCACAACCAAACTGCCGACGCCCAAGAAAAGCAGTTTGGCTACAACAACGACTACCTCGGCTTCGTTCCCCTGGCCGAAGACCGGGCTCTGCTGTGTGTCAACCACGAATACACCAACGAAGAGGTGATGTTCCCCGGCTTGGGCCGGCAAGATAAGCAGGATTTCATCGGGATGACCCCTGAGCTGTGCGAGATCGAGATGGCGGCCCACGGGGGTTCCATCGTCGAGATCGCCCGGGATGCCAACGGCAAGTGGTCGGTGGTCAAGGACTCTGCTTATGCCCGCCGCATCTCGCCGCGGAGCACCCCCATGAAGCTCTCCGGTCCCGCCGCAGGCAACCCGCGGATGAAGCCCAGCGCCGACCCCAGCGGCCCCGAGGTGGTGGGCACCTTGAACAACTGTGCCGGCGGCATCACCCCCTGGGGCACCTACCTCATGGCCGAGGAGAACTTCCACGGCTATTTCTGGGGGGAACTCGGCGACGACCACCCCGAGAAGACCAACTACGCCCGCTACGGCGTCCCCGGCAACTGGTACGCCTGGGGCAAGTTCTTCGATCGCTTTGACATCGTCAAAGAGCCCAACGAAGCCAACCGCTTTGGCTGGGTGGTGGAGGTCGACCCCCGAGATCCCCAGTCGACCCCCGTCAAGCGCACCGCCTTGGGGCGCTATAAGCACGAGGGCAGCGAGAGCATCGTCAACAAAGACGGCCGGGTGGTGCTCTACATGGGCGACGACGAGCGCTTTGACTACCTCTACAAGTTCGTCTCCAAAAACGCCTACAACCCGGACGATCGGGCTGCCAACAAAGACCTCCTGGACGAGGGCACCCTCTTTGTGGCCCAGTTCCACGAAGACGGCAAGATGGTTTGGCTGCCCTTGGTCTTCGGCGAGAACGGCCTCACCCCGGAGAACGGCTTCAACAACCAGGGGGATGTGCTCATCGAGACCCGCCGGGCCGCCGACCTGCTGGGGGCCACCCCCATGGATCGCCCCGAGGATGTGGAGCCCAACCCGGTGACCCACAAGGTCTACGTCATGTTGACCAACAACTCCCGGCGCACCCCCGAACAGACCGACGCGGTCAACGACCGGGCGGCCAACATCTGGGGCCAGATCGTCGAGCTCACCCCCCCGGGTGACGACCACGGCGCCACGGAGTACCAGTGGGACATCTTGGTCAAGGCGGGCAACCCCAACGACGAGGCGGTGGCCGCCCTGTGGAACCCCGCCACCAGCGAAAACGGCTGGTTCGCCTGTCCCGACAACTGCGCCGTCGACAACGCCGGTCGCCTGTGGGTCACCACCGACCAGGGCTCGGGCTGGAGCAAGGCCTCCGGCACCGCCGACGGCGTCTGGGCGTTGGAGACCGAGGGCGAAAAGCGGGGCACCGGCAAGATGTTCTTCCGGGTCCCCGTGGGGGCGGAGATGTGCGGTCCCAAGTTCACCCCCGACGACCAGGCCCTGTTTGTGGCGGTGCAGCACCCCGCCACCGACGGCACCAAGGACTTCCCGGGCTTTGAGCGCGACTCCACCTTTGAAGACCCCGCCACCCGCTGGCCCGACTTCGATCCCAACATGCCCCCCCGCCCCTCGGTGTTGGTGATCACCAAGCAAGGGGGCGGCAAAATCGCCAGCTAAGCCGTTCCATTGGCCATCGACCCCGTGCCCCAATCCCCCCAACAGCTTTGAAGCTGTGGCGCTGTTGAGGGGTTTGTCTTTGGCAACCAACCCCAGGGGTGGAAGATGGCTACCCAGCGATTAAAAGGCCGCCCCGGGGGCGGCCTTTGTTCTTATGCCTTGTTTTTCGTTTAAGGGATCTCACGACCCCCAAAGATCGAAGATCACACAGATGGCCAGCCCAGCGCGGCGACACGCCAACGCCATGGGCAAACCTATCACCGTGGTGGGGGTTTGAGCTTGTGGGACGATTGATCCACAGTAGCGGGGGAATATTCTACTTATCACCCTGGGGACGCGTGCCATCGATCGCTAGGCCGCGGCTGCCATTGGAGCCCTTTGCCATGCTTGCCAGCCATCGCCCGTTGTCAGTTCTCTCTGCCATCCCCTTGCTGTTACTTCCCGCCCTCGCTGCCGCCCATGTAACCCATGACAATTTGGGGGGGTTTGTCAGCGGTTTTACCCATCCCCTGTTGGGCCCCAGCCACATCGTGGCCATGGTGGCCGTGGGTTTGTGGGGGGGATTTCTGGGCCAGCCGGCCATCTGGCTATTGCCAGTGACCTTTCCCCTGGTCATGGCCATGGGGGGCGTCTTGGGCATTGTGGGGGTGCCTTTGCCGGCGGTGGAGGTGGGCATCGCCCTCTCGGGAATTGTGCTGGGGTTGATGGTGGCCCTGGCCGCGCGGCCGCCGTTGCCCATCGCCGCGCTGTTGGTGGCGATATTTGCCATCTTCCACGGCTACGCCCACGGCACCGCCCTGCCCGGGGCGGCCTCCCCCTTGACCTACAGCGCTGGCTTTGTCGTCGCCACGGGGCTGTTGCATTTGGCCGGTATCGCCCTGGGGCTCTTGGTCCACTGGCCCGCGGGAAGGGTGGTGGTCCGCGCCGTGGGCGGCGCCATCGCCGCGGCCGGGGCCTATTTTCTCTGGCCTTTCGTGACCGGAGTGACCTGAAAAGCCCCAGGGGCAGTCCCCTGGGTTAAAATGCCCGATGTCGGGTACCCGCAGTGAAGCAGCGGAATGGGGCGAGTCTCCTCATCCAAGAGATCTGAACGCTTCGTCCACCCACACCCGTCCTGCGCATAGCGCGTGCGTAGGTACCCGGCACCTTCTCTGTCTCCCTGGAGTGTTGCGGTGAAGAAGCCAACGGGGTACACCGTACCCGAATCCTTTGTGGGTCTTTTGTACGAAGACGGCGCCTTTGTCAAAACCCTCAAACCCGGGCGCCACCGGTTCAAATCCCAGTGGTTCGACACCACCGAGCGCCAGGTGAAGCTGGTGGATATGCGCGAGCGCTCCTTGACCCTCAAGGGCCAAGAAATCCTCACCGCCGACAAGGTGACCATCCGGGTCAGTCTGTTGGTGTATTTTCGGGTGAGGGACGCCGAGAGCGCGGTCCATCAGGTCAGCTCCTACGAGGAGCGCATCTACGAAGACGTCCAACTGGCGGCCCGGCGCTTTCTCGCCAGTCGCACCCTGGACGCCATCTTGAGCGACCGCAACGAGATCTCCGACAACGTCAAAATCGACGTCTCCGAGGCGGCCACCAGCTATGGGGTCGAGATCATCCGGGCCGACGTCAAGGATTTGGTGTTTCCCGGCAATTTGCGGGAGATCATGAACAAAGTGCTAGAGACCGAACGCCGGGCCGAGGCCAAGCTCATCGAGGCGCGCAAAGAGGCCGAGGCCCAGCAGATCAAGTCCCAGGCGGAAAACGAAGCCACCTTGAGGCGTCTGGAGGCGGAAAAGGCCCAACTCAAGCTCGGCGCCGAGGCCGCGCAGGAACGGGCCAGGATCCGCCTCCAGAGCGATCTGGAACAGGCCAAGGCCATGACCGAATACCCCATGCTGCTGCGCCTGCGGCAAATCGAGGCGCTCCAGGAGATGGCCAAACGGGGGGGCAAGTTTTCCATCGGCCTCAAAGACGATGGCCTGTCGTCGACCTTCGACGGCGATTAGCCCACCCGCCCTAGCTCACGCCCCTTCGTCTGACAGAGCGGCTCTCAACCCGTCGATGGCCGTCGCCATGACGCTGAGATAATCCCCCTGACTCGGTCCATGGGACAGGGTGGGCACCACCACACTCCCAAGGCCCAACGCCTCCACCGCCCGGATGGCCTCGGCGGGGGGGGCCTCTTCCCAGATGAACAACGTCGCCCCGGTGCGTTGCGCCAACGCCGCCAGTTCGGCCCGTTGGGCGGAGCTCGGCACTTCGCCCGGGTCCCACGCCACGGCCTCAATGGTCACACCGTAGGCCCGGGCGAAATACTGGTAGCGGGGGTGGCTGGCGATGAGCACCCGGCCCTGGGCCAGATCCCCCAGGGCCTTGGCGGCCTGATCCAGGGCGTCGAGGTCCTGCACCAGGGCCGCCAGTCGAGCGTCGATGGCGGTGGCGGTGCCGATGCGGCGGCGCTTGAGGGCCTCGGCGATGGCCCGGGCTTGACGGCTGGCCTGGGCTTGGTCCAGCCAGGTGAAGGCGGCGGTCCCGGTGTGGGAGTGCTCGCCGTCGTCGCCGTGGCTGTGGGTTATGGTCTCGGTGGCAATCAAGCGGTCGGCGAAGCCCCGGGTTGTGTCCACCAGCCGGGAGCGGGGCAACGACGCCTTTTGGGTCCATTGGGCAAAACCCGCCCCGTTGAGCACGATGAGGTCGGCCCGTTGGATGGCGCTGATGTCGGCGATACTCGGCCGCCAAAAGGCCGGGTCCCGGTCGGTGGGCACGGGCAACACCACGTGGGCCTCCGAGGCCACCAGCCGCTGGGCGAAGTAAAACAGCGGGTAGTTGACGGCGACCACCGTGGGCTTGGTGCCGGGGTCGGCGAGGGCCCAGGGCCCCGCCAACCCCAGGGATACCCCCAGTAACGCCGCCCCGGTCGCGAAAAAAACCCGGCGAGAGGACACCACGGCGCCTAACTCCCCCTCTGGCGGGCGATGTCGTCGGGGGTCAAAATCCAGTAGTCGTCGTGACCACCCCCCGTCTCCACCTCGATGAGCAAACCCTTGGCGTGGTCCACCGTCGACAAAGGAAAGCGGGTTCGCCCGTCGCGCTCCAAACTGAGGATCAGTTGCAGCGCATTGTCCCCGTCCAACACCCGTACCTGGCCCTTGACGGGCCGTTTGCCGTTGGAGAACTTGGCCTCCACCACCACCTCGTCGCCGTTGACGACATGGGCAAAGACGTTGAGCTGGTGGGCCATAGCCCCGCCGGCCCACAGCCCCAAGGCGGCCCCTAGGGCTCCGCCGACTATCCGCCTCACGGGGCGGTCCAGGGCTCGAAGTGCACCCAAATGACAGCGCCGAGTTCCACGGCCTTCTCTTCGCCTTCGTGGGGCAGGGTGTGGTCGGCGGTGTTGAGGGCGGCAAATCCCCACCAACCGGCGGCGGGCGGCGCGTAGGTAAAAACCCCGGAGGCGTCGGCCTTAATGGTCTGGGTGATCATCAATTCATCGGGGACTGTGGCCTCGGCGCCGCGGTTGTAGAACTCCACCTCCACTTCGGCGTAGGGCACCGGCTCGCCGTCGAGCTTGACAATCCCCTGAAAGACATTGCCCGCCCACAGGGCAAAGGGCTTGGAGAGGGGAACGATTTCGGTCTTGAGGCCCAGCTCGGTATCCCAACCCTCGTCGTCGCCGTAGGCGGTGACGTAGGTCTTGGTGTAGTGGACGATAAAGGCGTCCTCGGCGGGCTCCCAATAGGGCTTGGGTTCCATGGCAAAGACGTAAGTACCGGGGCGCTCCAAGGGGTACTCCAGGCGAAACCCCGGTTGATCCATGACGGTGGTGGGTTCTAGCTGGCCGAGGAGGTCGCTGGTATTCTCCCCGATGGTCACAGCAAAGGCCACGGGCCGTTCCAGAACCATCCCCTCCTCCTCAAAGGGATGGGAAAACGAGAGGATCAACTCGACGCTGCGACCGTCTTCCTGGGATACCATGGCATCGCCGGGAATGATCATCCCGTAGTGGGCCCACGCCCCGGGCACAGTCAATAAAACGAGCCCCAGGGTGGGCACCGACCAACCACAACCCGACAAAAGCCTCATCATCAAAGGTCTCATCATCAGCCTCCTCTCGAGAGCGCAACATCATCCAAGGACTAGCAACCAATGGACCCAGTCCTCGCCGTAGCGGTCGATGGCCAAAGCCACCAGCGCCGCCAGTGTGATCGCCAAAGACAGCAAGATGGCCATTTCGGCGGCAACTAGCTGGACGATCGTGCCCCGCTGGGCACCGAGCTTGACGGCCGTGGCCATCTCGCCGGCCCTAAGGCGCAGGGAAAGGTAGAGCGCCAAGCCCACGGCGGCTAGGGCCGCCCCACCGATGATGACCGTCACCGCATCCAGCAGGGTCTTCACCCGAAACAGACGATGGACGATACCCCGCACCACATGGATGGGCTCGATGAGCTGTAGCGGCGCCTCGGGGTCCAGGTAGCGCCCCTTGAGGATGGTCGCCGAGCGCCGATCGAAGGGATCGACGATCACGGCGGTCACCGGGTAGTCGTCCCCAGCGCCGTGGAAGTGAAAACCGTCGATGTTCTCCGGGGTAATGCGCTGGTACTCGACCACGCTGGCGTCGGCGATGACCTCTCCTGCCATCACCTGTTCCTCAGACACCACATCCTCGTGGCCATGGCCTATCCCAGCGATGATCCAAGCGGTTTTGATATCCACGAACACCGCCTCGTCGTCGGCGCTGTTGCGCCGCTCCAATACCCCGACGATGGGCATCTCCAAAGGATAGATCCCGTCGAGGTCGAACAGATTCTCGGGCGTCGAAATCAGGGTATCCCCCACGCCCTTATCCAACCGTTCTGCCACGGTAGCACCGATGACCGCCTCCCCCAACAGGGCGAGGGCCCGACCCGCGGCAAAGGACAAGCGGCGAAACTCAAAGTAATCCAGGGTAGTGCCGACGATGGGAAACCCAGCGGTGCGGTAAGCCGTGTGGAGGGGAATGGGCGTGCCAAGGCCACTGTCCCAGAGGCCTTCCACCGCCGCCATGGTCAAGGGCGAGGGTTGGTGGTCGGCAAAATAGAGGGCGTTCATGGTCAAATCCAATCCACTGCCCCGCTGTCCCAGGAGCAAAGGGGTCGCCACGGCCCGGGCCGTCAGCTGCTGCTGGCTACTGGCGAGGAGAACTTGGGTGGCAAAGGGGACCGACAGGATCAGGGCCGCCACCAGCATCAAGACCACACTGCGTCCCCAGTAAAAGCGCAGGTAGGCCCAGGCGAGGATCAGGGCATTCACGGGCTCAAGCCTGGCCAAAGGCAGCAAAATCCACCACCCGGTCAAAGTGGGGCAGGAGATCGTGGTCGTGGGTGACGGCGATTAAAGTCGCCCTGGCCTCCCTGATGCGCTCGAAGAGCAATCCGAGAATCAGCGATTTATTGTCGGGATCGAGGTTGCCCGTCGCCTCGTCCGCCAACAGGAGCCGCGGCTGGGTGATCAGTGCTCGACAGATGGCTACCCGCTGCTGCTCCCCTTGACTCAAGGCCCCTGGACGGCGTTGGAGTTTATCGCCAAGGCCACAGGCAACGGCGAGTCCCTGGGCCCGCTGCCTCACCTGCCCGTCGAGCTTGAGGGCCGGGGTGATGCGATAGGGATAGAGGATATTCT
Organism: Candidatus Competibacterales bacterium; assembly: GCA_050330975.1. GTDB lineage: Bacteria > Pseudomonadota > Gammaproteobacteria > Competibacterales > Competibacteraceae > JBHJHK01. The sequence continues at coordinate 30,430 of JBHJHK010000030.1, read as the reverse complement.
CCCGGACCGTGAGATAGTCCAACAGGGCAAAGTCCTGAAAAATAAACCCGATGTTTCGCGCCCGAAAACGGCGCCTTGCGCCGTCGGAGAGCCCACAGACGTCGGTGTCGCCGACCCTTATGCACCCCCGCCGGGGGGATATGAGACCGGCGATGAGGTTCAGTAAGGTGGTTTTACCCGTGCCGCTGGGTCCCACCACGGCCAGCTTCTCCTCGGAGGCAATGGTCAACGAGGGGATGCATAAACCAAAGCCACGGTGGGGATAGGCAAACTGGAGGTCGGTTATCTCCACCATGACTCTTCGAGCTCCAAAGTTTGACCCGCCGTCGAACGATCCACGTCGAGCAAGGTAAAACGGACGATCTTCCAGTCGCCCTCCACCGGCGCCACCATCAGTTCGGCGCGGTACGTGTTCCCCCGCACGTGCTGGTGCTGTTGGTGACCCACGGTGCCGATCACCAGCCATTGGACGTTCATGGTTAGGGTTTCGCCGGAACGCGTCGTTTGGATGTCGACGAGGCTCATTTCGTGGAGGGTTTGGTCGACCGCCTCAAGACCTCCCTTAGCCAGGGCCCCGGCTCGCTCCAGGTAGAGGGTTTCCAGGGCCTCGCCAGCGGTGACCTGGGCCAAGGTGTCGTAGATCGCGTTCTCATCGAGCTTTTCAAAGGCCTGGTACACGATGAGCAGCAGGGTAGAGGCGAGCAATGCCGCCTCGGCTTGGGCGCCTGCCACGGAGAGGGGGTTGAGCCCCGGAGCAGCGTAGCGCCCCGCTTGGGGACGCGGCCCCAAGTGCTCGCCCACAGCCCAAAGGCCGACAATGGCTAGCGCGAGGGCGCCCACCACGGCGATGGCAATTTTGGCACTGAGCAATGTCAATCCTTCTGGAAAATGCCGAACCCACAGCTCGGATAGCGGGCTAGAAGTTGGGGCTAGAGGTTGAGCTGCCAGGCTACCCAGTTCCGATCGTAGCCCCCACCAGGCCAAGCGCAAACCAATTATGCCACCTGATCCCAGGGGAGGGGGGAAATCCAACTCAAATCCACCCCGGGGCCGAGGAGGAGTCGGCCGAGACGCCACACCTAAGCTGTTGGTAAGGCCAGGCCACCATCGAACCGGATGACCCCTCCCCCCTGGCGGTCAGCGTCCCAACCCTCGTCCACCCAACCGCTGGGGGTGAATTGATCGGGTCACAACTCACCTAAGGGTCTTTCCATGCCATTTTGTTGCCCTTAGACTCCAAACGATTACACCGAGCCTCGCTCAGTAGCATTTTATCCATGGAACGGCCGTTGGAAGACTTCTTCCATCGAGATCCCTTGCCAACACCGGTGATTGCCCCCCAAGGCGTCAATCGCAGGGTGGAAGACTAATGATACCGACAACCCAGATTCCTGGCTATCACATCGTGCGCAAACTGGGCCAGGGGGGTATGGCCACCGTCTACCTGGCCACCCAGCTCGAACCCCGGCGCCAGGTTGCCCTGAAGCTCATGCATCCCCACCTGTCGAGCGAGCTCTCACACCGCAAGCGCTTTGCCGCCGAGGCCGTCGCCCTCGCTCAACTCGACCACCCCAATATCGTCCGCATCCTCGAGAGCGGCAGCGTGGATTCGACGCTGTTTATGGCCATGCAGTATGTAGAGGGCGGCAAAACCCTCAGGGAAGCCCTGCCCCTCAAGGGCTCTACCACCCAAATCCTCCACCTGCTCAGGCAAATTGCCAGTGGCCTCGCCCACGCCCACAGCCGGGGGATCGTTCATCGCGATATCAAACCCAGCAATATTCTCCTGGATAGCAACAATCAGCCACTCATCGCAGACTTTGGCATCGTCAAAATACTGGAAGCCGAGTTCACCAACGTGACCCAAACCGGTGTTGCCGTCGGTACGCCCAAATACATGAGCCCCGAGCAGGCCCTCGGTATCGACACAGATGCTCGCAGCGACCTGTACAGTTTTGGCATCATTTTTTATCAATTACTCACCGGCCAACAGCCCTACCGTTCTTCCTTCGAGCACCTCCACGCACCAACGCCAACGCTACCCCCTCAGCTGGCCGCCTACCAGGCCGTCATTAATCAACTGCTAGCCAAAGACCCCGATGAGCGCTTGCCATCTGCCGAGATTTTAATAAAACTCCTCAATGACCTCGCCGAGTTATCCATCGATATCAGTCTACCTATTCCCCCTGCTGCACCGGCAAAATATTCGAGTCATTCGGGTAGATCTTTCAAAGCAGTGGCTTTTTTCTTCAATAGAAATAAGACCACAGAGATCAGTCCCGCTCAAGATCAATTGAACGATGACAAGCCTCGTTCCTTGGAATCAAGCACCGAATCCCGTCCATGGCAACAACTGAATGACCTCGTCAAGGTTATTCGTCAGTGGTGGGGCCCTCGACTTCCTGCACGTCGCTTTAAACTTGATTTCAATTTACCTGTTTCTGGGCAGCGAATGCAGTTTGAAATGCAACCCGACAAATTGAGAAAAATCCTCGAGAAATCCTCAAGAAATGATCCGATCAACCTAATAAACAAAATGGAGAATTACCTCAGAAGCTTGAGTCATCACAAGGTCAGCGTAGTACGACGTCAAGTCTTGTTGCAAGTCGTCACAGAAGCACTGTTTCCTAAAGTTATTTATATTAAGGAAGCTTTTCAGCGGGATGGCTGCATACCCGAAAGCGAATCGCGAAGTCAGCATCTCGATGCAGCCATTCGATTTGTCAAAATACTCATTGTCAATCACCAGCTTATATTTCAGCATGATTACAACTTATCTTCCTGGAAATACCGCTTTGCTCGTACGCGGTTGCGCGCCGTTGCTTTTCGAATTATCGAACTGTGTTCAATACAACAACAACTGCATGCGCTGCGCTATCAACCCTTAGAGGAAAATGGTTGGCGCATTTGCAACACGATCTTCTGGATCATGTTGAGCTACGAGCGCGTTGACAAGCCCTACAATTTACTCACAGTCCAGGGAAGCCGCTTTAAGGTCCAGGCCACTTTGTTGCAGTTGTTCAGTGAGATTCACCTCACAGCCATCTGGCGTCACTTGGGTTGGCCGACTCAATATTTGCCCGTCATTACAGTTTATTTGCGCCAAGCCATTGAACCCGTCAAGTTGAACCTCTATGAGAAAGACTTTTCCGATAGCGACCTATTGTATATCGATCCATTCCAAGGGAGAGCTGCTCAATTCATCCATCCCAGGGGAGAATATCCTCCGTTGGCTCTCGACATCAATCGCCTCCGTCGACGCATTCAGCAGGACCTGACTCAACTAGGTGACGGGGAATGTTTTAAATCCCCTAACAGTAGCGTGCCGCTCCCGCTGCGAAGAATAAACCCTGCGGATCGCCATTGGCTACTAAACAGTATGATGACCAATCTCAACCGCGACCCATCGGAAATTCTTGCGGATCCCTTGGCTTCAAGCCATCTACGTTGGCACTTATTTATCGGCCTAGAGCGCATTCTCAATTTTTTATCCCTGGTCGGCGACTATTCTGGTGCTGTTTGGAATTGTGAAAATCGACCCAATGTAGATCTAGAAATCAGCTTAGCCCAACGGTCAGCCCCATTGAATCCCGATATTGACGTTGATAATTTTTGGTATCATCTGGGTTCTGACGATCGCGAAGTTGCCTTTCAAACGCTCGAAACACCATTCACCTTTTCCGTGGTCATTGGCGCTCCTATAATTTTCTTTCCCGAGGGCGATCCACAGCAGATAACGCTTGGTTTTGTGAGTCTCATCCAACGCATTGAGGAAAGCCAATTTATTATTGCCATCACTCGTCACGGCAACCAACTGCGTTTGGTGAGAATATCACCGTTGATCGACAACGATAAAAGCACAAACGAGGAGTTTAGTTTTTTGGGGTTGTTGATTGATCACGGCAAGGATAAGCCGAAGGATATCTTTATACCCGCCAATAGCGCTTTGGCAACCGGCGATGTTGTCACCATTAGCTACAGCCAGCGCCGCGTCCCCAAGCTATTGGGCACACGGCGGAGCATGGGGGGGGAGAACCACCTCTACACACTGGAATCATACAAGGCGAGGATGGCTTCCCGACAATTCGTCGGCGGACGCGTGACTCAATCGTAGCGACCCGATCCCCCCTGGATTCCCCGCGGGGAAAAGATGTCTCGAAAGGCCGGTTGAACGGGCGCTGAGGAGGTGACGGCGAGGGGCTCTGCCCTTTTCGAAGCTTTATCTCTTCACAACCCGTCTCCAGGCCTTTCCCTTGGGGTTTTCCGCCCTTAGACTCCCAAATGGCCATATCGGGCTTCATTCAGTATCCATTGATCCACGGACGGCCATGGAAAACCTGCTCCAACTCACGAAGCCCCCCACCAGCACTAGCGGTTGCCTGGCAAATTGGCAATCGCCGTGGAACACGACATGATGCAGTCGACACCTCAGATTCCCGGCTATCACATCCTGCGCGAACTCGGTCGGGGGGGTATGGCCACCGTCTACCTGGCCACCCAGCTCGAGACCCGGCGCCCGGTTGCCCTGAAGCTCATGCATCCCCACCTGTCGAGCGAACACTCCCTCCGCAAGCGCTTTGCCGCCGAGGCGGCCGCCCTCGCCCAGCTCGACCACCCCAACATCGTCCGCATCTTCGACAGCGGCAGTGTGGAATCGACGTTATTTATCGCCATGCAGTATGTAGAGGGCGGCAAAACCCTCAGGGAAGCCCTACCCCTCAAGGGTTCAATCGCCCAAATCCTGCATTTACTCAGGCAAATTTCCAGCGGCCTCGCCCACGCCCACGGCCGGGGGATCGTGCATCGAGATATTAAACCCAGCAATATTCTCCTAGATGGTAACAATCAGCCGTTGATTGCAGATTTTGGCGTCGTCAAAATATTAGAAGCCGAATCCACCGACTTGACCCAAACCGGCTATGCCGTCGGCACGCCCAAATACATGAGCCCCGAGCAGGCCGTCGGTATCGACACAGATGCTCGCAGCGATTTGTATAGCCTTGGCATCATTTTTTATCAACTACTCACTGGCCAAGAGCCCTACCACTCTTCTTTTGACCACCTCCACGCCCCAACGCCACCAATCCCCCCCCAGCTGGCTGCTTACCAAGTCGTCATCGATCAACTTCTAGCCAAAGACCCCGATGATCGCTTGGCGTCCGCCGAAGCCTTAATCAAACTCATCGATGGCCTCGCAGAGCTACCCATCAATCTCAGCGTACCCATTCGCCCGCCGGCGGCGGCCCAGCCCTCGGGCGACCCTGGCAGCCCCTTCAACTCGGCGATGGCTTATTTTTTTAGCAGAAACAAAAACTCAGATGCTAGCCAGGTTCTGGATCTACTGGTGGGTAGTAAGCAGCGCCCATTGGAGCGGGACACCTATTCGCGCCCCCTGCAAAAACTGGGCAGCATTTGTCACTTCATTCACCAATATTGGGGTTTTGAGATTCCGGTACGCTATTTTCACCTCGATTTCAACCTACCCGCCCTTGGGCAGCGAATGGAGATCGAAACTCAACCCAACAAGCTAAGGAAAATACTCGATAAAGCACTGAAGAGCGACATCACAAACTTATTAAAGAAGATGGAAAACTATCTCAGGAGCTTGAGTCATCAAAAAATTGGCATAAAGCGCCGCCAAACATTACTAGAAATCATCACCGAAGCGCTATTCCCCAAAATCATTTATATAAAAGAACGCTTTCAGCGGGATGGCTGCATCCCCGAAAGAGAGTCACGAGCCCAACACCTCGATGGTGCCATCCGATTTATTCAAGCACTCGTCGTCAATTATCAAATCATCTTTCAGCATGACTACAACTTGTCGTCCTGGAGATACCGCTTCACCCGTAAGAGATTACACGTCACCGCTTTTCGGATTATGGAGCTCTGCTTGACGGAGCAACAACTACGGGCACTGCGCTATCAACCCTTGGATGAAAACAGTTGGCGCATTTGCAACGCGATTTTTTGGATCATGATGAACTACGAACGGGTAGATAGGCCTTACAATTTACTCACGGTTCAAGGTATTCGCTTTGAAGTCCAAGCCACCCTGTTGCAGTTATTCAGTGAGATCCATCTCATGGCTCTCTGGCGTCATTTGAGTTGGCCAACCCACTACCTACCCGTCATCACTGTCTATTTGCGCCAAACCATCGAACCCGTCAAACTGTATCTCTATGAGAAAACTCATTCTGATGACGGCCTCTGGTATATTGCTCCCCGTCAGGGAAGAGTTGCTCAATTGTCTCATCCCCAAGGTGACTACCCTCCGTTGGTTCTGGATATCAATCGCTTACATCGGCGCATTCAACATGATCTAGACCAGCTCGACCAAGGAGGCCCCATCAAACCCCTGGGAAGTAATACCCCATTGCCCTTGCGAGGGATCAATCCCGAAGACCACCATTGGCTATTGAACAACATGCTGACCAGTCTCAATCGCAACCCAGCGAAGATCCTCACGGTGCCCTTGGCACCAAGTCAGCAAAGTTGGTGTCTGTTCGTCGGTCTCGAGCGCATACTCAATTTCCTGCTGGTAACTAACGACTATTCCGGCGACGATTGGGATTGCGACGAACAGAGCGTGAACCTCGAAATCAATTTGGCCCAGCGATCGGCTCCGCAGAACGACGGTAAGGGTGACGATAGCTTTTGGCATCATCTAGGTTCTGACGACAACGAATTCGCTTTTCAAACCCTGGAAAGCCCCCTCACCTACCCCATCGCCATTGGCACTCCCGTGATCTTTTTCCCCTATGGTGAACCACAACGAAAAAGGCTCGGCTTTGTCAGCCTCATCCAGCGCATTGAACGAAAACACTTTGTCGTTGTAATCACTCGCCACGGCAATCAACTGCGTTCAGTACGGGTATCACCTTCGGTCGTCAGCAATCGGCAAAATGAGAAAAGCTTGTGTTGGGGTTTGTTGATCGACCGCGGCAAAGACAAACCCAAAGATCTCCTCCTCCCCCCCAGTGATGCTTTTATGACGGGCCATGCCATCACAGTGATCTACAGCCAGCGGCGCGTACCCAAGTTGCTGGGTGCCCGCTGGGGAATGGGGGGACAAAACCATCTCTACACCCTGCAGTCAGTCAGGGCCAAAACGGCTTCGCTAAGGCCCACTAGGGGTCGGGTGACCCATCCCTGAGGGCCTCCACCCCAACCCTCCACCCCAATATTCAATACCCAATGGCCCACAACGCCTCAGGCAAAGGCCAGAATCGGCTGATCTACCGCCAGCCCTTCCCCTTCGGTGGCCAAGACTTCCGCCACCACCCCATCGCTTTGGGCCTTGAGAACGTTTTCCATCTTCATGGCCTCGACGATGGCCAGATCCTGGCCGGCCTTGACTTCGGCACCGGCGCCCACCAACAACTTGGTGAGCAACCCCGGCATGGGGGAGAGCAAAAACCGCGACAAGTCAGGGGCGGCCTTTTGGGGCATGAGGGCGTGAAGTTCCGCCGCCCGGGGAGACATGACCCACACGCTGGCCTGGATACCGTCAAAGGACAAGTGGTACACCAAATCTCGGCGCTCCACTTGGACGCACACCCCGACGTTGTCGATAGTGCCCCGAAATAAGCCCTGACCCCAGCGCCAGTCGCTCACCACCTGGTGAGTGCACCCACCATAGGTCACCTCAAAGGCCAGCTCTGGAGGCATCCCCGTGGGGCGGACGATGACCGGGTGGTAGCTGTCTTCCCACAGCACTCGCCACTCCACCGCCACCCGGCGCTCGTGGCCAGACATTTGTCCGGCGATGGCCGCCGCCCGGTCCATGTAACGACGGTGGATAACCGCCGCCACCACCGGCACCACAAATGGCCGTTCACTCACAACTTGAGCCTTGGCAAAGCCCTCGGGATAGGCCTCGTCGATGAAGTGGGTGGACAACTCCCCAGCGCGAAACCGAGGGTGATTCACAATGGCCGCCAAAAACGCCACATTGTGGGATACCCCCTGGAGGTAGAAGCCGTTGAGGGCCTCCAGCATCCTCAGCCTAGCCTGCTCCCGATCGCCACCGTAGGTGATGAGCTTGGCCACCAGGGGGTCGTAGTGCATGGTCACTTCGCTGCCCTCGACAAACCCCGTGTCTAGCCGTACCCCCTCCCCCTCTGCCGGGGCCTTATAGCGCACCAAGCGGCCGATGGAGGGCAAGAAGCCGCGCCTGGGGTCCTCGGCGTAGACCCTGGCTTCCATGGACCAGCCTTGGAGGGCTAGGTCGTCTTGGCCGAAGGGGAGGGATTCTCCGGCGGCGACGCGAATCATCAGCTCCACCAAATCGAGGCCAGTGATCATCTCGGTCACTGGATGCTCCACCTGGAGACGGGTGTTCATCTCCAGAAAATAAAACTGGCGGTTTTGGTCGACGATAAACTCCACCGTCCCCGCCGAGGCATAACCCACCTTTTGGGCCAGAGCCACTGACTGCTCCCCCATGGCCCGCCGCGTGGCCCCATCCAAAAACGGCGAGGGGGCCTCTTCGATGACCTTTTGGTGACGGCGCTGGATGGAGCACTCCCGCTCCCCCAAGTAAACGGCGTTGCCCGCGCCATCGGCCAACAGCTGGATCTCGATATGGCGGGGCTGCTCGATGAATTTTTCGATCAACACCCGGTCGTCGCCAAAGCTGGCCTTGGCCTCGCTCTTGGCCCTCGCCAAGCCTTCCCGGCAACCGGCGTCGTCGTGGGCGACCCGCATTCCCTTGCCGCCGCCGCCGGCGGCGGCCTTGAGCATCACCGGGTAGCCGATGTCCCGGGCGATGGCCACGGCGTGGTCGCCATCCGCCACTTCCCCGGCAAAACCCGGTACGGTGCTCACCCCGGCCTCGATGGCCAACCGCTTGGCGGCCAGCTTGTCCCCCATGGCGCGGATGGCCCCAGGCGGCGGGCCGACAAAGGTGACACCGGCCGCCCCCAAGGCCTCGGCGAAGGCGGCGTTCTCCGACAAGAAGCCATAGCCGGGGTGGACCGCCTGGGCGCCGGAGTCCAAACAAGCTTGTACCAGGCGGTCGATGACCAAATAGCTCTGGCTCGATGGCGGTGGGCCGATGTACACCGCCTCGTCGGCCAGTTGCACATGGAGGGCTTCTCGGTCGGCTTCGGAGAAAACCGCTACGGTTTTGATCCCCATCCGCCGGGCGGTCTTGATCACCCGCACGGCGATCTCGCCGCGGTTGGCTATGAGCAGTTTGCTGAACATGGGCTTGGGCACGGTGGTTGTTATAGGGATGGTTGTCGGGGTGGGCTCACAGGGGAATGTTGTCGTGCTTGCGCCAGGGATTGTCGAGCTTCTTGCCTTGGAGCAGCTTCAACGAGCGACACAGGCGCTTGCGGGTATCCCGGGGCATGATGATGTCGTCGATGTAGCCCCGTCGGGCGGCGACAAAGGGGTTGGCGAATTTTTGCCGGTATTCTTCGGTGCGACAGTGGATTTGGTCGAGGTCATGGGCGTCTTGGCGAAAGATGATCTCCACGGCACCCTTGGGGCCCATGACGGCGATTTCCGCCGAGGGCCAAGCCAGGTTCACATCCCCCCTGAGGTGCTTGGAACTCATGACGTCGTAGGCGCCGCCGTAGGCCTTGCGGGTGATCACCGTCACCTTGGGCACCGTGGCTTCGGCATAGGCGAACAAAAGCTTGGCACCGTGTTTGATGATGCCACCAAACTCCTGGGCGGTGCCGGGCAAAAACCCCGGCACGTCGACAAAGGTGACGATGGGAAACTGAAAACAGTCGCAAAACCGCACAAAGCGAGCGGCCTTGATGGCCGATTTGATGTCCAAACAGCCGGCCAGTACCAGGGGTTGGTTGGCGACGATCCCCACGGGGAAGCCCTCAAAGCGGGCGAAACCGACGATGATATTGCCGGCGTTATCGGGTTGAATTTCAAAGAAATCCCCGTCGTCCACCACTTTGTCGATGAGTTCGCGGACGTCGTAGGGCTTGTTGGGGTTGGGAGGGACCAGGCTATCCAACGAGGGCTCGCTGCGGTCGGCGGGGTCTTGGCTGGGGCGCTGGGGGGGGCGCTCGCGGTTGGAACCCGGTAGGTAGCTCAAGAACTGGCGCAGCATCAGCAGGGCTTCGACGTCGTTTTCAAAGGCCCGATCGGCCACCCCCGACTTGGTGGAATGGGTCACCGCCCCGCCCAGTTCTTCGGGGGTGACCTCTTCGTGGGTCACGGTCTTCACCACCTCGGGGCCGGTGACGAACATATAAGAACTATCCTTGACCATAAAGATAAAGTCGGTCATGGCCGGGGAGTAGACCGCTCCCCCGGCGCAGGGCCCCATGATGAGGGAAATCTGGGGGATCACCCCCGAGGCCAAGACGTTGCGCTGGAACACTTCGGCGTAGCCCCCCAAGGAGGCCACTCCCTCTTGAATCCGGGCCCCTCCGGAGTCGTTGAGGCCGATGACGGGCGCTCCGACGCGGATGGCGTGGTCCATGATTTTGCAGATCTTCTCGGCGTGGGCTTCGGAGAGGCTGCCGCCGAACACGGTAAAATCCTGGCTGTAGATAAACACCGGTCGGCCGTTGACCAGCCCGTAGCCCGTGACCACGCCGTCGCCGGGGATGGCTTGCTCGGCCATGCCGAAGTCCACGCAACGGTGTTCGACGAACATATCCCACTCTTCGAAGCTATCTTCGTCGAGGAACAGTTCGATGCGTTCCCTGGCGGTGAGTTTGCCCTTGGCGTGTTGGCGGTCGATGCGCTTCTTCCCGCCGCCGGCGGTCGCCAAGGCCCGGGAGCGGGCGAGCTGGTCGATGATGTCTTGCATCGTTATTGTGGCCTCGTCGAGACTTATGGAGAGGGGTCAATGTACACCATTCTACCCCCCCTAGGCCCCCCATCCACCCCGGAGCCCCCATGACCTCAACCCCCAGTGCCCTGCGCCCAGTGCGCGAAATCGACCACCTGTGGATCCCCTTGAGCGATGGGGTGCGGTTGGCGGCCCGGATCTGGCTGCCCACCGACGCCGACGCCCAGCCGGTGCCGGCCATCTTGGAGTATCTGCCCTACCGCAAAAGAGACGGCACCGCCGCCCGAGACGAAATTTCCTTGCCCCATTTGGCCAGTTGTGGCTATGCCTGCGTGCGGGTGGACATCCGCGGCAACGGCGAGTCCGAGGGGTTGATGTTCGACGAATACACACCCCAGGAGCTGAGCGACGGCCTGGAGGTGATACGGTGGTTGGCTGAGCAGCCCTGGTGTAGCGGCAAGGTGGGGGTATGGGGGATCTCCTGGGGGGGCTTCAACGGCCTGCAGCTGGCCTACCTCCAACCCCCCGCCCTGGGGGCGGTGATCACGTTGTGCTCCACTGACGATCGCTACGTCGACGACATCCACTACAAAGGGGGGTGTCTCCTCACCGACAATTTCTTTTGGGCCGGCACCATGTTGTCCTACAGTTCCAGGCCGCCGGATCCAGCCCTGGTGGGAGACAGCTGGCGCGATGTCTGGCGGGAGCGGTTGGAGAACATGCCGCTGCTGGCGGAAAACTGGCTGCGCCACCCCCTGCGGGACGATTTTTGGCGCCACGGCTCGGTGGGTGAGGATTTTTCCCGCATCCAGGTGCCGGTGATGGCCGTGGGGGGCTGGGTGGATGCCTATTCCAACGCCATCCCCCGGCTGCTCCAGGGCCTCACCACACCCCGCACGGGCCTCATAGGACCCTGGGCCCACAAGTATCCCCACATCGCCTACCCCGAGCCGGCCATGGATTTTCTCACTTTGGCCCGGCGATTTTGGGATCGTTGGCTGGCGGACCTGGACAATGGCGCCGAGGCCGATGGCTTGCTCACGGTCTATATCCAAGACAGCGTTCCCCCCGCCGCCGACTACGACCACCGCCCCGGACGGTGGGTGACGGCCGATCGCTGGCCGCCCCGGGAGGTGACGGTCCATCCCCTTACCTTAGGTGCCCATACCCTGGGGCTTCCCGCTCCATCGAAGGCCCTGGCCCCCGATGCCGGGCGGGTGGACCCGACCACGGCGCTGACGGTGTGCTCGCCCCAGACCGTGGGCCTGGCGGGGGGGCGGTTTTGTCCCATCTGGCGCGGTCCCCAGCTACCCACCGACCAGCGGGAGGACGACGCGGGATCCCTGTGCTTCGACTCGGCCCCCTTGGACGAACCCCTGGAGATCCTCGGCGCTCCGGTGGCCCATTTGACCTTGAGCGTCGACCACCCGGTGGCGTTTGTCGCCGTGCGGCTATGCGATGTGGCGCCTAGCGGGGCGTCTACCCGGGTGAGCTATGGGGTCCTCAACCTCACCCACCGAGAGGGCCACACCCGGGCGGTGCCCCTGGAGCCGGGTGAGCGCTACGGCGTGGCGGTGGCGTTGGACGACATCGGCCATCGGTTTGCCCAGGGGCATCGGTTGCGGTTGGCGGTGTCCACGACCTATTGGCCCATGGTGTGGCCCTCCCCCTCCCCTGTGACCCTCACGGTCTATCCCAAAGACAGCCACCTGGCGCTGCCGGTGCGCACGCCCCCCCCAGGGGAGGTCAGCCCCACCTTTGATCCACCCTTGAGGCTACCGGGCCTCAAGAGCCAGACCCTGCGGTCTCCCAGCAGCCAGCGGCGCATCGAACGAGATGTGGCCAGTGGGGCGGTATTGGTGGTGAGCGACGACGACTTTGGCGCCGAGCGGCTGGTGGACATCGACCTGGAGGTAGGTTCTACCCTCTGTGAGCGCTTCACCATCCACCCCAACGATCCTTTGTGTGCCCGCCACGAGTTCCACAAGACCCAGCACTTGGCCCGGGGAAGCTGGGAATTCCAGACCATCGCCCGGGGTGCCATGTGGGCTGATGGGGAACATTTTTACCTGGATGTGACCTTGGAGGCCTATGAAAACCGGCGGCGGGTGTGGCGCCAGCCCTGGCAAAGGCAAATCCCTCGGGAAGGCCTCTAACCTGTTAAAGTCGGCCCAAACCCTGTCGGCGGCCAGCCCTTCGCTGCGGCGACCTTAGACCTGACCACCCCAGGTGGCATGGGGGGCGATGACGGGGCAAAGGCCTTCAATGCCATGGACCCCAACGCCCGCTGCATCGCCACCAGCGGCTGTGCCGACAGCGACGTGATGGCACACCACGCCAGCTACGGGTTTTGCGCCACCCTCACCAAGCCCTTCGCCGCCAAGGTCTTGGGCGATACCCTCGACAGGGTGTTGCGGCACCGGCCTCAGCTGGACTTGGAAAGACAGCGACAGCGGTGAACGGCATGCACAAAGACCAGCGGATGCTCCAGGCCGAGGCTCAGCCCAGGGCGGCGACCTGGTGGCTCGTCTTCGGCCTGGCCTTGGGGCCGGCGGTCAGCAACGGTCTGGGTCGGTTTGCCTACGGCCTGATCCTCCCGGCCATGGGCGAGGATCTCGCCTGGAGTTACGCCCAGGCGGGTTGGATGAACACGGCCAACGCCTTGGGCTATGCCCTGGGAGCCGGTTTGGCCTTTTATCTCATCCGTCGCTGGTCACCGGCGCGCCTATTTACCCTGGGGATGCTGTTGACCACGGCGAGCCTTACCGCCTCTGGCCTCACGGGGGATTTTCTGCTGTTGAGCCTGCTGCGGGCCCTAGCGGGCATAGGAGGGGCGCCGGTGTTTATCGCCGGGGGGGTCATGGCCTCGGGCCTGTTTGGCGTCGACCGGGGGCGTTCGACCCTGGCCACTACCCTGTACTTCGGTGGGGCCAGCGCCGGGATTCTGTTGTCGGCCCTGTCGATTCCCTGGATCATCGGCCTTTTTGGCACCGCCGCCTGGCCGGCGACCTGGTTGGCCCTAGGTGGATTCAGTGCCCTGTGCTGTATACCCGCCCTGGGGGCCGCCCGCTGCGCTCGCTTTACCCGCCCCCGGCAAGCCGTCCTCGCCCCGGTCTTGAGCCTGGGACAACTGCTGCGGCTTGCTCCGTTGTTGGTGGGCTACTTTTGCTTTGCCGTGGGCTACATCGTCTATTTCACCTTTATTGTCGCCCTGATGGAGGAGACAGGGGCTAGCACGGCCACCGTGGCGGGGATCTGGAGCGTTCTCGGCCTGGCCGGCCTGGCGGCACCCTTTGTCTGGCGGCCGGTCCTCAATCACAGCTTAGGGGGCGGAGCCCTGGCCCTGTCGAGCCTTGCCACGGCCCTTGGGACCCTTTTGCCCTTGCTGTTGGCGGGGGCGTGGGGCTTATTCGTCTCCGCGGCGCTGTTTGGGGTGTCTTACATGAGTAGCGCCGGCGCCATGACCAGCTTTTGCCGCAAGAATCTAGACCCCCACCAGGTGGGGAGTGCCGTCTCTTTGTTCACGGTGCTATTTGCCATCGGTCAGATCATAGGACCGGTGGCGGCGGGGCGGCTGGCCGACGCCACGTCGTCCCTCGCCGTGGGGTTCTTGGCCGCCGGGGTCATACTGGCACTGGGGGGAGGGATTTCGCTGTTGCAAGGGCGATTGGCGGATAATGACGAATGATTCCGGGCCCTTTCAGACCTTCAAGGCGTTTGATCAACGGTAGCCTGTGGGCGGCAAACCACTGGGTATCGGTGTAGTGGAGCAAGTGGGCTTCCCAACCCGATCCGTGGAAGACGTTGTACATCCCCCAGGCGGCATCGACATTGGTCGAATTGAGCTCAGTGAGCTTTTGGCTCGGCTGGTGGCTTAGGGTGATCTCCACGTCCTGATGATTCCAAACGTTGTAATGTTTCACGTCCTATACCCCTAAGCACCTCAACATCCAGAAACAAACGCTAGCAACAAAAAACAGTTGATCAACAAAACTCATGGCATCATCGCCTCAGCGATTGTTTTATGAGCGATTTTTCTATTTTTTTGCCATTGATCCACCATTGACATTTCCCAATCGCCCCATTCTCTAAGTATTCCACATGGGCAGGCCCTTCAAACTTGTGGCGCTTGCCATTAAAATACCACCTCTTGGCCATAATGCTTCCATTTTCATAATATTCCAATATGGCGGGCCCCTCTTCCCTGTGGGGCAAGAAGCTGCTTTTAGGGGGCAAGCCATACCAAACTTCTTTTTTGATCTGCCCGTTTTCATAATATTCCACATGGGAAGGACTATTTTTTTTATATTGTTGATTATTTTTCCACCACACCTCGCGCTTGACATTTCCACTGGGATAATACTCCACTTCGGCGGGGCCATTCGCTTTATGGTATTTTCCATTTACCCACCACACTTCGCGCTTAATTTCTCCATTTTCGTAATACTCCAAGTAAGCAGCCCCATTATCCCTGTGGCGCTTTCCTTCAATTGACCATATCTCCAACATGACGCATCCGTCTTTGTGGTATTCCACATAGGCGGGGCCATCCGCATTGTGAAGCTTATTTTTTTGATGCTTATAATAAACCAGCTCATCAAATGTCAAATTCTCTGGCAGCACGACATTGGATTGAATTCTGGCCTTATCCTTATCAGCGGGGATGTGGCTAGCCGGCAACCGGAGCACCCTCACCTTAGTCCCTTGCGCCAAAAAAAGCTGTCGTTTAATATAACCGAGATCCAACACATCCAACTCAATCCCTTCTGGCATATCAAAGAGAGAATACATTTTATCCTGCCATGCCACCAAACCCGTGAGTTCGGGCCTTTCTTCCAGAGAAAGATTGTTTTTCGTCACAAAATCTTTAATAAAGGCAAACACATCCTCACCGGGGGGTTGATTTTCATACCCTCTACACTGCTTTAAGATCCCCTGTTGCACCTCAAGGGTCGCCCTGGGCTTGCCGTCTGGCCCTCGCAGAGAATATACTTCAGAACCACTATCCTCGTAGGCACCATCTCCCACGCAATGATGCAGTTTACTACCCTCCCACTTGCGGGCTTCTGAGCTCTGGAGATGGCGAACAACCCAACCATCGCCAAAAACCATGGCAATCGAGGTACCTGCGGTGGGGTCCACGTTCATCTCCTCATGCTGCTTCCGCAGGGCGACACTAACAACTTCAGCTTTTTGGTAAGCCTCTTCAATGGTTTTAAAATGCGTCACTTCGTTGGGTGCCCTTTGAAACGTCCATGCCTCCTCCCGTTCTATAGCCCCTTTCAGCCAATCGCGAACATGTGCAATTTTGTCTCCATACTGAGCATGGGTTCGCTCGGAGGAAAAGGTTTGAAAAACTTCCCCTCGGTTAAAATTCTCCACCAACCAAACGGGGCTATCAGTGGGTAGCTCTTGCAACACCACCAAACAATTTTTGTTTTTCAACAACGGCTTGCGCAAAGCCCGCACCAATAAATTCATCAAACGTCGTTGCTTATCGCCACTATCTGCAAAATTGGCCAATCCGGTCAAATAATCCTCAACCTCCTCATAATTCCAAACGTTATCCTGCATCATGGCATTTTCCCCAGAACCAACCCAAACCCAAGGGTTGCTTTCCCAACTCGATGAATACTCTAAGTTATCCACCGACGAAGACAAACAATGAGATGGCATCAGTCCCAGCTTCACCATGCCCGGATCGCCGACTTGTTTGCCCCAAACCAACTTAGAGTATAAAATTACTTGCTGCTGCAACAGATCCCTTCAACGCATCGGCTTTTTCTCAACCAGAGGGCTTGACGTGATCAACCATCTCTTTTCGTGGCTAGAAAGATTTACGCCACCATTTCCCGATCAAGCACCGGTTAGGCCACCTAGAACATTGCTGGCGTTTGTGGTCCACTACGCCAAACCGTTCTGGCCCCTGCTCCTCGCCTGCTCACTACTGGCCAGTATCGTGGCGGTGCTGGAAGTCGTACTGTTTTCCTTCGTCGGCAATTTAGTCGATCTTCTGGCTACCGCCGACCCCGCCACTTTTTGGGAACAGCACCAAGCACACCTCTTCGCCATGGGCGTGCTGGTACTCGTCATCCTACCCGCTTTAAAGTTTTTCTATGAGGCAGTGGTCCACCAGGGGCTCATGGGTAACTTCCCCATGCGCATTCGCTGGCAAGGACACCGCTATCTACTGCGTCAGAGCATGACCTTTTTCCAGGATGACTTCGCTGGGCGAGTCGCCACCAAGCTGATGCAGACGGCCCTGGCCGTGCGGGACACGGTACTCAAAATCACCGAAGTAATGGTCTACGTCAGCGTCTATTTTTTGAGTGCCATGGTGTTATTTGCCCTCAACGATCCTCGCCTCAGTCTGTTTATGGTGCTTTGGCTGGTGGGCTACATCGCCACCATGGCCTACTTCGTGCCGCGCCTCCAGGCGGTGTCCCAGCGCCAGGCCGACGCCCGCTCCTTGGTCACCGGTCGCATCGTCGATAGCTACACCAATATCGCCACGGTGAAGATGTTTGCCGACAGCGGCTATGAAGACCGCTATGCCCATCGAGGCATGGAACACTTCCTGGGCACCGTCAATGACCAGATGCGGCTCTCCACTCTCTTGACCATTATTCTGCACCTCTTGAATGCCGGGCTCATTTTTGGCACCGCTGCCGTTGGGGTTTGGCTCTGGCAACAGGGGCTTGTGAGTGCCGGCGCCTTGGCCTTTGCCGTGGGGCTGGTGCTGCGCCTCCAGGGCATGTCCCAGTGGATTCTGTGGGAAGTGGCAATCTTATTTGAGAATATCGGCGTGGTTCAAGATGGTGTCGACACCCTGGCCCGGGAGCGCGACATCAATGATGCCCCCGGCGCCCAGACCTTGGCGGTTACCCGTGGCGAGATCCACTACGATCACATTCACTTCAACTACGGCAAGCGGCGCGAAGCCGTCGACAAAGGGGTTATCGACGACTTGTCATTGACCATCCACGGCGGGGAGAAGATCGGCATCGTGGGCCGCTCGGGGGCCGGCAAGTCCACCATGGTCAACCTGCTGCTGCGCTTCTACGACTTAGAGTCGGGGCGGATCCTCATCGATGGGCAAGATACCGCCCAGGTGACCCAAGAGAGCCTGCGCCGCCATATCGGTATGGTGACCCAAGACACTTCCTTGATGCATCGCTCGGTGCTGGAGAACATCCGCTACGGCCGCAGCGGCGCCAGCTTAGAAGAGGTCATCGCCGCGGCTAACAAAGCCCACGCCCATGAATTTATCTTGGGCCTGGCCGACGTCCACGGCCGTACCGGGTACGATGCCCACGTGGGGGAACGGGGGGTCAAGCTCTCCGGCGGCCAGCGCCAGCGCATCGCCATCGCCCGGGTGCTCCTCAAGGACGCCCCCATTTTGGTCCTGGACGAGGCCACCAGCGCCCTGGATTCCGAGGTGGAGATGGCCATTCAGGAGAATCTCTACCAGCTCATGGCCGGCAAGACAGTGCTGGCCATCGCCCATCGCCTCTCCACCATTGCCGCCATGGACCGCTTAGTGGTGATGGACCGCGGCCGGATCGTCGAACAGGGGACCCACGATGAATTGCTGGCCAGCGGCGGCCTCTACGCCGAGCTGTGGGCCCGGCAGTCGGGGGGATTCTTGGTCGTCGGTCAAGGAAACTCCGACGATGCTGTCCCTGCCGCCGACTATTCCCTGGCCAGCAATGGCTGATGTCCATAGCCCTTGCTGCGCCATCTGGAGCTATGATGGGAAAACCAGCTGCGCCGCGGCCATGTCGACATCGGGAAGGGTGATGCCGATTTTCCAGTACAGATCCCCACTGCCGTGCCGATAGATACCTCGGCCTGCGGGTCGTAATTCGATATCGGCATCTGCGCCGGGATACCCCAGGATGACAGCCCCGCCCTCATACCGGGCTACCATCCCCAAACGCTCGGTGTAAAAAATCGCCAAGTCCTCCGGCGAGCGGACCCGGAGAACGACCCGGGACAGACCTTGGCAACCCACCGCTTGCTCATCCATCACCCACCTAACCCTCCCTGGCGCACCATAGAATCATTCCTCCCCCCCGAGCCCGACAAAAAACGGCGACTTATGGGCGTCAATCCAAGAAACGACTGTAGTACTCAACTGTGTCGATAAAAATCATAATCAAGTCCTGTCGCGGAGTACCGCGCTCAAATTTATCGACCCAAAAAGCAAAACCCTCACTATCGGGATCGCGGGCTAGCATCCCCAGATACAACGCGGTCACCGTCGCTTCCGACCGGTCAAGGCCGGGGAAACGGGCCTCCAGTTGACTCACAAACTCTTGACTATCGAGGAACAAAGTAACCAATTCAATACGACCTGCATCCCCAAACGCCCAAGCACATCGGTCCAAAAAAGGAGACCGGCCTCGTCGGGCTCGCGCTGCAAAAAATCGCGATACGTCTGCATCACAAACAAGCGATGATTGTTGAACACATCGTTGTTTTTTGTGTTGGGATCTAGACCCTCCTCACCTTCGACATAATCGGGCACCCCATCGCCATCGGTATCAAGGGGCTCAGCAGCACTCTCCTGGCGGGTCACAATCGGCACATACCCCACCTCGAGACCGGTGGGGGGCTCCACGATCAAGGCAGGGTCGAGGTAGGCCAGCGCCCCCACCCTTGGGGGCGCAAGGTATTGTTGATGCCGATCCCAGTGGCGATGAATTTTTTCGGCTCGCTCCTGACTGCCGACCCCCAACAAAGTCGTGAACGGGCCAGCGACGGGGCCAGGGTTTAGCCAGGGACTTTCGGGGTCTTCGGGGGTCAGGTAAGGCGCTCGGTCGTTGCGTGGTTCAATGGGGATCGTGTACTCCACAAGCCCAGTCCCCGGCGGTACTTCTTCCATGGCAACGGCCCGCCATACTTTGGTGTCCTCATAATCCTCCAGGCGATAGAATTCGGGCAGCATAATGTTACCATTCTCCGCCGACCCTCTCTTTATTTCCAACACAATCTCTGGATCCCACTCGATGCCGATGGTGTCGGGCTCGTTGGAAAGCGGCTGGGAGAAATTGCTCCAGTCAACCCGATACTCTTGGTCCTCCGGCGTCTTTGGGGTGACGATGGTCCATTCGGGGTAAACTTCGCCGGTGAACGGGGTCGGCAAAGCCCCCGCCGGATCGATGGCACCGGCTGCCGTTTCACCACCATTGAACCAGTTCTCCACCCTATCCCAGAGGGCCGCCCGAGAATAGGCCGTGACTTGATGAACCAGCCTGGACCGATGGTCCCCGGTGGCGGGAAAGAGGGTCGGCGCAATCCGCGCGTAGAGGGTGCCATCCTCGGCTTGGGCCTGGACCCCGGGGATGTACTGGGTTTCCATTTGCAGGGCTCGATTGGCATCCGATGGCCGCGTGTCGAGGAGCAACCCCTCCAAACGGGGATCCTCCAACGACGGTCTCGAGAAGAATGTGGGCAAAAAGAAGGTGGCAGGCCCTTTAAAATTCTCGGTGTTCAAGAACAAGGTCCAGGACTGGTTACCCGTGGCAACCTCGACACCCTGGGTGCTGTCCTGGGGATCCGTTAGAGGTAGCGAGCGGTAAATAACCATAGCCAAAAAGCCCTCCGTTGGATCCCTGCTGCAGATTGAGTCCATCGGGCGGCCAGAGCAAATTGGGGCTGAGCTGGGCCACCCCGTATTTGCCGCCGGGTTCACCCCAATCTCTGTACTCGCCGATGTAATCCGAACTCCCAGCACCGGGACCATTGGCCCAAGCACTGAAGTTGAGCGCCACGCCCCCCATGATAAATTTTGGCGTTTCCGTGGCAAAGCGGGTATCCCCCCACCAGCCCAAGCCACCCTCAATGGTCGAATAAAACCACCCATTTGGCTCTCTACCGGTTCGCAGAGCCTCCATCCAGGTTCCCGGCAAACCACTTTGGTAGCTGGGGCCAGGATAAGTCAGCTGTAGGGGCCAAGCAGCGATGTAGTGGGAGGACCCAGCATCGTAGGACTCGCTGACATCTCCCATGGGAATCAGCATATAACCGCGGGTTTCACCCTCTTGACAGTGTTGGCAAGGCTGTGAGATTTCGCTGACCTGAAAGTACCGTATCTGTGCGCTTGCTTCTACGACGTGACCAGCAAAGAGGATAACAAGCAGCCAAATAGCTGGAGTAATCACAATGAATGACCCCTGGTGTAGTCGATCTGCTGAAAGGAGCTGATCCCCCTAAAGATGCAGCGGGAGAAAAAATGTCAGGAACAATTTCAGCTCTTAGACGATGTCGAGGTGAAGGTGAGACTGGGTTATTTGCTAACTGGGGCACCTTGGTTCTGTCGCTTGCCATGACTATCGTCAAGCGCCACGGGGCGCTTAGTCGATGGATATTACATCACTCACAATACAATCTAAAACGACGATATCCCCTATCCCCACCCCAACTGCACAAGGCTAATAGTATCATTCCAAATCTTTGTCATATGCCGAATCCGATCCCCCTCGAATTCCATCGCATAGACGTAGTCAGCAGCTATTGTCTTACCGGTTGGTTCTCCCGGTCCACCGGGACCCGTTTGGGTACCACGGAACACGGCGAAGGCGGCCACACAGTTGCGCTCCTGGTCCTCGGCGAAGAACTTCAACTCATAGTGACCATCGGGGATGGGCGTCAACAGATTCTTCATCCAGTCGGTGTATCCCTCGAGGGTATCGATCTCGGCCAAAACACCGGATTGGGCCGAGAATGTCGCGCCGGGATGACAGTGGATCTTGCAGGCACCCCATCCCTTACCGGTTTCACAGGCCTCGAAAAACCGCTTCGCTTGCTCCAACTTCTCGCTCATCGTTTTACCCTTTAAAGTCAATTGCTTATAAAACCAAATAATCAGCTCGACCCCCTGACAACGCACAGTTGCAACACTCGACCGAGCATCCGACAATACTAAATCTAGCACCCAGGTTTCGCCCCGGCTGCGGCAAGGGCACAAATTTCGTAACCCGCGAACACCACCCATGGTTCTACAACGAGGCAAGGAGCGCGACAAACTCAAGCTCGCCCGCAAAAAAGCCGAAAAACAAGGAAAAAAACAGGCCTGGCGCGAGACCCATGGCTTTGAGACCGACCCTGAGACCCTGATCGCCTCGGCATTTGCCGCCGTACGCGACGGCCAGCGGGCACCCCGGGGCAATCCCTTTTCCGCCACGGCAACGGCTTTTAAACATTCCCCCCGCAACGAACAAAGGGCCGCCGAGGCCCTGTTCTCGACGGCGGCCCGGGCCGGTCTCACGACAGAGACTTCTCATCGGGGTCTAGTGTGCCTGGTGGCCTGGCGCAAGCGTTGGCTGCGCCGACCCGGGGATTGGTCAAACCCCCCAGAGAGCGGGGATGGATCAGCCATCTTCAGGGGGTTGCTCCACTGGCTGTTGGTCAAATATCCCGTGCCGCGCTCCTTTGAAGAGGCGTTTTATCGCGACCCGGACCCCGGTGGTCCGCCCAAACCCAAACACGACGCCCAACAGTGGTTTATCGACCTCGCCCAGGGATACAACCTCCGCCACTGCCCTCGCCTGCCCTTTCCCTTGACCAAGCGCATGGCCCATGAGGTGCTCAACGCCCCAGGACAGTTGTCCCTCTACCAAGCCCTGCGCTGGGGACAAATCATCGGCCTCGGCGGCCGCACCAGCCTGGCCGAAGCCCTGTGCACCACACCCCTCTGTAGAACCTGGTCCAAGGAGGGAGAGGACTTTTGGTTAGACGTGGTGCAACTCCTGGCTCGAGACCATCTATTGGCCAGTCGGCACGTGCCCCCCCTGATCGAGTATCTCCGCTACCAGCGCTTTGGCGAAACGGGTCCAGCCCTCCATCCAGCGCGTCCCCCCTCCCGAACCCCGCCTCGCCGTGGGGCGCAGAACCCTCTCCAGCCTGGTGCGAGACAGCGCCGTCTGGCATGCCCGCTTCCACCACTACCAACGGCGGGAAATCCTGACCTGGGGGGCCCGGGGCTTGGGTCTAGCGTTGCCCCAGGGACGCTTCGAGGAACTCACTTCCTCGGCGGATTTGGGCCACGAAGGCGAGGCCCTCGGCCATTGCGTGGCCACCTACGCCGCCGAGTGCCACGCCGGTCGGGCCGCCATCGTGGCCTATCGCCCGCCCTTGGCCAAGCCCGGTAACCGCCTGACCTTGGAGATCGACGTCCGCCACCTGCGCCTCGCCCAAGTCCGCGGCCAGCGCAACCGCCTGCCCACGGCGGCGGAATGGACCGTCTTGGAGGCGTGGGCCAAGCAAACCAAGATTTCGATCCCCGGGGATTTGCGCCATCCCCCTACCCCAATCTAAAGGCTATTCACGGTCACGAGATCCGCCGAAACGGGTTATAAATAGAGTCCCGTCAGCGGGAATGTCCACAGGATCCAGCCATGGCTGCATTTCCCGAGTTTGGTCCCAAAGCAGAATATCGCCTCTCGGCCCATGGGGTGACGATGCGGGTGGTCGTCCAGGGCCGGGGGGCCGATGTGGTGTTTGTCCCCGGCGGCGACCAAACCGCCGAGGGCTACTCCCATCCATTCGCCCGGCTGGCCCACGGCTTCCGCTGCATCGCCTACGACCCCCGGGGGGCGGGGCAGACCACAGCCCCTGCCCCGCCGTGGACCATGGCCGACTACGCGGTGGTCGCCGACCTGGCCCCCCTGGGGGTTTTCCATGAAATCCCGGGCCTTGGGGCACGTGTCCCTGACTCGCCACCGCCCGGACGTCGTGGCCGCAAAGCTTCGCGACATCTTGACAACGAGCCTGGCCGACGACCACCGAGGCTGAGCCCGCCCCAGACCATGAACCCAATGCCGCGCCATTGCCATCCCCAACCTGGCGACTAAGCTTCTTGAACACCATCCACCGGTGAGGATACCGAGCCGTGACGACCCGTACGCCCCGACACTTGTCCCGTAGAACTCTGCTCCAAACCACCATGGCCGGTGTGGCCACCGGTGTCCTGGGGGGGCTGAAAGCCCCCATCGCCTGGTCCCAAGAAGGGCGAACCCTCACGGGCCGGACCTACACCTCCATCGACACCTTCGACCCCGCCCACTACGGGGGCGTCCCCGAGGAAGAAGTGGGGATGTGCATCTACAACAAGCTCACCCACTACACCCCGGGACGCAGCTGGCAAACCCACCTCCAAGCCGCCGAGCGCCTCGAACAGCTCGACCCCACCCACGTGCGCTTCGTCCTCAAGCCCGGCCAAACCTGGTCCAACGGCTTTGGTGAAATCACCGCCGAGGACGTCAAGTTCTCCTTTGAGCGCATCGTCGACCCCGCCACCGAAAGCCCCAACAAACCCGATATGGGCTCCCTAGCCGGGGTGGAAATCGAGGACACATACAGCGGCGTGATCGTCCTCAACGAGCCCTTTGCCCCTTTGCTGAACATCGCCCTGCCCTACATCACCGGCACCATCGTCTGCAAGCGGGCCTGGGAAGAGGCCGGGGGGCGAATGGACGGCATTCCCCCCACGGTGGCCGGCCCCTACCAAGTGGAGAGCTGGACCCCCGCCGCGCGCACGGTATTGGTCCCCAACCCCGAGTACAGCGGTCCCGACAAGGCGGCCTTTGAGCGCATCGAGATCCTGGTGGTGGACGACGAAAAGACCGCCGAGATCGCCTTCGAGGCCGGCGATATCGACTTCACCCGGGTGAGCCTCACCTCCCTCGACGCCCTGCAGGCCAACCTACCCCCCAACAGCACCATCGAAGAATTCCCCTCCCTTTACTACGTGTGGCTGGGGATGAATACCCAGAGCCCCAAGCTCGCCGACCCCCGGGTGCGCCGGGCCATCCAACACGCCATCGACGTGCCCTCGGTGCTGGAAGCCGCCTATTTTGGCATCGCCAAACCCTCCACGGGCATCATCGCCCCGGGTCTAGTGGGCCACCGCCCGGCGAACTTGGTCCCCCCCCAGGCGGACTTCGCCGTCGCCCGGGAACTCCTTCAAGACGCCGAAGTGGGCCAGCTGCGGCTCACCCTCGACGTGCTCAACAAAGCCCAGTGGGTCACCGCCGCCCAGGTGATCCAAGCGACCTTGGCCAACGTGGGCATCGACGTCACCATCAACCAAAGCGAGGCCGGTACCTTCTGGTCCCTGGGCAAAGAGGCCCAGGGGGACAGCTGGCAAAACCTAGAGCTGGTGTTGAACCGCTTCTCCATGACCCCCGACCCCTACTACGCCACCTCGTGGTTCACCACCGAACAGGTGGGAATCTGGAACTGGGAGCGGTTCTCCAACCCCGAGTTCGACCGCCTCCACAAGGCCGCCGCCGCCGAGGGCGACTCCGCCAAGCGGGATGCCATGTACCGCCAGATGCAGGACCTCATGGAACAGTCGGGGGCCTACCGCTTCTTGACCCACGAGGCCAACCCGGTGATCTACCGCAACACCATCCAACCCGCCCTGCGCCCCGACGGCCTGCCCCTCTACCGCTACTTCAAGCCGGCCTGAGACCCGGACCATGGCGGGGTTGATCCTGCGAAGGCTCGGCTTGGGGTGCGCTATCATCGCCGCGGCGGTGACGTTGATCTTCGCCATGATCCACGCCGTCCCCGGCGACCCCGTGGCGGTGATCTTGGGCCCCAGGGCCTCTCCGGAACTCCAGCTGGCGCTGCGGGAAAAAATGGGGCTGGATCAGCCCCTCCCCGTCCAATTGGGGCGGTTCTTTCTCCAGATCCTCCAGGGGGACCTGGGCACAGATGTGTTTACCAACCGCTCCGTGGCCGACCAAGTCTTCGCCGTGTTGCCCAATACCTTGCTCCTCATCGCCGCCGCCATCGGCTGGGCGGCGGCGGTGGGCATCCCCTTGGGGGCCTACGCCGCCCTCCACCCCAACACCCTCCTGGATCGCCTCACCGCCGTGGTATCGGTGAGTACCATCGCCGTGCCCAGCTTTGTGGTGGCGCTGTACGCCCTGTTGCTGTTCGCCGTCCAACTCCAGTGGTTCCCCGCCATCGGCAGCGGCGAGGGTTGGCTGGGTCGCCTCCACCATTTGGTGTTGCCGGCCTTCGCCGTGGGGTTGGCGTGGGTGGGCTACATCGCCCGCATGGTGCGGGCCTCCACCTTGGAGGTCCTGGGGGAAAACTTCGTCCGCACCGCCCGCTCCTTTGGCCTGCCCCCTGCCATGGTGGTGCGGCGCTATGTGCTCCGGGTGGCCATCTTGCCCACGGTGACCCTCCTGGGGGTGGGCATCGGCTCGCTGTTGTCCTCGGCGGTGATCACCGAGATCGTCTTTGCCCGCCCGGGCCTTGGCAAGCTCATCTACGATTCCGTCATCGAACGCAACTACCCGGTGGTCATGGGAGCGGTGTTGGTGTCCACAGGGCTATTCGTCGTGACCATGATCGTCGCCGACCTGATCAACGCCACCCTCGATCCCCGGGTGCGGGAGAACGCCTGAGATGAAGCGCTTCTTCGCCAACCCCCTGGGGGTCTTTGGCCTGGTACTGGTGGTGGCCGTGGTGAGCGCCGCGGTGCTGGCGCCGTGGATCGCCCCCTACGACCCCGTGGCCCTAAACGTCATGAACCGCCTCCAGCCACCCTCCGTGGAGCACTGGCTGGGAACCGACCAGTTGGGTCGAGATATCTTTTCCCGGGTCCTCTACGGCGGCCAGGTGGCCCTCCAGGTGGCGGGGATTTCCGTGACGGCGGCGCTTTTTATCGGCACCTTGTTGGGGATGATCGCGGGTTTGGGCCCCCGCTGGCTCGACGGGCTCATCGTGTTGTTGTTCGACACCGTGCGCAGCTTCCCCACGGTGGTCTTCGCCCTGGCGGTGGTGGCCGCCGTGGGGCCCTCTTTAGCCACTGTGGTGGGGGTGGTGATCGTCACCGCCATGCCCATTTTCGGGCGCATCGTCCGCACCCAAACCGCCTCGTTGCGCCAACGGGAATTCATCTTGGCCGAGCGTTCTCTGGGGGCCTCCACGGGCTACATCATGGTCCACCACGTATTGCCCAACGTCCTGGGGCCGGTGTTTATCCTCGCCGCCATGGAAATTCCGGTGGTGATTTTTATCGAGGCGGGCCTGAGCTTTTTGGGCTTGGGCATCCGCCCCCCCACCCCCAGTTGGGGCACCATCCTCAACGACGGCTACTCGTTTATCCGCACCAGCCCTTGGCCGGTCATCGCCGGGGGGATACCCCTGGTCATCACCACCTTGGGCTTCACCTTTTTGGGAGAGGCCTTGCGCGACACCTTCGACCCCAAACTGCAACGGGAGCTCTAGGGCCGTGACCCCGTCGCCACTGTTGACCATCGAGGGACTCTCGGTGGATTTTCGCACCGCCAAAGGCCCCGTCCACGCCCTGCGGGAGGTGAGTTTCAGCGTGCCCCGGGGCCAAGTCGTGGGGGGGGTGGGAGAGTCGGGGCGCGGCAAATCCACGGTGGTGGGGGCCGTCATGGGCCTGTTGAGCGCCAACGGCGCCATCACCCGAGGCGAGCTGTGGTTCGACGGCCAAGACCTCAGATCCTTGTCCCCCGCCGCCATGAACCGCCTGCGGGGGGACGCCCTGGCGTTGGTCTCCCAGGACCCCATGACCGCCCACAACCCGGTCCTCACCGTGGGGCAACAGCTCATAGACGTCCAGTACCGCGCCGCCATCAGGCGCCGGGAGAAGCGCCGCCGGGCGGCGGAAGGCCTGGCCCGGGTGGGGATCCCCGACGCGGCCCAGCGCCTGGACGACTACCCCCACCAGTTCTCCGGGGGCATGCGTCAGCGCCTCAGTATCGCCATGGCGTTGCTCACCGAGCCCGCCCTCCTCATCGCCGACGAGCCCACCACCGCCCTGGACGCCACCTTGGAAGTCCAGATCATCGAACTCCTCCAAGATCTCCAGCGGGAACGGGGTTGTGCCATTTTGTTCATCTCCCACCACTTGGGGGTCATCGCCGAGCTGTGCCACTGGGTGGTGGTGATGTACGCTGGCACCGTGGTGGAACAGGGGCCGGTGCGGGCGGTGTTCCACCGCCCGGCCCACCCCTACACCCAGGCATTGCTGGCCTGCGACCCGGCGCGCCTCGCCGAGCCCACCCGGCCCTTGCCCACCATCCCCGGCGAGGTTCCCGACCTCCGCATCCCACCTCCGGGGTGCCCCTTTGCCCCCCGTTGCCCCCGGGTGTTCGATCCCTGTGGCCAAGGCATGCCCGATCCCCAACCCGTGGCCGACCACCACCGAGCCGCCTGTTTCCGCCTCGGCGAAACGGGAGACGTCCGGTGAGCGCCTCCCCACCCCTGCTGCAAGTGACCGGGGCGACGGTGCGCTTTCCCCTGCGCCGCCATCCCTTGGCGTGGTTGGCGGGCGGTCCCCGTCACATCACCGCCGTGGCCGGGGCCGATGTGATCTTGGATGCTGGGGAGACCCTGGCCATCGTCGGCGAGAGCGGCTCGGGGAAGACCACCCTGGCCCGGGCCATCGCCCGCCTGGGCCCCCTCCACCAGGGCAACATCTATTTCCAGGGCCGCGATCTCCACACCTTGTCCCACCGGGCCCTCAAGGGGGTACGCCGGGAGATGGCCATGATGTTCCAGGACCCCGTGGGCTCCCTGAGTCCGCGTCTGGGGGTGGGCCCCCTGCTCCTAGAGCCCTTTCGCATCCATGGTGTAGCCCCCCCGGGGGGTCGCCGGGCGACGGTGGAGCGGCTGCTGGCCAGCGTCAATCTGCCCTTTGATCTGGCCAACCGCTATCCTCATCAGCTCTCCGGTGGCCAGGCTCGACGGGTGGGCGTGGCCCGGGCCTTGGCCCTGGAACCCCGGCTGATCCTCGCCGACGAGCCCACGGCGGGATTGGACGTCTCCGTCCAGGGGGAGGTCTTGAACCTCCTGGGGGAACTGCAAGACCGCCGGGGCTTGGCGCTGCTGGTCATCACCCACAACCTCCACGTGGTGCGCCACATCGCCCACCGGATGGCCATCATGTATTTGGGCAGACTGGTGGAATGGGGGCCCACGGGGCAGATCTTCCACGCCCCCCGCCACCCCTACACCAAGGTGTTGTTGTCGGCCAACCTCCACCCCGACCCCGACGCCCCCAAAGACCGCCTCAAGGCCACCGGCGAAGTGCCGCGCCTGCGCCAACGCCCCTCGGGCTGCGAGTTTCACCCCCGCTGCCCCATGGCCCAACCCCGTTGCCGGGTAGAAGCCCCGACGGCCACGGCGGTGGCGGGGGGCGGGTACCGCTGCCACTTTCCCCTGGCCGAGGCCTGAAGAGCAGCCAGCGCCATGGCTACCCCCCCACGATCACCGCCGGTCCCATCGGCCTTTTGGCCCCTGGTAGCGGCGGTGATCGTGGGGGGATTCCAGCGGGCCCTGACCCCCACCACCTGGCGCTCTCCGGTGGTGACGGTGCTCCTACAGCAGATCTACTTCACCGGCGTCGGGGCGTTGACCGCTGTGGTGGCCAGCGGCTTGATCACCGGTTGGGTGTTGGTGTTGAGCGTCGGCGACGTCGTGGAGCGCCTGGCGCCTTTGTCGGCGCCCATGGCGGCCTTGGTGGAGGTGCTGGTCATCCAGCACTTCGCCCCACTGCTGGTCAACTTGATCATCATCAGCCGCAGTGCCACCGCCATCACCGCCGAGCTGGCCAGTGCCATCGTCGCCGGGGAGATGGATCTGTTGCTCAGCCAAGGGGTGGATCCCCTGGAGTTTGTCATCTTACCGCGCTTGCTGGGGGTGACAGTGGCGGCGTTGGGCCTGTTGTGGGTACTATTCGCCGCCTTGGTGGTGGGGGAACTGCTGGGCAACTTGTGGTATAACCCCCAGGGCATCCACCCAATCATTCCAGTGCGCGCAGCCCTCACCGGCGTTGAACCCGGATTGTTGTGGCTGGTGGGGGGCAAGACCGCCCTGGGGGCTTTGGGTGTGGCGGCGGTGTGCTGCGTCTCGGCCCTAGAAGTTGCCCCCGCCATCACCGAAATTCCCAAGGCCGTGACCCGTGCCGTGATGCGAGCCCTGGTGGTGTTGTTCTTGGCCTTTATCCTGGTGACCTTGCTCCTGACCCCTTGAGCTTTTCCGCCGTGAATCCCCAATTCGCCCCCACCCCTGTCCTGGAGTTGGTGCTGCCATCCAACCTGGGGAGTGGGGTACAGCGCCCCCTGCACGTGCACCTGGCGCCCGGCGAGATGGCGAGCCTCGCCGGCCCCCGGGGCAGCGCCAACCTCTGGGGACGCCGGGCGGTGGGCCTCGACACCGAACCGGGGGAGGTGCGCTTTTTGGGCTGTGCCTGGCGGGCTTTGGCACCCCGCCAGGCCCTGGCTCGCCGCCGCCTCATCGGTCGGGTACTGGCCGGACGGGCCTTTATTAGCACCTTGACGGTGGTCGACAATGTCCTGCTGGTTCCGCGCCTCACCGGCCACAGCTCCCACGCCATCGAGCACCACGCCGCCCGCTTGGAAGAGCTTTTTGGGATGACCCTTCCCACCACCCGCCCCGATCGCACTCCCCCCCAAATCCTCCAGCTGGCCCAGTGGCTGCGAGCCCTGGTGGTGCCCCGTCGACTGCTGGTGTTGGAAAACCCCACCCGCCACCTGGAGGGTAAGCACCTAGCCGTCCTCAACCGCCTAGTGGACCGCCGCCGTCGCCGGGGGACGGCCGTGTTGTGGGTCGCCGACCCGCCCCGTCCCCCCCCCCCCCCCCCCC